>NZ_JBIPKE010000008.1:0-120575 GCF_044005705.1 Marinoscillum luteum | reverse complement strand
AATCGCTAATTAGGTTTCAAAACCTGGCCTGTTAGTTAATGTTCCCCTATCAGTATCCTTTCTGGTTAAACATAATTTTAGAACATTAAGCTATGTCCTAATCTTGAAATAATTCAATGGGGTGAATCTAAAGGCCTGTTATCCGCTGGCTTCACCAGCTTTATAGTTATCCATTCATGCGGTTCAGGTTCGAAATCTCCTTCGAAAACCACATCTCGAATATTCAGCATGTCCAGATTACGCAGTTGTTCGACCTTTGAGTTTGGAATAGTGTCTTGATCAAGAATCACATACGTTGGAGTTCCGCCCCTCTCGTTAGCTAGAACAGTTTCAATGAGTTGTTCAATTGATTCCTTTCGGAATTCTACAATTTCCTCGTCCGAATAATTATCCTTCTCCCATTCATAAATATCCTGATTGTTAACCTGATTCTGCCACAACTGAGCATTTCTGTCCGCTTGAAAGCTGAAAATAGTTAATGTTATCGTCCAAAACAGAATAGTGAATCCAATGACATAAAGCCGCTGTTTATGTTTAGTGTGATAGCCTTCCTTCTTGAGAAACCAATCCCACAACAGAGTTCGGGGAATGTATAAAAACATAAAAAACATGTCCAGCCTAGAATAACTCTCTTCGCTCCGCTCTTTTGCTAGTCTTGAATTGAGTTGGTTAACCTCCTTTTGTAACTGTTTTGCGATTTTCTCCTGTTCTGATTCAGTGACGTTTCGTGCAACCAGTTCAGCTTTTGCTTGTTCAACGGCTTCAGGGTTCCAGTCTTCTGGGAAATGGGCTATACCGACAAGTTCTACTGTTTCTCTAGAGGCTATAGGAGGATCAAATTCCAATTTTGTGATTCTGTTTCAGTTTGCGTGCCTTGCGGATAACAACCGACTAACAACCATCAATGGCCATTACTCGCCTGTAACGCTACCAAATGTAGCAGATTTCAAATCTCAAACAAACCATTGTTAGCTATACAGGCAGGCACCTATCGGGGATCAAGCAGACAGACCGGGTGCAATAAATAAGGGATCAAGCGGAATTCCTGTGGGGAGATTGCATTAAAGATGGATGGTGACGTAGTTACCTGATACCTTACATCCCTCAATCCAATTGATTTGCTATATACCCTTCATTTTCTTTGCATGCCCCGGGCCGCGTAGGCAAAGAAAACGAAGCAAAAGAAAAGGCACCAACGCAAAAAATCATTTTGACTCATCTGGTTTGCGCTTTTTTAGGATTTTTTTGGAGTCAAAATGATTCACACTTGCCTTGGATGGCCCGCCCTCCTCTACGCCCTTGCTTTCTACTTTCAAGTGGATTAGTTCGATTTTACAAAATATAATTATATAGTGTCACCTCACACAAATATTGCTTAATCCTAAATCAGGGATCAAACCCGGAACCCTATGACTCACGCCTGGTGATAAAAGAAATCTGAAAAAAGAGAAATAATTGGAGGGGTAAAAGAAGAAAAAGGTTGCGGGACGCGTAGTCCGAGACGCGTAGTCCGGGGCACGTAGCCTGGCACCCTGCCACGACCGCATATAGGTGGGTATAAAAAGAAAAGGTTGCGGGACGCGTAGCCCGGGGCACGTAGCCTGGCACCCTGCCACGACCGCATATAGGTGGGTATAAAAAGAAAAAGGTCGCGGGGCGCGTAGCCTGGCATCCTGCCACGACCTCAAACCCCTAAAAAAGAAAAAGGTCGTGGCACCCCTACCACGACCAGATTCAAATAAACAACATTAACCCAAAAATGGCTGTAGGAGAAGGATTCGAACCTCCACAGAGCGGTTAGCCCCGACTATTCACGATAACTTACCTAAATAGGTTATCGTGAAAGAAACCGGAATTTATCCCTTATCTCCACCCCCGAGACAGGAGGGCATGTCTGCCAATTTCATCACCCTACAGTGAGTTGCATCGGCGTCTCCGATGCGTTTTGATTTTTCAAAATTAGTACATCCATTGATTTATTAAAATAATTTCAACTCTTTTAGTTAAAATTTACACATCGAATCAAATGAGCGCTTATTTATTAACAAAATAATAATTGAAGTGCGTTTGAAGCACCGAAATTAGATTTCATCTAATCAAATTTAGATTTTTTCAATTCATTATTTGGCAAAACATCAATGATATTCTATAAAATTTTAATGAACGACCCTAAAACCAAATTCAATGAGCACTTAAATGGACGTAAACAGAGGTTTTAGCCTACATACTGATTCACTTAAAGACAGAAAAAGGAATGGCGATAGCGGGGCATGAACCTGCCTGACCTGGATCTGGCCGATGATGGACGTGCCACTCTCCTCGATTTGGCTTTGGTGATCTGACCATTTCAGGTTCCTTCACGGATTTCTGGATTGATCCGGATCAAGCAATATTTGTGCGGGCTATCACTAAATGGTTATATTTTACGAAACCGAATTAATTCACTGTGAATTCAGAAAAGTTAGGACGCAAAGGAGGGTGGGGGCATCCAAGGCAAGTGTGAATCATTTTGACTCTAATAAAATTCCTAAAAAATGCTCAAATATGATGAGTCAAAATGATTTTTTGCGTGCGACCGGCTAGGTTGGTGCCCTTCTGTAGGAACACTAATTGTTTCCTTTGCCTACGCGGCCCGGGGCATGCAAAGAAAATGAAGGGTAAATGGCCAATCAACTAGATTGAGGTATATAAGGTATCAGATTACTACTTCATCATCCACCTTTAATGCAATCTCCCTACAGGAATTCCGCTTGATCCCAGAACTGGCATCCTGCCACGACCGGAAGGCCTGAAAAAAGAAAATGGCCGCGGCACCCCTACCACGACCAAATTCAATAAACAACATTAACCCAAAAATGATGGCTATAGGAGAAGGATTCGAACCTCCACAAGGCCTATTTTAGAATAATCGTTTGACTATTTCTAAAAACACAAGGCTTTGTTCCTTAATAATTATTTCCTACAGTATGAGCTTTGGCATTTCCAAAACCAGTTTGATAGTTCAAAAGTAATAGAACAGATATAATATTAAAAATATTTTAATAAATTTGCTCTATATTTAGATACTGTTTAAAATTGCATATCTATTATTGAATAATTAGAAACGAGCACAGTTACGATGAGCAAGAATTACGAAATTGACAATGTGGACCTCAAAATCCTCAATCTATTGATGGAGGACGCGAAAATACCCTATACTGAGGTAGCTAAAAAGGTCTTTGTTTCAGGAGGTACCGTGCATGTCCGCATGAAGAAACTGGAAGAGATGGGAGTCGTAAAAGGAACCACTCTCCAGATGGATTACTCAAAGCTTGGATATGACGTCACCTGCTTCATGGGTATCTACCTGCAAAAATCATCTTTATATGATAGCGTAGTAGAGCAACTCAAAGACATTCCTGAAATTGTGAAAGTTCACTACACCACGGGTAATTACAACATCTTTATTAAGATTCACTGCCGGGACACTAAACACCTCAAGGATGTTCTTCACGACAAAATCCAGAAGGTAGATGGTATAGAGCGTACTGAAACGTTCATTTCTCTGGAAGAAAGTCTGAACAGACACCTACTGTTCTAAATAAAGAACAACATTCCCAAGTGCTGTAGGTCTTTAAGTTCGATTCTTATTTAGAATAAATATAAATAAGTGTTTACTTTGTAAAACTTCCGAGGCTTTTGGGAGTTAAGCAAGTAATACAAGGAATCGAATAATCTTTATGAGTAAAGACGACCAAATCTTAGAAGAATTTACCTCAAGAGAATATGAGCATGGATGGCATGTGGACTTTGAGGCAGACGAGGCGCCTCTGGGTATCAATGAGGATATTGTAAGATTTATTTCAGCCAAGAAATCGGAGCCCCAGTGGCTACTGGACTGGAGACTGAAGGCCTACAAGCGGTGGACAGAAATGGAAGAACCACGATGGCCCAATGTCAAATACCCCGCTATTGGCTACCAGGACATCAAATACTACTCTGCTCCCAAGCAGGATAAGAAAGCCAAAAGTCTGGACGAGATAGACCCTGAGTTGCTCAAAACTTTTGAGCGATTGGGCATCTCCCTCAATGAGCAAAAAAGGCTCACCGGGGTAGCTGTGGATGCCGTGATCGATTCTGTATCGGTGGCCACCACCTTCAAAGAGACCCTTTCCGAACGTGGCATTATCTTTTGCTCCTTCAGTGAAGCAGTGCAGGAGCACCCTGAGCTCATCAAAAAATATTTAGGATCAGTAGTTCCGGCCGCCGATAATTACTTCGCTGCCCTGAACTCTGCGGTCTTTTCAGACGGATCCTTTTGCTATATCCCACAGGGTGTCAGATGCCCTATGGAACTTTCCACCTACTTCCGCATCAATGCTGCCAATACTGGCCAGTTTGAACGAACACTCATCGTAGCTGAAGAAGGCTCCTATGTCTCTTATCTGGAAGGCTGTACGGCCCCTCAGCGCGATGAAAACCAGCTGCATGCCGCGGTAGTGGAGATATACGCTGCCAAAGATGCTGAAGTAAAGTACTCCACGGTGCAAAACTGGTATCCGGGAGATAAAAATGGAAAAGGCGGGATTTACAACTTTGTAACCAAACGTGGCATTTGTGCCGGCGACAACTCCAAAATCAGCTGGACACAGGTAGAAACAGGCTCTGCGGTCACCTGGAAGTACCCTTCATGTATTCTAAAGGGCGACAACTCTCAGGGCGAGTTCTATTCTGTGGCAGTCACCAATAATCACCAGCAGGCAGATACGGGCACCAAAATGATCCACATTGGTAAAAACACCAAGTCGAGGATCGTGTCCAAAGGTATATCTGCCGGGAAATCGCAGAATAGCTACCGCGGACAGGTACACATCATGAAGCGCGCAGAAGGTGCACGAAACTTCTCTCAGTGCGATTCGCTACTTATGGGAGACAAGTGTGGTGCACATACCTTCCCATACATAGATGTGGAAAACAGCTCTGCTCAGGTGGAGCATGAGGCTACCACCTCCAAGATCGGTGAAGACCAGATCTTCTACTGCCAGCAGCGTGGTATTGATGAAGAAAGCGCCGTGGCCCTGATCGTCAATGGATTTGCCAAAGAAGTCATGAATAAGCTTCCCATGGAATTTGCCGTGGAAGCTCAAAAATTGTTGGCCCTCACACTTGAGGGAAGTGTCGGATAAGAAAATACCATTTATAAATGCTTAAAATTAATAACCTACAGGCCTCCATAGAAGGCAAGCAGATTCTCAAAGGAATCAACCTGGAAGTAAAAGCCGGAGAAATACATGCCATCATGGGTCCGAACGGATCGGGTAAAAGTACCCTCGCCTCAGTGCTGGCAGGAAGAGAAGAATATGAAGTAGATGGTGGCACCGTGGAATACCTGGGCAAAGACCTGCTGGACCTGGCCCCTGAAGAGCGTGCCAGAGCAGGCATCTTTTTGGCCTTTCAGTACCCGGTAGAAATACCCGGCGTATCTACCACCAACTTCCTCAAAACTGCCGTCAATCAGGTGCGTGAAGCGCGTGGACTCAAGGCCATGGATGCCGTTTCGTTTCTGAAAGAGATGAAGGAAAAAATGAAGCTGGTAGATATCGACCAGGCGCTATTGAGCAGATCATTGAATGAAGGTTTCTCAGGAGGTGAGAAAAAAAGAAACGAAATTTTCCAAATGGCCATGCTGGAGCCTAAGCTTTCCATTTTGGACGAAACAGACTCCGGTCTGGACATTGACGCACTTAAAATAGTAGCAGATGGAGTAAATAAACTCAGATCTGCCGATACGGCAAGCATCGTAGTAACTCACTACCAGCGTCTTCTGGACTACATCGTGCCTGATTTTGTACACGTACTCTACCAGGGCCGCATCGTGAAATCAGGAGACAAAACCCTGGCCTACGAATTGGAAGAAAAGGGATACGATTGGATCAAAGAAGAAGTAGCTGCAGTATAAAAGCGCATTAAATCATGAGTGAAGTTTTGAGTATAGAGCAGACCATTTCAGAGCAGTTTCAGCAATGGGCCGGACAGCATTTTGCAGACGAGAGCCCACTAAAAGCGCTTAAGACAGGTGCTTTGGAGCAGTTTTCTACTTTGGGCATGCCAGCACCAAAAAGCGAAGCCTATAAGTACACTCCCATCAGCAGGATACTGGGCAAGCAATTCAACTTTGCGGCGGAGACTACTCCTGCCAGCTTCTCAAAGGCCGATTGTCAATCTCAATTCTACCAGATAGCGGATGCCAATCACCTGGTCTTTGTCAATGGCCTGTTCAATGAAGAATATTCGACCATCGTGAGTCCGTCGAGCGACCTCACCATTCGGGTATTGGATGATCAGGCGCTGAAGGAGCATAGCGATATCCCGCAGTTGCTGGGAAAAACATCACACATCGAAACGGATGCATTTGCCTTGCTCAATCTTGCTTTTTTCAACCAGGGGATCTACCTGAAAGCTGCCAAAAACAAGGACAACAAAGACACCTTCATCTACCACTTCATAGATGGTACAGCCAAGGACGCCATTGTCTACCCAAGAATTCTGGTAAGCAGTGAAACCGGTTCGCGACTCAATATCTTTGAAAAGACCTTTATCCGGGGAGAGCAAAACACGCTCAATGTATCCATTTTTGAAGCAGATGTGCAGGCCAATGCGGAACTGAGGTATACCAAAATTCAGAATTACCTTACAGGTACCTATGCGGTAGAGGGCATTTACGCCACTCAAAAGAAAGACTCCAGGTTTTATACCAATACCTTCAGCTTCAAAGCTGCGCTGATTAGAAATAACATCTACATCAACGTGGATGCAGAAAACTGCGAAGCTCACATGAATGGTCTTTATCAGCTCGGAGGGAAAACCCATGTGGACAATAACACTTCCGTGGATCACCTGAAGCCCAATTGTTTCAGCAATGAGCTCTACAAGGGTATATTGGATGAAAACTCCCGTGGCGTCTTCAATGGTAAAATCTACGTAAGGCCGGAGGCTCAAAAGACCAATGCCTTTCAGTCCAATAATAACATCCTCCTGTCTGATACAGCCACGGTGAACACTAAGCCACAGCTGGAAATATGGGCAGACGATGTAAAATGCTCACACGGATGCACCACCGGGCAGCTGGATGAAGAAGCCATCTTTTACCTAAGGTCCAGAGGGATCAACAAGAAGCGGGCAAAAGCGCTGATGCTCAATGCCTTTGCCAATGAGACCCTCCAGGAAGTGAAAAACGACCTGGTAACCGCCGAAATAGAAGACATTATCACCAACAAGCTTGGATAAAATGAGCGTTGATACCAGCATATCCGTCGATGAAATCAGAAAAGAGTTTCCCGTTCTCCACCAACAGGTCAATGGTAAACCCCTGATCTATTTTGACAATGCGGCTACTTCTCAGACACCCGAGTGTGTCACCAATGCATTGATTCATTATTATCAGAATGACAATGCCAACATACACCGGGGGATCCACACACTGGCAGAAAGAGCAACTACCGCTTTTGAAGAAACCCGAAAAGCTGCGCAACGATTTATCAATGCCGGAGAAGCAGAAGAAATCATCTTCACCAAAGGTACCACCGAAGGAATCAACCTGGTGGCACAAGCCTACGGCAGGAAGTTTTTGAAAGCCGGAGACGAAATCATCATCTCAGGCATGGAGCATCACTCCAACATTGTACCCTGGCAGCTCCTTTGTGAGCAAACAGGCGCCAACCTGAAAGTGATACCCGTACAACCCAGTGGTGAAATCCTGCTGGAGGACTTTGATCGGTTGCTGACAGACAAAACAAAGCTTGTCTCAGTGGTCTACATCAGCAACTCGTTGGGTACCGTGAATCCGGTGGCCGAAATCATCGCCAAAGCCCATGCTGCAGGAGCAGTAACTATGGTAGATGGCGCACAAGCCGCACCACATCATCAAATTGATGTGCAGGCACTGGACTGTGATTTTCTGGCCTTTTCCGGGCATAAAATGTACGGCCCTACTGGTGTAGGAGTGCTGTATGGCAAACGTGCACTTTTGGAGCGCATGGACCCTTATCAGGGTGGTGGCGAGATGATCCGGGAGGTGACTTTCGAAAAGACCACCTACAACGATATTCCCTATAAGTTTGAAGCAGGGACTCCCAATATCGCCGATGTGGTGGCCTTCAAAGCTGCCATAGAATTCATTGAAGGTATTGGGTTCGAATTCCTGCATCAGCAGGAAATGGCTCTGCTGCAAAGGGGTAAGGAGCGGCTGTATAGCATCGATGGTTTCACGCCCATAGGCACTGCCGCCCACAAAACCAGTGTAATCTCCTTTCTCATTGATGGAGTGCACCCATTTGACCTGGGAATGCTTCTGGATGCTCGTGGAATCGCCGTGAGAACGGGACATCACTGCACCCAGCCTCTCATGGATCATTTTCAGATAGAAGGAACCGTACGCGCTTCCTTTGCTGTTTACAACACCGTAGAAGAGATTGACACCTTTGCTGAGGCCCTCAGCGAGATTGTAAAGAAATTCAGGTCATGAGTATAGCCGAGAAAGAACAGGAAATAGTGGAGGAATTTTCCATGCTCGATGGAGACATGGAAATGACCATCAACTACATCATGGAACTGGGCGAGCAACTACCCGAAATGCCAGCGGACAAGAAAAATGATGACCACATCGTCAAAGGCTGCCAAAGCAAGGTGTGGTTGGCGGCCACAGCCAATGAAACAGGCCAGGTCATCTTTCAGGCAGATAGCAATACTGCGGTCACCAAAGGGTTGGTGAGCCTGCTGGTAAGGGTTCTCTCTGAAGAGGCTCCTGAAGCTATCCTGAATACCGAAATCACTTTTCCCCAGCAAATTGGGATGAACAGATTTATAGGAACACAACGATCTAATGGCTTTGGGGCTATGATCAAACAAATGAAACTTTATGCCCTTGCTTTAAGTTCTAAAACTCAAACCGACGCATAGCGATGGAAGAAGACAACAAAACACAAATAGCCGACGATCTGAGCCTGAAGGAATCAGTGGTGAGAGCCATCAAAGAGGTATATGATCCGGAAATACCGGTGGACGTATATGAGTTGGGGTTGATTTATGAAATCAACATTTTCCCGATCAATAACATCCATGTACTGATGACCCTGACCTCACCTGCCTGTCCCTCTGCCGAGGAGATTCCGGGTGAAATAGAAAGACAAATCAAGGCGCTGCCGGAAGTAAACGATGTGACTGTGGAGGTCACTTTTGATCCTCCCTACACTACCGAAATGATGTCTGAGACCGCCAAATTGGAGCTAGGCTTCATGTAATACCTGACTGAAAATTTTAAAAACTGATTATAAAACAAAAACGATATGTATCCTGAACAACTTGTAGCTCCAATGCGTACCGAACTCACACATGTAGGGTTCGAGGAGTTGAAAACTGCAGAGGCAGTAGACAGCCTCATGAAAGATCACAAAGGAACTTCCCTGATCGTGATCAACTCTGTATGTGGATGTGCTGCTGGCACAGCCAGACCAGGTGTGACCACCGCCCTCAATCTGAGTGCAAAGAAGCCTGATCATCTGGCCACGGTATTTGCTGGTGTGGACATGGAAGCCACTGCCAAAGTAAGAGAATATACCATGCCTTTCCCTCCATCTTCACCGGCAGTAGCCCTTTTCAAAGATGGTGAGCTTGTGCATTTTGTAGAAAGACATCACATAGAAGGAAGGTCTGCAGAAATGATCGCCAACCACCTGGTGGAGGTTTTCAAGGAGTTCTGTTAATCATCTCCTTTCAAAAAAATCAAAAAGGCCTGCTCAGAAAATTCTGAGCAGGCCTTTTTTTTAGGACCCTTCCCACCAAACCGGAAGATCTGGTGTCGATGGAAATGAAGATAAGGGTTTGCCCTTCTTCAACCGTTTTAGCATTACCTAACAAAACGCACCGTTGACAAATCGTACAAAAACCTTACTGATCCTGATCGGCATTTTACTGGCCATTACACTCCTATTGACCATCAGTAGTGACCAATTTTCCTTTCCTTTGAATTCTGATAATCACTCGATAAATAAAAAAAGCCACTCCAGTAGCTACTGGAGTGGCTTTCCTTTCAAGAAGTCTGAGATCAGCTCCCTACTTTGAATAACCTGAATCCCAGCGAAAGCTGGAAGGTTCTGTTTTTAGCTTCTTCGCTCCCACTGTCTATATCCGTCAGACCCAAAATGTACCTTGCCGTGAAATTCACTCCAAATGGTGCATCCCATCCAGCACCAAATGCGGCACTGATGTCAGCGTTTTTATAACTGTCCTTGCTGATGGAGGTAGTACCCCCGTTACCATCTGAGATCTTGCCATCCGTGGACAGCAGCACTCCAAACTGAGGACCCACCTGTATGTTCAGTCCGGCAACGGCATACAGTTTCAACATCACCGGGATATCCAGATAAGTATACTCCTGCTTGAAGTCACCTGATATGTCATCAAAAGAAACCTGAGTACCTCGGGTAGAATAAAGCAGCTCTGGCTGAATACCAATATTCGCCACCTTGACTAAGGCGTAAGCCCCTCCATGATACCCGGTAGCACTTTCGTAGGTAGCCTGAGCATCTTCCCTGTTAATGTTCGCAAGATTCAGGCCTCCCTTAAGTCCCAATTCTACTTTGGCTTGTCCATAACTCACTATGGTGGCCAGTACGAGGATAGCTGATAAAAAAATCTTTCTCATGGTCAAAATGTGTTTGTTGTTTGTATAAAGTAAAGCTTTTCCGAGCGTACCCCCAAGAAAGTATAAAATACTCTTTGGGGTTTAACCTTTCTATATAAACTACGTATAGGAATTTAATATTTTATATACAGATAGGAATAAAAAGAATGAAAGACTTTCAACTCGGTGAATTTGAGGAAATTGTACTACTCACGGTGGCCATTCTCTTCGGAGATGCATACGGCGTGACTCTAAAAGCCGAAATAGAATCCAGGCTGAACAGAAAAGTGAGCATAGGCGCCTTACAGAGCGCCTTGCGCAGAATGGAAGAGAAGGGTTATTTGAATTCGGAATTTGGGGAAGCCACCGCCATGAGAGGCGGTAAACGTAAGCGTTTCTTTACAGTCACTGATCTGGGGAAAAAAGCACTGGCTGTTAGCCGGGACACACGCAATCAGCTCTGGGATGCCATCCCCGATGTGGCCTTTAAAATAGTTTAATGGAAGACCTCAATATCCAACCACCCAGAGGTGCCAACCGGCTGCTGGCTTTTTTCTGCAAAACAGAATACCTGGAGGATATTCAGGGTGATCTGGAAGAAGAATACATCCTGAAACATCAAAAAGGCCCTTTAAAAGCACTACTCTGGTACTACTGGCAGGTCATCAGGCTTTTTCGTCCGGGCCTCACCAAGTCATCAAAAATCAATCACCTCATACCAACCAACGGATCCATGTTTAGAAATCACCTCATCGTTGCCATTCGAAACCTTTGGAAATACAAGTCCGGCACCGCCATTAATATCATTGGGCTTTCCACAGGTATTTGCGCTTTCATCCTGATCGCCCTGTTTATCCAAGATGAACTCAGCTATGATCAACATCATGTACATGCTGATAATACCTATCGACTGACAGTCAAAAACATTGACAAAAACGGGGAGCTGAGCAGGCATTGGGCCTTTGCATCTGCCGGGCACGCCCAGCGGCTCAAAGCAGACTACCCCGAAATCACCCACGCTACCCGATTCTATGCCTGGGCGTTCCCGGACATTCAAATCGGAGATAAGGTCTTTCCTTCCGAGCAGGTCGTCTTCGCAGATAAGGACGTCTTTGATGTGTTCACCTTCCCGTTCATCCTGGGCAATGCAGAATCAGCCTTTCGGGAGATCAAATCCATCGTACTGACCGAACAAAGCGCCATCAGGCTCTTTGGTAATGACTGGCGCAATGATGACATCCTGGGAAAGACCATTCAGATCACCCGGGACGCGAACAAAGCTTCCTTTGTGGTATCCGGAGTGATGGAAGATATGCCCGAAAACCAGCATTTTCACTTTGAGTACCTCGCTCCCATAGAGTTTCTGGAGCCTGTTTTTGGAGAAGGGATGAACAACGTGACTGGCAACTACAACTGGCTCACTTACCTCAGGCTACAAGAGGGTACCGACCCACGCCGCATTGAACAATACAAAGACGACTTTTTTGATAAGTATGTGGGCTTGTTTGAAAATGGAATTCCAGCCAAAAAAGCCTACGATTTTGAGCTACAGCCCCTGCTCAGCATCCATCTCAACTCTCATCTGGAGGGTGAAATTGAAAGCAATGGCAGTTTGCAGCAAGTGTACATCTTTGGTACCGTAGGTATCCTGCTGCTGGTAGTTGCCTGCATCAATTATATGAACCTGGCGACCTCACATTTTTCCAGAAGGACCAAAGAAGTAGGTGTACGAAAAGCCATCGGAGCACAAAAATCTTCGCTCATTCAGCAATTTCTCACCGAGTCGCTCATGGTCAATCTCCTGTCCTTTCCGGTGGCCATAATGCTCACCTGGCTGGCGTTGCCATATCTCAATGATTTCATGGAAAAACAGCTGACATTCAACATGCTGGAAAATAGAGAACTTCTCCTGGGACTTATCCTGCTCCTCGTAATGGTTGCCATCATTTCCGGATCCTACCCAGCCCTTTTTCTTTCCAGAATAAATCTGATACAGGCCCTGAAAGGCGAGGCAGCCATCAACAGCAACAAATGGAATTTCAGAAGCTGGCTCATCACCTTTCAGTATGCCGTCACCATAGGCTTGCTCTTCACACTGGCCGTGATCGAGGGTCAGATGAAGTTCATTCAAAACTCAGACCCTGGCTACCGCAAAGACCAGATCCTACACTTGTCCATGAGCAGAAACATCCGCAATCTGGATGTTTTCAAAAATGAACTCCTGAGTCATCCAGCCATTCACAAAGCCACCTATGCCTCGCGAGTACCCACGGGCCGCCTGGCCGACAATTGGAATTCTGCGTTTTTCAATGACCAGACTGCCGTGGAAACCACCTTCAGACTGCCCTTTATTCTGGCAGACGAGGATTTCCTGGAAACCTTTGAGATCGAACTGGTGGCGGGCAAAAATTTTACCGCTGCCATGGAAATGAGTACAGACTCAGTGGGCTATTACCTTGTGAACAGGGCAGCAGCCAAAGCACTGGGATTTGATGATCCGGAAGATATCGTAGGCCGTAAGCTCTCCTATGGCAATTATGATGATCATACCTACAAGGCCGGTAGAATCCTGGGAGTCACCGAAGATTTTCATTTCGAATCGTTACACAGTGAAATCACCCCCATGGTGATCCTCAAAGGTGATTGGAATATGCGTACGATCTGCATGCAAATCTCTCCGGGAGATGTGCAAAGTGCATTGGCCCATGTAGAAGAAACCTGGACCAAATTTGATCCGATCAATAGTCCCGAGTATCAGTTTATGGATGATCTATTTGACCAGCAATACCAGGCCGAAGAGCGGCTGAGCACCATGATCAAAGTATTCACGGTCATTGCAGTGCTCATAGGATGTCTCGGACTTATCGGGATGGTAGGCTTTATTATTGACACCCGCTATAAGGAAATCGGAATCAGAAAAGTACTCGGAGCTTCTGTATTCAGCATCATCTCCATGATTGGGCAGCGGTTTCTTATCCTTATTGGAATAGGTTGTTTGGTGGCCCTTCCCACCTCTTACTTCTTTATTTCGGGGTGGCTGGATGGATTTGTGTATCACATTAACATTGGGCTGCTGCTGGTCATCTTACCCGCTGTGGCCACACTGGTGCTCACTCTGATTACCATTAGTTATCAGACACTCAAAGCATCACTCATCAATCCGGTGGAATGTCTCAAGGATGAATAAATAAAAAAACGCCCCTCCTCAGGGGCGTTCTTTGGAAATCTCTATAAACTCAGTTACTATCTAACCCAGGGTATAAACGATATCCAACCTAAATTCAAAACGTAAGCAAATATTGCCCGATTCGAATTTGGTTCAAACTATTACTCGGTGACCAACCTGAATAACTCGATGAACAAGACTGAAGAGCGGTTAAAGTCGTTCTGACTTTTTGGAGTACTCCCCTACTCCTTCACCAATCGCTTCTGTAGTTCCTCCAGTGAGACACCCTTGGTCTCCGGCATCAGGAATATCACAAATAGTAACTGCAACACCATAAACCCTGCAAAGAAGATAAAGACCATCCAGGGCTCAAATGTATTGATGAGCACCGCGCCAAAGAGGGTGATCAACGCCGCAAATACCCAATGGGTACCACAACCCCATGCCTGACCAAAAGCTCTGACCCTATTCGGGAAAATCTCTGAGATAAACACCCAGATCACTGCTCCCTGGCCTATCGCATGGGAGGCAATAAACATCAGTATAAAGCCCAACTTGAAATTGGCACTGGCCTCCGCATAGAAACCATAAGCCACCATGAGCAAGCTCACAATATAACCCACAGAACCTATGTACATGAGCTGCTTTCGGCCCGCCCTGTCGATCAGGTACATCCCCAGAATGGTAAACACCAGATTGACCCCACCTATGGAAATAGAGCTGAGCAGTGAGTCCGAGGAAGCAAAGCCTGCCTTCTCCAGGATTTCCGGAGCATAATAAAGGATAAAATTGATCCCGGAAAGTTGGTTGAAAAATGCAATCAAAAAAGCCAGCATCAACGGGATGCTGTAGCGTTTGGAAAACACTCCGCCCTGAATAGATTCCGAGGCCTTTCCATCTTTCTCAATTTCCGCGATCAGCGCCAATGCCTCCTCCTCAGTATTGGTTTTTCTAAGCACCTCCAGGGCCGCATCGTGATCTTTCTGATGGAGAATTAGCCACCTCGGACTTTTGGGAACACCCATGATCAGCAAGATATAGGCCAGCGCCGGGATGGCTTCTACGCCCATCATCCATCGCCAGTCATTGATACCATCGAAGCCCTTCAGCAGATAATTAGAGATAAAGGCAATGAGTATCCCGAATACTATGTTGAACTGATACAAAGCCACCATCTGCCCTCTGCTCTTGGCCGGAGCTATCTCTGAAGTATAAGTGGGTGCGGTGACTGACGAAGCACCTACCCCTAGTCCACCAATAAACCTGAAAAATGAAAATAAATAAGGGTCTGTAGCCAGCGCCGAACCCAAGGCTGAAATAAAATAGAGTATTCCAATCCAAAACAGTGTGGTCTTCCGTCCATATTTATCAGTAGGGATACCACCTGCGAGGGCTCCTATCACTGTTCCCCACAGGGCCATCGACATGATAAAAGTACCATGAAACCAATCTGAGGTATTCCACAGTTGTTTGATGGGCAGGTTAGCACCGGAAATCACGACCGTGTCAAAGCCGAACAGAAACCCGGCCATGGCCACCACTATTGAATAATAAAGAATTCGTCTATTCATGAATGATATTTTTCGGTTAATTTAGGCACATTTAGATACTATCATTAAAAAATTCGTAATATATGCTTTGGGGAATTGACCTGGGAGGCACCAAAATAGAGGGTGTTGTGTTGAATGAATCACATGAAGTACTGGCAAGAGAGCGTGTGCCCACTGAGGCCGTAAAGGGATTAGAGCACATCATCGGTCAGATTACCAAACTTTTAGACATTTTGGCTGAGCAGGTTGGGGAGCGCCCCACTAAACTAGGGATAGGCACACCTGGTTCGGTAGATCCGCAAACCGGTCTTTTAAAGAACAGTAATACCCAGGCGATCAATAATCAACCGTTTCTTCAATTGCTTCAGGAAGCATTGAACATTCCCATCAACATTGCCAATGATGCCAACTGCTTTGCTTTGGCAGAAACCGAAATGGGTGCAGTGCATGAGCAATACCCTGAAGCCAAGGTCATCTTTGGCGTGATCATGGGTACCGGAACAGGTGGTGGTATTGTCATCAATGGAAAAGTACTCAACGGCCGGCAGGGAATTGGTGGCGAATGGGGTCACACCTTTCTGGATCTGAGTGGTGGCGATTGCTACTGTGGGGATAAAGGCTGTGCTGAACGGATTCTGGCAGGCCCCTCACTGGAGCGCTATTATTTCGAGCAGTCCGGCAACAAAAGACCCCTGAAGGATATCTATGCCGACTACAAAGCGGGCATCGACCCAATCGCTCAAAAAACCATCGATCGCCTCATACACTTTTTTGGACTGGGGCTTTCCAATGTGGTGAATGTGCTGGATCCGGATGTCATTGTGATCGGCGGTGGAGTTTCAAACCTTGATGTACTATTCAATGAAGCGGTGGACTCCCTCAAAAAGCACGTTTTTAACCCATCGTTCAATACACCCATTATCAAACCGAAACTAGGTGATAGTGCCGGAGTATTTGGTGCAGCTCTGCTGTAGGGAGGGGATAGAACGCAACCAAAACCTGATATGAAAAAGTACTTTGCTGATGGTCTGCTTATCGTATTCAGTGTGCTATTCGCACTCCTCATCAATAAGCTATACACTGATTATCAGACCAATCAGAAGAAAGAGTTTGCGCTCAGGAGTATCAAACAAGAGCTTGAACAAAATCTGGCCATTGTTCAAACCTGGAAAGAAAGGCACTCGGCTATTAGGGACAAGCTCAGCCAAGTGAACGAGGGTAAAACCGACACTTTGAAGCAGCAGTTGCAGCAGTATCCATTTTTCAACTTTGGGGTACTCACCAATGGCCAAAGTCTGATCAACGAAATCATGATCAATACCGCCTGGGAGACCTCAAAGACCACTGGTATTATATCCGAGTTTGATTTCAAAACGACTGAAAAGCTCACATACGTTTACCTCATGCAGGAGGTAATCACAGACAGAACCATCACCAACATCCTGGACCTGTACTTTGATATGGAAACTCACAAAATCGAAAATCTGGATCCGGTCCTGATTCAGTTTGAATTACGTTTTGGGGAGTTGGCAGGCCAGGAGTATTTGTTGGAACACCTCTATGAGGACGCCATTTCACAACTAAACTGACCTCCGATGATCAAACCCAAAGCACTTGTACAAAAATGGGTGGATTTATTCAATGCCGGGGATGCCCAGGGCCTTGCCAACCTGTATCATGACGATGCCATCAACCATCAGGTAGCCAATGAGCCCATTTCCGGTAAGTCTGCCATCTATGAAATGTTTAAGTCAGAGTTTGCACAGGCAGAAATGACCTGTGTGGTGGAGCAAATACTCGAGGACGGTGAGTGGGCCATCCTGGAATGGAAAGACCCTCTTGGCCTGAGAGGCTGTGGATTTTTCCAGGTGATTGAGGGGAAAATTAAGCTTCAGCGCGGATACTGGGACAAACTCTCCTTTCTCAGACAACACAACCTGCCAATACCACCCATGTCGGAAACTGAATGATTTCACCACAAGCATCCGGAGCATTCAAGGCTTTCACAGAAAGTAAAGCATCAAGTCTGCTGCTTATACTCCTCTGGCTGCTGGCACAACTGATTGCTTACCTGCTCTTTGGTATACAAACCCCCGTAGATACCAAAGAGTATATGACCGATGCATTATCCATCAGATCGGGTGAATGGCCCTCAGATCACACCTTTTGGTATAGCGGATACTCCTCGCTGCTGGCCCTGATCCATTGGTTTGGAGCACCATATGAAGCAATCATTTGGATACAGCTAATAGCGTCTGCTCTGGCTGCTGCCGCACTGTATCACCTGGCTCAGCTCTGGGGGGGAGAGTCGTCTGCATTTATCGCCACATTACTTTACATCGGGTGGCTGGAGATTCACCAGTGGACCATGATCCTTTATACAGATTCCCTGTTTACAAGTTTGATCATCTTGTCTGTATATGCCATCTATTTTTCACACCATCGCTTACAATATTTGGGTGCATTCGTACTCATCCTCCTCACAGCGTTTATCAGGCCTGTCGGGGCACTCTTTCTGGCGGCCCTTTTGAGTGCTCTGTTTTTTCACCCCAGGGTAAAAACCACTCCCGTTCCCTATCGCATCGGCATTGGACTGATCGTTCTTGTAGGGTTCCTCTTTTTGCTCAACTTTATTTTGCAGGATTATGTGTCTTCGTTTATCAATAGCTACTCACAGGCCGAAATCATTTATCCAGGCCGCACCATACTTACACCTCCAAAATCGCTGGAGATCCCCGACACAGATTTGCAACCATTGGTTCGTCTTGTTTCTTTCATGGTTTACAATCCCCTCTACTTCCTTCAGCTGTCTCTGATGAAAGGCTTACTCTATCTGGGTCATGTAAAACCTTACTTTTCCATCATACACAATCTGATCATTGTGCTATCACTCTACCCGATCTATTATTTCAGTATCAGAGGATGGAAATCAGTCGAAATGAACCCACTCAAGGCATTCATCACCATATTCATTAGTAGCCAGGTATTAATGGTCAGCTTCACTTCCGAGAATTGGGATGGCCGATTTCTTCTGCCGGTGCTTCCCTGGATTTTCCTGCTGGCATCTATTGGACTGAGTCGTTCGTTTTTCGAATCTGAATGAAAGCGTCTTCACGCAGGACGGGAGCATTCGTCAGGGCCCGTCATACAACCCTAATTTCAGCGACAAAAAAGCGGCATCAGATGCTATCTGGTACCGCTTTTTCACTTTCGCATCCCGTCTCATCGGGCAAATTAGTGGGATCATTTCCCAAAAATACGCTTGCGGTGCTGCACTCCCCACTCTACCATCGGCTCCAGTACTTGCTTGAGTGACTCACCGGAGGCGGTCAATTCATACTCCACCGTAACAGGGGTAGTTGGGTGCACCGTTCTGCTCACAATTCCATTCACCTCCAACTCTTTTAACTCCTTGGAAAGCATTCTGGGGGTGATTTTAGCGATATCACGCTCCAATTCCTTAAAGCGCTTCTTGCCATACATCAGTGACCCAATGATGGGTAGCTTCCACTTACCACTGATCACATTGAGCGTGTCGTTGATCGCCAGTACGAAATGCGAGGAACAACTCTTTACTTCCTCCAACTCTGAAACTATACTCATATAATTGATTTTCAGGTTACTATACAAAAGTATAGTGATATACTATAGTAAATAGGTTACTAATATATATCGACATTCTTAGTTTTGCCGTATTAAACAGATACAAACGAGAAAAATGGGACTCAGGTACAGACTCAGCTCCCTTTTCTCTTCATAACTCATTCAAATTCAACAAAAAGATGAAAAAAGACAAAATTATCTACTGGGCCACCACCGGAATCATTTCGTTGATGATGCTCTTTGCAGCGTTTTCATATTTCACAGACGAAAACGTGAAAAATGCCATGGGCACGCACCTTGGTTTCCCGGATTATTTCAGAGTGGAGCTAGGCATTGCGAAAGTACTGGGTGCCCTGGCCCTGATTCTGCCTATGGTCCCCACCAGGCTTAAAGAGTTTGCTTACTTTGGGTTTGCCCTCACTTTTGTGTCGGCATTCTATGCGCATCTCTCCAGCGGTGATCCCCTGGCAGCCTCTATAGGTCCTATAGTGTTTTTGGGCGTTCTGGCAGTGTCTTATGTGTATTTCCAAAAGCGAACATCATTGGCACAATCCTAAGCGACGAAAACTCAACCAGGGACAAAAAAAGGGCCCATTCCTACCGGAATGGGCCCTTTTTCATAACCCATGATTTACACCCCGGCCTTGTCAGACAACTCCAGCCAGCGCATTTCTTTCTCCTCAATGGAATCCCTGATGGCCTCCAGCTCTTCAGCAAGCTTCTGCAATTCCTCAAAATCCGTCTTTTGATTCATCAGCGCTGTTTTGGTATCCCTTTCCTTTTCCAGTTTGGCTATTTCTCCTTCCAGCTTGTCGTATTCGCGCTGCTCATTGTAGGATAGTTTCTTTTTCTCGGTTTTCACTGGCTCCGCAGGTGCAGGACTCTTATCCGTTGACTTTTTAGGTGCTTCTTCCTTTTTGGCCAGTTTCCCCCCTTGCTCCCTGAAGTCGGTATAATTGCCCGGGAAGTCTCGCACTTGCCCCTCTCCCTCAAATATGAACAGGTGATCGGTTAGTTTATCCATGAAGTAACGATCGTGAGAAACAATCATCAGACAACCCTCAAAATTGTCCAGATAATCCTCCAGGACATTCAGGGTCATCAGGTCCAGATCGTTGGTAGGCTCATCCAGAATCAGGAAGTTGGGATTGTTCATCAGCACACGGAGCAGCTGCAGCCTGCGGCGCTCCCCTCCACTCAGCTTACCCACCATGTTAAACTGCATTTTTGGAGGAAATAAGAATTGATTCAGGAGCTGAGAAGCAGTGATCACCGAACCATCAGCCATCTTGATCACCTCTGCCACTTCCTTGATCACATCTATCACCCGACTGTTGGGGTTGAATATCTGCTCCTCCTGGGTGTAGTAGCCAAACTTGGTGGTCTGCCCCAATTCCATATTGCCACTATCCGGCAATATATTGCCAATCAGGAGGTTTAGAAAGGTGGATTTACCCACGCCATTAGGGCCCACTATACCCACTCGTTCTTTCCGCTGAAAGGTGTGCTCAAAATTCTCGAGGATTTTGATCTTGTCGAACCGCTTGGAAACGTGCTCCATCACAAGAATCTTTTTACCCTGACGCTCGCCTTTCAGATTAACCTCCATCTCTGCACGCTGTGTCCCCTTCGAGGCTTTTTCTTTGGTTTCATAAAAAGCATCTACCCGATACTTGGCCTTGGTGCCCCTGGCTTTCGGCTGCCTGCGCATCCACTCCAGTTCTTTTCTCAGCAGGTTCTTGGCTTTATCTACCGTAGCCGCATCCTGTGCTTCGCGCTCGGCCTTTTTCTCCAAAAAGTTCTGATAGTTGCCTTTGTATCTGAAAAGCTCCCCTTGATCAATCTCCATGATCTCATTGGTCACTCTATCCAGAAAGTACCGGTCGTGGGTCACCATGAGAAGGGTAAGATTGGCTGTAGCCAGGTAGCTTTCCAGCCACTCTATCACGTCCAGGTCCAGGTGGTTAGTGGGCTCATCCAAAATCAAAAAATCCGGCTTCACTACCAACGCACGGGCCAAAGCCACCCGCTTTCGTTGCCCACCAGATAGCTCACCCATCTTTTGCTCCAGATCATGCAGCCCCAATTCGCCTAACAATTGCTTTACCTGACTTTCATAATCCCAGGCATTCAGCTGATCCATTCGCTCCAGAACATCTGTGAGGTCAGGCGCATTTTCAGGATCCACGGTAGCCTTGTGTATGGCTATCTCATAGTCCCGGATCACATTAAGTTCTTCAATATCTTCAGCAAAAACCGCTTGTACAATGTTGTCATTGTCGTCAAACTCCGGACTCTGTGGCACCATGGCCACCCGCACGCCTTTTCTAAAAGACACCTCCCCACGATCCGGAGGCTCTATCCCCGCAATAATCTTCAGTAGGGTGGACTTCCCACAACCGTTCACTCCCACCAAAGCGGCCTTTTGGCCTTGCTCCAGTCCAAAAGTTAGATTCTCAAATAGCTGGCGTTCATCATAATTTTTGGCCAGATTTTCCACGGATAGATTATTCATGGCGCAAAGGTATTTGAGTTTACCTTCTCCATGACGATAAGTATCTAAAGAGATTATGATTTACTCTGGCCCACGGATCAAATACCCTTATCGTTTGGGTGACCTACTTTTGTCATTTTAGTATATTCGAACCTTCAAAAACTCCAATGACCACATGCTCAGAATACTCTTTGCGCTGTTGATACTTACTGGCTTCAGTCAAATAAAAGCTCAAACTCCCGTCCGCTACAGCCTTGGGCTGGACAACATACATCATCATGAACTTCGCATCACCGCAACCTTCTCTGATCTCACAGGAGAAACCCTGGAAATCAGGATGCCAAATGCTTCACCCGGCAGGTATGCCGCACACAACTTTGTGAAAAATGTTTATGAAGAAATGGCTTTTGATGCCGCAGGTAATCAACTGCCCTTAAAACGAATTACTCCCTTTTCCTGGGAAATTCCTGTAACTGAAGGCATCGTGAACTTTGCATACACCCTCTACGGAAACCACGCTGATGGCACCTACATGGGCATAGATGCCAAAAAGATCCACATGAACATGCCTCCTACATTTGTCTATGCTCCGGAACTTCAGGATCGGGAAATAGAGCTCATTATTCCTGCCAGTAACCCCGAATGGGAGGTGGCCACTCAGCTCATCAAAAAAAATGATTCTACTTTCAGCGCGCCTGATTACTACTACTTTTATGATAGCCCTACCCTGGTGGGTGAAATCTCATGGAGGCGTTGGGATGTAGAAGGGCAAACAATAGAGATAGCCATGATGCATGAAGGCACGGAAGCCGAGTTGGACAGTTATACTGAATGGGTAAAAAAGGTGGTAAAGAAACAGCAAGAGATTTATGGCTCCCTACCAAAATTTGATTTTGGCAAATACACCTTTCTGGTAGCCTACAACCCATGGGTAGATGGAGATGCGATGGAACACCGAAACTCTACTGTCTGCACTGGCACGGGTAGTCTCAGGGCCAACGCTCATCAATATATTAGTACCATTGCTCATGAGTTTTTCCATGCATGGAATATCGAACGAATTAGACCTGCCTCATTAGAACCCTTTGATTTCGATGTACCCAATCTATCGGAGGCACTGTGGTTTGGTGAGGGCTTCACCTCCTATTTCGAGAAGTTGGTACTGACCCGGGCCAAAATACTGGAGCCAGAGCAATACATCAAAGGGCTTGTAGGTGGGCTGAATTATGTACTCAACAGCCCGGGGCGTTCCTTTAGAGGACCGATAGAGATGAGTCACAATGCACCGTTTACGGACGCCGGTACAGCCAATGATGAGACCAACTACGCCAACAACTTCATTAGCTACTACAGCTATGGTGCAGTGCTGGGGCTGGGACTTGACCTCACCCTGCGTACGAAGTATGATAAAACGCTGGATGAGTACATGCGGGCAGTATGGCTGGAGTTTGGGCAGACGGAGATTCCATACACTATGGCCGACCTGCAAAAAGTACTGGGCGAGCTGACCAGGGACCCTGGATTTGCGGCAGCTTTCTTCGAGCGTCAAATTTATGACAGCAACCTTCCCGACTTTGAAGCACTATTCGCAGAGTTTGGCATCAAAATGTCCCTCCAAAACCCAGGTTCAGCCTACTTTGGCAATCCTAAACTGGACGATGATGGTTATGTACAAAGCACCATCTTGCGTGGTACCGCTTTCTATGAGGCTGGTATAGAAAAAGGTGATCAGATCCTAACTATGAATGGAAGAGAGATCAGTACAACCAGCGACCTCAACAGAGTCATTAATTCATTGGAAATAGGAAAAGAATATACGGTGACTTATAAGCAGTTTGGTAAGGAAAAAACGGGAACATTCACAACAGTGCAGGATCCGAGAATAACACTCTCCTATCTCTCCAATGACAAACTCAAGAAAGCAGTGATCAAAAGGAGAAACCGCTGGCTGCACCTTGAGTGAGTGAAAAAGAAAAGCGCGACCCCCTCTCGGGAGCCGCGCCATCTATCACCGCCTAACCTAACCTTAATGTTTTTGATCGAATTCTATACTTAAACTCTGGATGTTGGCTTTTGGTTCACAACGTTTCAACTTTTTTTTCAAATGTAGCTGCGGCTACATTTACCTTCCAATTTCCAGGTCGGTTTCATCGATATAAACTGTTTTTGCGTAGCAATGTTGTATCATAAACAGTATTAATATGAAAAATTTATTCTTAATCTTCGTGTTGTCCTTCACCATGAGCTGCAATGGCAACAGCAGTGCTTCACAGGCTGATCAGCAACTGAGTGACCGGAACTATTCCACATTGGATACTGCTACTTTTGCCGGGGGTTGTTTCTGGTGCATTGAAGCGTCCTTTGAGCAGATCATGGGGGTGAAAGAAGCTGTGTCTGGTTACGCCGGAGGGGATCCAGCCACTGCCAAATATGACCTGGTGAGTTCAGGGCGGACCGAACATACTGAGACGGTTCAAATCTACTTCGACCCGGAAGTCATTGATTACAGTACCCTTCTGGACATCTTCTTCACGGCACACGACCCCACCCAACTCAACAGACAAGGGCCTGATGTGGGCACTCAATACAGGAGCGCCATTTTTTATCACAATGAAGAGCAAAAAGAACACGCAGAAAAAAAGATGGCTCAGCTTCAGTCGCGGTATTCAGGTAAGATTGTCACCCAGCTAAACCCTTACATAGCATTTTATGAAGCAGAGGCCTACCATCAAAATTATGAGAAAAACCACCCCTTCAATCCATACATTATGAATGTCTCCAGGCCAAAGATCGAAAAGGTGAAGAAGCAATTTTCAGATCGCCTGAAAAAGGAAGCCCGAGACTGATCAAAAATTTTTAAATTGTTTTCAAAAACCCAACCCTATGAACAAGAGAAGATCGTTTTTTAATAAATCCTTATTATCCCTAGCGGGTTTGAGCCTTATGCCCACCATTCTAAAAGCCACACAAAAAGACAAAGTAATCAATGGCCGTTTTATCCATATGGTCTTCTTTTGGCTCAAGCCAGAGACGGATATCGCTGATTTTCAGCGGGCTACCGAAAACTTTCTAATGCAGGTACCTGAGATCGTCAACTACCATCTGGGAGAACCTGCCGGTACTCCCCGCGAAGTGGTAAACAATACCTATTCGGTCAGCCTGGTGGTCACCTTTGCCAGTAAGGAGGATCAGGATATATACCAAAAACATCAGGCCCATCTGAAGTATATCGAGGAAAATAAGGACAAGTGGACCGATGTAAAAATCTTTGATTCCTGGGGCAAGGAAGACTAGTTCCATAGCACGGCAGGTTATTGCCGGGTTTTTACCACTGAGAAAAGTAGCATAACCCGGCCATCTTCCATTCTTACGGATACGGTTGGGTCCTCATCAGTATGAGTTTTCAGCTCTTTGACTATCTCCAACAGTTCCGCCTCGGGCATGCCCCTGGCCTCCAGCACCAAAGCAGCATTGGAATCACCAGATTCCATGGTGATACGGATCTTTTCCCGGAGGCCTGAATTGACCATTCTGGAGGCAAACATGGAGAGTGTCATCGCCAACAGCGAAACTCCGAATGGTCTGGGAGTAGAGACAAAAATATCCTCCTCTATTTCAGGTAAGAGCACCCCACCACTTTGTACGGTGCTGTGTCTCGCGAGCTCACGACCAGAGATGGCAATTTCTGATAATAAAGTAGTGGTAGATGAATGAAACACGTGCTCCAGGGCATCGATGGAATCCTCTGCATCATCCACACTTACTGTGATATCATACAGCCCGTTCTGATATTTATCCAGTGCCTCCTTGGCTCGGGACAATGTCTTCAACATCTCCTCCTTGGAGAAGGTGCGTCCGTATAGCGAACGCTCTGCTATTCGCAAAAAAGTGCTCAATTCTAAAATGGTGGCATGTCCAACGTCGATTCCGGATCTGATCGGTTTGAGAAGACCCCGCAGTTCTACCAGGGCCGGAAAAGCAGCATGCTCCAAAAGCATAGCATTGGATTGATTCCTACGACTGGCCAGCGCTGAAAGCCTGCCATTCACCAGCATCGATAGTTTTCTTAAATCATTGCGCTCGGTCTCTGTGAATTTACGGGGCTTGGTATCGAGTACACAGAGTGAACCTACCACCGTATCATTGATGGTGACCGGCATCCCCATGTACGCACGAATATCATATTGCTCCACCAGTTCCTTTGGAACTCTGTCATCCGTAAGAGCATTTTCCACTTCGAAAGATTCACCTGTAGCCACCACAAACTGGCAAAAAGAAATGTCCCTATCAGTCCCTCGCATAGCCGCCAGGTCCTGTGGTAAACCATAGTGGGCTTTGAAGAACTGAACATGCTCCATCACAAGCGTCACAAGGGCTATCGGGGTGTTGAGGTCACGAGCGGCCTCCTCTACGATCATCTTGAGCTTCTCATCATCGGCCTCCGCCAGAAGTTCACGACTAAACACCGTATTGCGGTCTGATCGGGATCCTAAATCATTGATTTTATTCATTCAATCTTCATTCAATCCTCCCAGGGAATAAAAAATGTGCAATTATGGTTAAGTTAAACGTAAATCCGAACGTACACAACCGCTTTAATCAATCGGGTTTCATTACCTCCCGCAAATTTCCCGGTACGGGCAGAATCCGCATTTCTTGTGATCTGTGGTCTGATCAAAAGGTTGCTCCGCACTATACATCTCCGTGAGCACTTCACTCAATACCTGCTCAAACTCGGACTCATATTGATCAAAGTTAGAAACCCCTGTCTTCTGCTGGTTATCAAAAACTTTCCATTCAAAATCTTTGCTGAAAAGGTCGCGACTATTGAAAATACCCGGCTCTATCAGCTCATAGTCCCCGGTATATTTCTGCTTAAATAGGTAGCTGTAAAAAAGCACCTGAAAAACGGCTTTCTTGCGGTTTTTGTCCTCACGATCTACCAGAGATTGCACTGTGGTGAAGACCTTTTCGTCCCGGCCAGTCTTATAATCTATCACTCGCACCTTGCCTTCTTTGATGTCCAGCCTATCGATGATCCCTTTGAGTTTTATATGCCTGGTCTTACCTCCGGTCTCCACCGGAAAATCAATGGAGTAGCCATCCCGACTATCGGCCTCTAGCCCCAGAATGCGATATGGAGCGTACTGCTTGTCGTATTCAAGTATTTTATGAATGAATTTGGTGAGAATATCTGCCGCTATGACTGACCGGCCTTCCAGCTGAAATTTCTTTTCATTCTTAATGCCATAGTGTTTGATAAACGCCTTATTGATGGCTCCCCGCACCCCTTCTCGAATCCAAAAAAGATCCTCCGGATATACGACATCACGCTTTTCACGCTTGATAAACTCCTTGTAAAGTAGTTCCATACTGTCGTGCAGAATGTTCCCAAACACCATGGGGTCCATCTCCTCCTGCACCACATCAGGTTCGTAGAGGCGTTCCACATATTTGAAGTAAAACTTCAGCCTGCAATCCAAGTAGGTATTGATGGCACTGGGTGTGAATGCCGATGGTCTGGTTTCACGATCGCCTTCAAAACCCTCGAGATAACGTTCCATTTTACCCAGAATGACCTCATTTTTTTGAATCAAAATGGGTTTAGGCGCTTCGGTTTTTATGGGGCTAGCCAGTATGCGCTTGTGGATCGTAAATTTCGATTCTACTTCAAGCTGCTGCACCAGCCGGCTCAGTTCTCCATTCACGTTGAATTCGGCCACCGTATTGTAAAAGAAGTGGACATGACTGGCTCGCTGCAACAGTCGGTAAAAAAGATAAGCGTAAATAGCATCCTGATGATCAAAAACCGGGAGATTGAAGGCCTTTCGGATATTGTAGGGAATAAAAGACCCACGCCGGGGAGCCGCAGGCCAGCTGTCCTCATTCATATTGAGAATAAAGACATGGTCGAAATCGAGATTTCGGGTCTCCAGGATACCCATCACCTGCAGTCCATTCAATGGTTCGCCGGTAAAAGGAATTTTCAATGTTCGTGCCAGCCTTCGGAATAACTTGATGAGAAAATCATAGCTCAGGCCCTGAGACCGTTCTCCCATCATCTCATGTAGCTGACTTACATGCAGGTAAAACCTACTGATAAACTCCAGTTCAAGGTCATGACTCTTGTCTTTCCAAGTGGCGTAAAGCTCCTTCAAAATAGAAAGGAGGTATTCAAAGGCATTCTCTGGTTTTTGGAAAATCAGGGTAAAAATGGGATGTTCTAAGACAATCTCCTCCTGATACAGGGTGATCCTGTTTCGGCTCCTGATTTCACGCACCAGTTTTTTGATGGGCTCCTCTTCCAGCACATAAAGGAGCGGGTGCTCCAGCAGCTCAATCAATGGTTTGTAGTAAAAAGACGTACTATTGATCAGGTTGTCCTTTCGCATGTTTTGAAGCAATAGCACACTCTCCAGCAGGCTGTAAACCGGCGTATCTTTCAAAGGATAACCCATGGTAATATTCACCTTATCAATCTCATCCGGGATGGCATGCAAGGTGGGGAAGAGCATGTGCTCCTTTGGGAGCACCACCACCGCGCGTTGCGGATCAAAAGATGGGGAAGCAGCCAGTTCTTTCAAAGTCTCCGCCAAGGCTTTGGTTTGACCCACCTCCAGAGACACCCCCGTGGCATCCATATACTTTTCGGTTTCGAATCGCTTCGGCAAATCCTTCGGAAAGGTCTTTCCCAGCACACTGTCACTGCTATAATCCCGCAAGAAAAAACCGGCTTCCTGCCGGGCGTTACTGAAGTAATAGTCATCCAGGTCCCAAATTACCTGTGCATTCTCTTCCTGCACAAAGTGCTTGATGATCTTCTCTTCTGTATGGGTGAGGGCATTGAATCCTGCGAAATACACCTTTCGGCCTGTACGCAATTGGGTTTCAGACAGGTGCTCCGTGATCTCTCTGTAGATCATTCCTCCATAGGCCTCCCCTCGCTTGCGCAAAGTGGCTTTGAACTCCGTGTAGATGGGCAGCAGGATTTTCCAGGTCTCCAGAAAGGCTTCCTGACTCTTGGTGGTCTTGGGTAAAAAGCTGGACCAAAAACTTTGAATGATGCGTTTGTCCTCCTCATCCAAAAAGTAAAACTCCTCATCCAGCTCCTTCTGAGACTTGATGCTGGTAAAAAGCTGCTCCGGATTGACCAGATACTGATCGATCTCCTCAAAATCCCGAAGGATCATCTCGCCCCAAAAGAAGAACTGATCAAAGGTCTCCTCATTTTTCTGATGGGTTTTGTACACCTCAAACAGCACAAAAATAGCCTCCAGGGTCTCTATGGATCTGGCGGTGCTGAACCGCCCCACAAAATCCTGCATGCTAGCCACCTCCGGCATCCAAATAGGCTTGGTGATGAATGCAGACAGCGACTGACGAAAAAACAATCCTGCCCGTCTGTTTGGGAATACTACAGTCACCTGATCAAGTTTCCCATCATTCTCCCTGAGAATCCGGTCGGCCAGCTCTGAGATAAAAGTGGGTGACGCACGCTTCTTTTCCTGATCCATTTTCATACCGGTTCCACACTTAAATCACTCAAATAAACCAAATAACCCCGCACACCAGGGTACTCCATTTCCTTCAAAATACGAATGTACTCTGCCACCTGACTTTTGTCCTTGCTCCGCTTGGTTCCGGTTTTAAAATCTATCACAATGGTTTCTTTCTCTGATCTATTGATCCGGTCTATTCGCTTAAAATCCCCTCCGGGAAGTAATATGGGCACCTCATTGGCTACCATCCATTGAGGGTCAAACCAGTCTGCGAGCTCAGGGTGCGAAATAATGGTTTTCAGCTGCTCGTAATCCGAATGCTCAACATACTGATCCAAATCACTGGAATAGTGAATCTTGCTGAGCACCTCGTGCATTCTGATCCCCTGCAAAGTTGCATCCACAAAAACCGCCTCGCTAAGCTCGGCGGATCCTTTGATTTGTACGCTCACCTTGCCCCGCCACGGGGTGGAAAGGTATTCGGTCAGACCAAACTCCAGGGTGGACTGACGCACATTTTCCTTACCTGGGATTTCTCCTATGTGGTAGGCAGTTGCAGACTCATCCCAACCTTCAGTGTCACTCAGCAATGGGTGCATCAAATCATAGGTGCTCCCGAACTTCGCCTTGGGTTTCGGCAATTTAGCAAAGCCAATGAGCACCTCTATCGGTCTGGTAAAAGCCACGTAGAGAAGGTTCAAATTGTCCAGATAGGCCTTTAACTTTTCCTGATAGTACGCCTCGGCCCAGTAGGTATTGGCGAGCTTGGAGCTATACTTTAGGGGTATCACAGGCAGCCTGTTAAATGGAGCATCAGCCAAAGCACCCTCACACCATAAAATATTGTCTTTGGTACCATCATGGTCAAACCCCCATCCTAAAAACGGCAAAATCACCACAGGAAACTCCAGGCCCTTAGCTTTATGGATCGTCAGGATTTTTATGGCGTTGTTGTCATTAGAGATTTGGATGGCCCGTTCTTTTCGCACCTCTTCCCACCATTCCAGAAATGAAGGGATGTCCCCGCGTTCATTTTTGGAATAATCCAGAACCGCATCTTGAAAACCCTGTAAATAAGTGAACTCCTGCTTGAATTTATTCAAATCGAAAATCCGCACGATACCCTCTACCAGCTCATAGAGCGGGAGCGTTTTCATGTATTCTTTGTGCTTGATAAACTCATTGGGTACAACCTCTTTCCATTCCCGATATGAGGCAAATATCCCACTCTCAGTAATCTCTTCCTGTGAAATGTACCTTCGGTACTCATAAAGCCACTCATTCAAAACGATGGTGTTTTTCTCGTCGTTCAGCCACTTGATGAGTGAAACAATAAACCTGACCAGATGGCTGGATGTGAGGTATAGAGCCTCACTACTCACCACATCATATTTCAAGTCGGGATCAGCCTCTTCTGAATTTCTGAATGCCAAAAATGCATCAGCCACCTTTCTGCCCTCGCTACTATATCTCGTCAGAATGGCCATATCCCTCAGTTCGTAGCCCTTTCTCTGCAGATCTTCTGCATAGCGAATAGTCCTGGCGATGGCTTCATCTGCCCATTTTTCATCATCCCCGGTATCATCGTCAGAGATAAACTCAAGGTTCACACTGCCCTGGGGCACAGCTTCTTCTTTTGAGCCCTTTTGAGCCACATCAGAGAAGGTATCAAATACCTCACTCACACGGTCAGCAACCCTTTGCTTCAATACAGGATCCAGTACATTACCTGTCTGATTGAAAAAATGATCTTTGGAAAAATCTCTGGCTGACTCAAAAAAGAAATTATTGAAGTCAATTATTCGCTGATCACTCCGCCAGTTGGTATCCAGATTATGCGCTTCTACATGATAGTCGCCAATATCGTCTTTTAGCCTGTTTTGAAGCAACTCCCATTCACCTCCTCTGAAGCGGTAAATGGATTGCTTTACATCCCCAACCACCATACTAAAATTACCTTCATCGGTGGTATTCTTCACCAGCGGCATAAAGTTTTCCCATTGAAAAGCAGAGGTATCCTGAAACTCATCGATGAGGTAATGACTATAGTTGGAACCCACCTTTTCATAGATATATGGGGTATCACTATCGCTAATAATCTGATGAAGAAAATCCGGTAAATCTGCGATCAACATCACGTCATTCTCATCCCGGTAGTTCTGAATGTACTTATTGACCTGCGCCAGAATACCAAAGGTGAAGAGGTAACGCTGCACTTCCAGACTGGAGGCATAGCGAACAAAATGCTGATCTATATAATTGATCATTTGGCTGTACTTCGGCAGAATAAAGGACTCCAAATAATGATTCAGGTGTCCCTTCTTCAAGTTTGGCTTTGTGAGCCATGCCTCCAGGTTATCCATTGCCGCCCGCCTGGGATCACTTATGTCAAAAACCAGACCCTCAAGTTTTTCAAAAAGTCCAGCCGGACCTCTCACTCCTCCACTGAAATCCTTAATGGAGAGTCCCTCCTGCTCCAGGTATTCAGAGAATTCTCTACTAAACCTTTTGACCTGGTTTTCGAAACCAAATCTGATCTCATTGAGCTCCTTTTTTAACTTATCAAAATACCCCGGAGTTTCACTGAGCTTCAAAACCGCCGCTGAATGCTTTTTGAATTCGTCTTTCAGTATCTCTCCGGAAAGCGCCGTAATGTCTCTTCTAAAATCCCAGGATTTTCCATCTTCCACCTTCAACTCCGCAAACTCAGTGAGCCAGCTCCGTAGCTGCTTCTTATCCGCCTCGCCTATTTCCTGAAGCATCTTGTCGATCACCCTCTCCAGGACTGTTTTCTGATCCAGATCTATGGTGAACGTTCCCTGAAGGCCCATCTCCCTGGCAAAGGATCGGATTACCTGATTGAAGAAACTGTCAATGGTGACAATACTAAACCGGCCATACTGGTGCAGGATATCGCTCAACGTGGCAGAAGCACGCTTTTGGAGTTCGCCTTTGCTAATCCCCAGATCGGCACAGAGATCGGCTTCCATGGGGTGAGCCTCTCCTGCGGCAAGGGTCTTGAGGATGGCCACGATCCGATTCTTCATCTCCTCGGTGGCTTTGTTGGTAAAGGTCACACCGAGAATGTGTCGGAAAGCGGCTGGGCGTCCGAGTGCGATGGTCAGATAAGATCTGGCCAAGGTGAAAGTTTTACCTGATCCGGCTCCTGACCGGTAAATATGGAATGGTTTTGACATGGACTTTTAAAGATAGCAAAGGGGTGGTCTTGATCGCTCCTGAAGAAGAAAATTAGTCGTCAAATAGCGAACATGACGCGCACTCCTCTTTCCCAAAAACTTAATGTTACGTAATTGTTAATTAATTAATATTTGATTAACATTACCATATCAATTAAGTAATACATCAATTTATAATCACATGAAAAAATACATATTTTTCCTTGCTCTATTAACAGTTGCAGTACTAGCTTTTGCCACCTCTGATTCTAATCTATCCCTACAGGCAAAGGCCATTAATCTGGACGAAGTGGCGGAAAGTATCAAGTACCCTACAATGAGCAACGAAAGTGGCATTGAAGGCACCGTGATTATGTATCTGGAGATTGACGCTGAAGGTAATATTTCAAATACCACAGCACTTGCATACCCATGTAGCAAGCTAAAAGAAACGGTTGAGCTAGCCCTCAACGACCTGAAATTCGAACCCGCAAGGAACATTGAAGGCGAGGCAGTAGCCAGCACCTTGCGAATTCCGTTCGACTTTCAGCTAAAGATAGACTAAGCAGTCAGACTGCTAAAACACCCACCTATGTGGATGAAAGGGAACTTGCTTAGTTCCCTTTTTATTTTTTCGGCCACCTGATCATTCGCCAGATTACCCACGCTGCCCAGGTGAGTATGTTTTATCTCCCTGTCTGGCCGATAGGTACCCTCTTCTACCCGCTTACCCACTTCCTTATAAGCATCCCTAAAGGGCATTCCGTCCAGTACCAGCTGATTGACCAGCTCTACCGTGAACAGGTAATCATACCTGCTGTCATTGATCACGTCTGGGTTTACCTTCACCTGACTGAGCGAAAAATCCACAATATCCAGGCACTGCTTCAGGGTCTGGATGCCAGGAAACAAGTGTTCTTTTAGTTGCTGAAGATCGCGGTGATAACCACTCGGAAGATTGCTGAGAATAAGGTTCAGTTCATTGGGCAAACTTAGCAGCTGATTGCACCGTCCCCTTACCAATTCGAATACGTCCGGATTCTTCTTATGCGGCATAATACTTGAACCAGTGGTCAGCTCATCCGGAAAGGACAAAAAACCAAAATTTTGGCCCGCATACAAACAGACATCCATGGCTAATTTACTCAGGGTAGCAGCCACTGAGGCCATCGCTGTGGCCAATGCCACTTCTGATTTACCTCTGGTCATTTGCGCATACACCACATTGTAGTTAGGCTCCTCAAAGCCAAGCAACGCTGTGGTTTTCACTCTATCAATTGGAAAAGAGGAACCATACCCGGCGGCAGAACCGAGTGGGTTCTTATTGGCAACATCAAAAGCTGCCCTCAAAGCTATGAGATCATCAGAAAGGCTCTCGGCATAAGCCCCCAACCATAATCCAATAGAAGAAGGCATAGCCACCTGCATATGAGTATACCCCGGGATAAGAACATCCTTATACCGTTCACTTTGACTCAGGAGTGTATCTGAAAGCAATTTTACCAGCCCTACTATCTCCTCAATTTCACCTCTGAAATACATTTTAAGGTCCACCAGCACCTGATCATTTCTGGATCGGCCACTGTGGATTTTTTTACCCACCTCTCCCAGTTTCTTGGTAAGCAAAAACTCCACCTGAGAATGGATATCTTCCATGCCCGGATCAATAGTGAGCTCACCTGCCCTGGCCAGTTGGTAAAGTTGCTTCAACTCCGCACTTAGAACTTTCAATTCCTCCCCGGTAAGCAGCCCGATGCTCTCCAACATCTCTATGTGCGCCAATGATCCCAAAATATCATAGGGTGCCAGGAGTAAATCGAGCTCCTGATCATTTCCAATAGTAAATGCCTCAACTCTCTTGTTGACGTCTGTAGACTTCTGCCAAAGTTTCATTGATATTAATTTGATTTAAAAAGCTTATTGAGCAGCATGAGGTATCCCATGATGCCTTCTTTGATCTCCTCGACGAAAATATACTCATCGGGCATATGTGAGCGGTTGGAGTCTCCCGGACCAATCTTAACCGTTGGAAAGGGCATCAATGCCTGATCTGACATGGTAGGCGAACCAAAAAACTTCGTGTCCAGTGCCTCAGCAGCCTTCACGATCTCATGGTCTTTGGTGATTCCGGAGGGTTGTAGGCGTGTAGAGCGCTCCTGCACCTCACAATTCACCTGTGCCCGGATCAGTTCCAGGGTTTCTTCATTGCTGTAGGCATCAGTGGTGCGCACGTCCACCACAAAATGACAGGTATCCGGCACCACATTGTGTTGAGTGCCTGAGGATATCATGGTCACCGACATCTTGATCGGTCCCAAAGTCTCTGAAGTTTTTGGAAACTGGTAGTTACGAAACCATTCGATATCCTTCATAGCCAAATAAATGGCATTTTCGCCCTCATCGCGAGCGGCATGTCCGGCCACCCCCCTGGCGTAGCAATCGAGTACCATGAGCCCCTTTTCGTGAATGGCCATGTCCATTTCGGTAGGCTCCCCCACTATTCCAAAGCTGATTTCTCCTAATTCTCTCAGGATACTTTTGATTCCGCCCGGTCCTGAAATTTCCTCTTCGGCGGTAGCCGCCAGAATCAGATTGTACTTCAGGTCCTTTTGCGTATAAAAATACATGAAGGTCATGATCAGTGACACCAGTGCTCCTCCAGCATCATTGCTCCCAAGTCCAAAAAGCTTTCCATCCTCCTCAGAGGGATAAAAAGGGTCTCTTGTGTATCCGGCGTTGGGTTTGACGGTATCGTGGTGCGAGTTCAGTAATACCGTAGGTTTAGCATCATCAAAGTCCTGATTCTTCACCCACACGTTATTACCCTTTCTCTCTGTAGGGACTTCCTGCTCCTCGAAATATCGTTGAATCAGATCAGCGGTTTTGTCTTCCTCCCTGCTGATGCTCTGTGTAGAAATGAGCTGCTTAAGCAAGTCCACAGCCTCACTATGGAGCTGATCCGTGTTATATTTGAAGGAGGCTGCCATGGTTTGAGTTTATTTGATCGTATTTACAGATTCTCACACCCTTCACTCCGCTGTGCAGAGCTTTGAATGAATTCTCTAATTTAGGAATCATCCCGCTATGAATAGCGCCGGATTCTTTCATTTCGATAAAAAAAGATTCTTTAAATGGATTGATCAAAGACTCAGGATCGTTCACATCGGCCAGCACCCCATCCAGTTCAAAAGTGAGGGCCAGGTTGACTTCAAAAAACTCCGCCATGGCCAGTGCAATGGTGCCGGCAATGGTATCTGCATTGGTATTGAGAATGTGCCCGGCGCCATCGTGGGTTAGCGGTGCAATTACCGGCACACCTCCGGCTTCAATCATTTTGGTAAGAAAGTCTGCATTAACTTCCACGGGATCACCCACCCAACCATAATCCACTCCATTGGTAACGGGCCGCTTGACCGACCTGATGATGGATCCGTCTGCTCCTGTCAGCCCAATGGCATTGACTCCCAAACTTTGGAGCTTGGCGGTCATTTGCTTATTTACAAGACCTCCATACACCATGGTCACCAAATCTACGGTGGCATCGTCCGTCACGCGACGGCCTTCCACCATTATGGCTTCCATGCCCAGTCGCTCACCTATTTCGGTCGCTATTCTTCCTCCTCCATGCACGAGAATCTTGGGGCCTTTGAGTGCTACGAACCCATCCAAAAAAGCCTGTTGCTTTTCAGGGTCTTCGATCACCGCGCCACCTATTTTGATGACATTGAGTGGTTGTTTCATATTCTATAGGTTTTCCAACATTTCTTTGAGGACAGCCTGTGCACTAAACACTCGATTGGCCGCCTGGTGGATCACGATGGCACTTTTAGAATCGAGCACCTCATCGGCGATCACCACATTTCTTCGCACAGGCAGGCAGTGCATCACCCGTGCTTGATTCGTATTGGCCAGCTTGGACTGATCAATCATCCATTTAGGATAATTGCCCACCTCGCCGTAGTTCTTATAGGATGACCAGTTTTTGACATACACAAAATCTGCACCCTCAAAAGCCTCTTCCTGATCGTAATAGATTTTGGCTCCTTTTGTAAACTGATCTGACAATTCAAATCCCTTGGGCTGCACAATAGAAAAATCAACATCAGCGTGAGTCATCCACTGCGAAAAGGAGTTGGACACCGCCTGAGGCAGGGCATTGATGTGTGGCGCCCATGACAAAACCACCTTCGGTTTAGGTGATTTTTTGAACTCAGAAATAGTCACCAAATCAGCAAAAGACTGCAAAGGATGCAGTGTGGCCGACTCCAGGCTAATAATAGGCACGCCGGAATGCTGGATAAATGCTTTTATGATCTTCTCACCATAGTCAGTCTTTCGGTCTCGCAATGCCGGAAAGGAACGCACCCCCAGAATATCACAATACTGCCCCAACACAGCGGCCGCTTCACGAATGTGCTCAGCCTTGCCACCATCCATGACCACTCCATCTTCTATTTCTATCTGCCACGAATCCTGGGTCACATTCATCACCATGGTGTTCATCCCCAGATTGGCAGCCGCTTTTTGAGTACTCATTCTGGTTCTCAGGCTGGAGTTGAAAAACAAGAGCCCAAGTGTTCTGTTTTCACCCAGATGCTTATGCGCAAAGGGGGATTTCTTCAGAGCAAGTGCCTTTTGCACAAACCCATCGAGATCTTTTACATCATTTACAGAAGTAAAATGTCGCATGCTATTTAATGTTTTTGATTTTTTCGTAAGACACCATTAAGCCTTTTATCAAGGCAGAGCTCAGTCCCTGGTGTTCCATTTCATTCAGTCCGGCGATCGTGCAGCCTTCCGGAGTGGTTACCTTGTCAATCTCCACCTCGGGGTGCTGACCATTTTCCAATATCAGGGATGCAGCGCCTTTGGCGGTCTGCACAGCGATCATCTGTGCATCTTCAGAATGAAAACCCATCTGCACACCACCCTGAGTGGCTGCTCGAAGGTAACGCATAAAGAAAGCAATGCCACTCGCACCAAGTACTGTAGCAGCCTGCATCAGCTTTTCTTCTATGATGAGGGTCTTCCCAAGCGCATTAAAAATCTTCTGCACAGCCAACGCATCGTCCTTGCTATCCTCAGAGCAAATACACGTCATAGACTCTCCTATGGCAATGGCCGTATTGGGCATAGCCCGAACCACCGGCACTTCTACATTCAAATGACTCTTGATCTCTGCAATAGAAACCCCGGTGATGACCGAAACCAAAAGATGATCTTTGGTCAGTCCCGGATTGATCTGCTCCAGAAGTCTGGGCAACTGCTTGGGCTGAACACACAGCAAAACCATCTTGGCTTGCTTGACTGCTTCCAGGTTGTTACTGGACACCTGAAACCCCTTAGCCTTCAGATAGCCCACATGATCGAGGTTACGACGTGTTAAACATATCTGCCCAGCCTCCTTTAGTTGCTCCTCCACTATTCCCTGAGCGATGGCAATCCCCAGATTACCTGCCCCTAGTATGGCAATATTGCTATCCGTTAATTCCATTTTTAAAATCCGGTTGGTTTAAGATTGAGGCCTGCGGTTTCTTCCAGCCCAAAAATCAGATTCATATTTTGAACAGCCTGGCCGGATGCACCCTTGAGCAGGTTATCGATCATCGAAATCGCCAAAAGCTTGTTGCCTTCCTTCTTCAGATAAACCACTGCCTTGTTGGTATTCACCACCATTTTCAGGTCAGGGTTTCTATTGGTCACATGGGTGAACGGCTGATCCTTATAAAATGCCTCATAAAGGGCGTAGGCTTCAGCCTCAGAGGCATCCGTGTCAAAATAAGATGTAGCAATTATTCCTCTTGTGAAATTACCTCGAAAAGGGATAAAGTTCACCACATGACTCTTCCCTGCCAATTGTGTCAGACTCTCACCGATCTCATCCAAATGCTGATGGGTGAAGGCCTTGTAGAGACTCATGTTTTGATTTCTCCAGGAGAAATGAGAGGTAGGTGACAAAGACTGCCCGGCACCTGTAGAGCCGGTGATCCCTGTGGTATGAATTTCAGATTGGATTATTCCAGCTTGAGCCGCAGGCAAAAGCCCCACTTGAATACAGGTAGCAAAGCAACCGGGATTAGCGATCATGGTTGCCTTTGGGATTGCCGGCCCATTAAGTTCCGGAAGGCCATAGACAAAACCGTCAGCATCAGCCTTTAGTCTGAAATCATTACTCAAGTCAATAATTTTGACCGAATCAGGCGCTGGATTGCCCGCTAGAAACACCCTCGACTCTCCGTGTCCTTTACACAAAAAGAGCACGTCAAGGTTTTGATAGTCCAAATGGGCACTGAAAACCAGATTGGTGTCCCCAATCAGATCTGTATGTATTTCAGTGACCTTTTTCCCGACCTGGCTCTCACTTTGGGCGCAGACCACCTCCGCATTTGGGTGATGAACTAATAATCTCATCAGCTCACCGGCAGTATAGCCGGCTGCTCCATAAATTCCTACTCTGATTTTACTCATCCGTCTGGTGGACTTTGTGATAGATCATGTTTTGGTTTCCGAAGATCTTAGAAAAACCCTTCACATCTTCTCCTGACCATGAATTATTCATTTCTCCATACTTACCAAAACTGGATTGCATCAGGTCATGCTCAGAGGTAATACCGACCACATAGAACCGATAAGGTGCCAGGTGCACCTTTACTGTTCCGGTCACGTACTTTTGGGTACTGTCGTAAAACGATTCAATATCACGCATGACAGGATCAAGGTAGTGTCCTTCATGTAGCAGATTGCCATAAGTCAATGACAACTGATCCTTCATCAAAAGCTGGTTTTTAGTCAACACGTGCTTCTCGAGCGTATGGTGTGCCCTAATAAGGATGACCGGGGCGGCGGCTTCAAAGCCTACTCTCCCCTTGATGCCAATAATAGTGTCCCCCACATGAACATCCCTCCCCAGCGCATAGGCACTTGCGATGGTATTGAGCTGCTCAATACATTGCACCGGCGTAAGGGACTTGCCGTTCAGACCGACAGGTTCTCCTCCTTCAAAAGAAATCTCCACCACTTCTTCACCAGTCTTTTTCAACTGACTCGGGAAAGCTGCTTCCGCAAGAAACTGATCAGAGGTTAAAGTCTCCTTGCCGCCAACAGACGTACCCCAAAGACCCTGATTCACCGAATACAAGGACTTTTCCCAGTTGCCACTCACTCCGTGATCAATCAGGTATTGTATTTCCTCTTCTCTCGAAAGTCGTTTGTCACGGATTGGGGTTATGATCTCCTTTTCAGGACATAGAATATTGAAGATCATATCAAAACGTACCTGATCATTACCAGCTCCGGTGCTTCCATGAGCAATGGCATCCACTCCCAGCTTAATGGCCTCCTTGGCAATGGCGGTAGCCTGAAAAACCCGCTCAGCACTCACTGACAATGGGTATGTGTTATTCTTCAACACATTTCCTGCAATGAGGTATTTGATGGCCTTTTGATAAAACTCTTCGGTTACGTCCACATTGGAATGAGATTCACTCCCCAATGATCTGGAGCGTTCCTCCAGCTTATCCAACTCTTCTTTTGTAAATCCACCGGTATTGACGGTGACAGTGTATACTTGGTATCCCAGTTCTTTGAGGTAGAGTGAGCAATAAGTAGTGTCCAATCCACCACTAAAAGCCAACAATACCTTTTTCTGATCACTCATTTAATCTGTACTTTTTGTTTCCACATCATTAATTTCTCCTGCACCTTTTTACTGCGCTGCTTCCATTTACGCTTTTTCTCCTCAGGATCATAGAGCATACCTGTGCACAGGCAGTGCTGATGATTTTTCCGGGTGAGAATATCATAATTCACACAGCTACTACAGCCTTTCCAGAACGCTTCATCGTCGGTCAGCTCAGAAAAAGCAACCGGTCGGTAACCCAGATCCGAATTGATTTTCATGACAGCCATGCTGGTAGTGAGGCCGAACAGCTTGGCATCCGGGTATTTTTCTCTGGAAAGTTTGAAGGCCCTTGCCTTGATGGCCTGAGCCAGCCCATTATTCCTATAATCTGGATTGACAATGAGCCCAGAATTGGCCACATATTTTCCATGTCCCCATGTTTCAATGTAGCAAAAACCGGCAAGCTTACCCGATTTGGTCAGGGCAATTACCGACTTACCATCAGCCAGCTTTCCCTGAACATACTCAGTAGATCTTCTGGCTATGCCAGTACCTCTTTTTTCGGCACTGTCAGCAATCATATCGCAGATTTGCTCAGCGTAATGTATATGTGATGCATCGGCGACCGATACAACAAATTTGTCCATTTTAATAAAGAATAGGTGAATAAAGAATTTTAGCGAGGGGCAGGTCACTGCGTAAGTGTCCTATATAAACATATCAGGCAGAGCGCCTGGGAGACATTAGCCTCGGGGTAGAGTAAGACGATATGTGTATATAAGTTTTCAACTCGTATCTAATTCTTAAGACAAAATTATCAACTATTAATAACCAATAGCAAGCTTAAAAGGAGTTATTTTTATTTTAATCACCAAATATTTTATGGCTTTCTTTTGATTGCACCAGATACTCCACCTGACACAATGTACTTCATAAGCTCAGTATTGCTGCCTTCAAGGGTCATTAGCCTCGACTTATCCACGATGAAAACATTGCCGGAAAAGTTATACGAATGTGGTAGGTAAACGGTTACCATCCCGGGCAGGCCAATTTCAGATAAATCTTTCTGGGTGATAAAGCCAGGCTTATAGAGCATGCCATGCTCGTCAAAAGGGACCAACACAGGCGTATCAAATTTCTTTTTGTCCCCCACAAAAGCCGTTACCAGATCATTAATGGCCGTGTAGAGAAAGCTCACAATCGGAATTTTCTTTAGGATATCATTGAAAAGGTCAAAAAATGGCTTGGCAAAAAGTGTATTGGCGAGGTAGCCGATAAAGGCGGTCACAAATAGCACCGTGATCATGCCCAGTCCGGGAATACTGATGGGAAGCAAACTATCAGTCCACTTCACCATCTCTACGATGATGTAAACAGTCAAGCTAACTGGCGTAACCAGCAACAAGCCTCTCAGGAAATACCTTAGTAATGATTGAATGTACATAGCTGCTTTTTAGGGATGAAGTTAAAACAAAAAAGGCTTTGTCGCATTCGACAAAGCCTTTTGAATTTCTTAAATGAATCTCTTAAAGAGCGATACCAATGAACGACTTGAAGGCCAATCCCATCAAACCAGTGATGAGCATCGTGATTCCCAAACCTTTCAATCCATCGGGCACACTTGAATATTTCAACTTTTCGCGAATGGCTGCCAATGCAATAATGGCCAAAAACCAACCTAGCCCTGAACCAAAACCGTAGGCAGTGGCCTGAGCGATGGTGTAATCTCTCTGTACCATAAACAACGAAGCTCCAAGAATGGCGCAGTTTACAGCGATCAACGGAAGGAAAATACCCAGTGATCCGTAAAGCGATGGAGAAAACTTCTCGATTACCATTTCTACCAACTGTACCATAGAGGCGATTACAGCGATAAACATGATGAACTGAAGGAATGTCAAATCCACCGTAGCAAAATCAGAACCCAACCAGGCTAAAGCACCTTCCTTGAGGACATATTCTTGCAAAAGCCAGTTAACAGGAACTGTAATCGTCAAAACAAAAATCACAGCCAATCCAAGACCAAAGGCCGTAGAAACTTTCTTAGAAACCGCCAGAAATGAACACATGCCCAAAAAGTAGGCAAAGATCATGTTGTCAATGAAAGTGGCTTTGAGTGCTATATTAAAAATTTCCATGATGTCTTTTAGCTTAGTGTTCTACGTAACCTGTTTTTGATCTCTGGACCCAAATAAGAATTCCCAATACCATAAAGGCGCCTATGGAATCCACCATGAGACCATTTGTTGGGAAATTTGGAAGTCCAATCGCCTCAAACACTTTAAAATCGAAGATCGAACCTGATCCAAAGAGTTCCCTGAAGAAGGCTACTACCAGGATGATCCAGGCATAACCAAATCCACTTCCCAAACCATCCAGAATAGAATCATAAGGTTTGTTGGCCATGGCAAATGCTTCCAACCTACCCATCACGATACAGTTGGTGATAATCAGTCCAACAAAGGCTCCGAGTACCTTATACATATCAAAATAATAAGCTTTCAGTACCTCACTCACCAAAGTTACGAGCGTCGCAATGATCGCCAGCTGAACTATGATCCTGACCCGCCCGGGAATCAGGTTTCTCATAAGTGATATGATCAGGTTAGAAAAAACTATAACAGATACCACTGCGATAGACATCACCAATGTGGGTTCCATTTTGATGGTAATGGCCAGGGCTGAACAAATACCCAATACCTGAATGGTGATCGGATTATCTTCGTTCAAGGGATCCGACACAATTCGTCTTCTTCTTTTTGAAAAAAGCGCTTCGGCAGGCTGTTTTACTTCCTCTTTTACTTCTGGTGCTTCTAATGCTTCAGTACTCATAATTTGAGTTATTTGAAAATTAATTAACTGCTACGCTACTTCCGTTAGCCTTTACTTTTTTAATATATCCCTGATAACAAGTGAGGTAATTAACCATCATCTCATTTACACCCTTCCCTGTCAAAGTGGCTCCCGACATTCCATCCACCTCATGCGCAGTGAGGTTGGGATTACCCTCCCCCTTCACCATTTTCACAGAAACCAGTTCATCATTATCATTATAAAGTTCCTTCCCTTCGAAACGCTTTTGTACTACATCACTTGTGATCCTGGCACCAAGTCCCGGAGTTTCCTGCTTATGATCAAAGGCCACACCACGGATGGTGTTCAAGTCGCTGCCCACAGCCAGATAACCGGAAATCCAATCCCACAGCCCTGAGCCAAACATCGGAAAGATGTACGCCTCTACTTTGGATGGATCCTGATCATTCATGAACTTAAATACGGGATATAAACGATCCTCTGCTGCAAAGCGATAGTTCTTCTGAATGCTCACTTTCTCTGCCACCACAGGGTTTCCTTTGGCATCCTGAGTCACCACATCCCCATTATAATTCACAACCAGGGATTGCACCTTTTGATCATAGAGGGCAAGCAGCTCGTTGGGTTCTTTGATGGATGAGATATCCATTACCGCTCCCAAAATCTTCTTCTTGGTATCCAGTTCTACCTGTTTATCCTGAGCAGGCTTAAGTCCTACGGAGGCAAGTGACAGCAGACCGCCCAAAACTACTGTTAGGACAATCGAAAATAAGATGATGTATGTATTAGACCGTTGCACGTTTTAATCTTCGTTTTTTGTTAGCATCTACTACGTAATAATCAATAAGTGGAGCGAAAACGTTCATAAACAGAATCGCCAGCATGATTCCCTCAGGATAAGCCGGATTCACCACTCTGATGAGCACTGTAAGTAATCCAATCAGGAAACCATAAATCCATTTGCCTACTTCAGTCTGTGCAGCAGATACAGGATCTGTTGCCATAAACACCGCTCCAAAGGCCAAACCGCCGATCACCAAATGGTACTCTGCGGGAAGTTGCATGTATGAGTTAGATCCTACAAGATTGAATACTACTCCCATGAAATAAGCTCCACCAAATACACTGGCGATGATTTTCCAGCTACCCACACCAGTTCCAATCAGAATCACCGCTCCGATCAGACACATTAAGGTAGAAGTTTCCCCGATAGATCCCGGGATCAGTCCCATAAATAGATTCCAGAAGGAATACATCCCGTCATACCAATGTGCAGACATGTCTGCCATCATATTGGTACCATTAGAAACGGCTGTAGCTCCATAAGCCAAAACTGTAGCTCCACTGTAAGCATCCACTGGCTGCTTATCTCCAAAGTAAGTCCATACCTCGCCTGAAATATTAGATGGGTAAGCGAAATAAAGGAAAGCTCGTGCTGTCAGTGCCACATTCAGGATATTCATCCCGGTGCCACCGAAGGCCTCCTTGCCGATCACCACCGCAAAAATGGTGGCCAGGGCTACCTGCCATAAAGGAATGGTAGGAGGCATGATCAAGGCAATGAGCATACCGGTAACCAGATAACCCTCACTAATCGGGTGATTTCTGATTACACAAAAGGTAAACTCAGTAAGCAACCCTACTGAATAGGAAACGATAAGAATAGGAACTACCGCAATAGCTCCAATCAAGAGTTTATCCAATAAAACAGCATCCTCTCCCACAGAAATGAAATGCTGATGTCCAACATTCCACATACCGAATAACAGTGCGGGAATCATAGCAATCACCACAGTGATCATGATACGCTTCAAATCCACAGCATCCTTAATCTGTGTGCCTTTATTGCCAGTGGTGAGGTCAGGTGCAAATGCGATGGTACGATGCCCTTCGTACAAAGTGTAGAATTTCTCCCACTTTCCGCCCTTCTCAAAATTTGGCTTTAGTTTATCAAACAGGTTTTGTAATGGCTTCATGTTTATGATTAGCTATTTTTTATCATTTCTATACCCTCCCTCAAAATCTTCTGTATCTCATTCTTAGAAGGATCTATGAACTCACACAGGGCCACATCCTCTTCTATCAGTTCGAAGATTCCAAGTGCCTCCATGTCATCATAATCCTCCGAGATAATCGCCTTGAAAAGATAAGTAGGTAAGATGTCCATCGGAAGGACTTTCTCAAACTCTCCGGAAACCACAAATGGACGATCTTCTCCGTGTGTATTGGTGTCAACCGTGTATTCTTTTCCTCTGTTCAGGAATGAGAGTAGACCGATTGCTTTATGAAAGCTCAGTTTTTTGGTAGATGGCTTGATCCATCCCAAAAACTCTTCATAGTCTCCTTCAGGAATAACTGTGACCTGGTTATGATAATACCCGAGATAACCTGCCTTACCACAATTCTCACCTGTCAAAGGATTCCCTGCAATAAATCGCAAATGACCAGTAGGTACTTCGCTACCAAATAATTTTTCGAGCATCACACCAGAGTAAGTCTTTACATATCCGGGGTTTTTCACCTCAGAGCCTGTGACTGCCACGAGTTTAGATGCGTCGTATTTTCCTTCTAAGAACAGCTGGCCAATTTGAGCCACTCCGTACGGAGCCACTGTCCACACAATGTCTTTTTTGCTAATAGGATCCAGGTGATGAATCTGCACACCTACGTTTCCAGCAGGGTGAGGCCCTGAAAACTTATTCAGTTCTACACCGTTGGCCTGAGCGAAAACCTGAGGAACTTCAGCTTGCCCATTGATATTGAGGTGCACCTTACCGAGTGTCAATTTCCTGAGAACATCCAGCCCTGCCTGAAAGAATTTTTCTTTGTCGCCCAACTGGAAAGCCACGTCAGGCGCCAGTGGATTGGTATCAAATGCCGAAATGAAGATCGCTTTGGGAGTATCCTCAGCATTGGCTACGATTCCGAATGGTCTCTGGATGATATTTGGCCATACCCCACCTGCCTGCATTTGCTCGAGGGCCTCCTCTTTAGACAAATTAGCCAGATCAGAAGTTGAGAAAGTCTTGAACTTCTCAAAAACCACTTCTTTGTCTGCCAGTATCTTTATCTCCAGTAGTTTTCTCTTTTCTCCGCGCTTAATTTCTACTACTTCACCACTTACAGGAGAGCAGTACTTCACACCTTCCGACATTTTATCGTATAGCATGGCTGTACCTGCCTTCACAGTATCTCCTTCTTTGACCAAAAGTTTTGGTCTGGACATGTTGATGAAATCGGTAGGTTTTAAAGCGTAAGTTTCTGAATGAGAAGACTCTGAGATTTTCTTTTCCGGTTTTCCGGCCAGGTTAATATCAAAACCTTTTTTTAGCTTTATCGTTTTCGACATTTTGTATAGTTGCGATCTACTTGAAAATCTGAGCAAAAATACAAAAAAAATGTTCAAATGAAATGTTTGGCAGCATCAATAGAAAACTGTTTTTCCACATCAGGAAAAGAGTCAGACTCCTGCCAACTGAGGCTCCTGCGCCTGTAAGAAATCCGCTACTTTTTCCATCAACCAGCGGGGCGTAGAAGTGGCTCCACAAATACCCACCCGATCCTCCTGACGAATCCAATCCAGGTCGATCTCAGTTTCATTTTCTATGAAGTAACTCCGGGTATTATTTTCCAGACATACATTATATAAAGCTCGGCCATTCGAACTCTTCTTTCCGGAAACAAAAAGCACAACATCATGCTTATGGGAAAACTCCACCATTTTGGGCTCTCTGTTCGAAACCTGACGGCAGATGCTGTCATTGGCGTTAAAGTCCTCTACTGTGAACTCACCCTTTTCTTTTTTAATACGCTCCTCTATCTGCTCCTTGATGTGATAAAAGCCCTTGGTGCTTTTGGTGGTCTGACTGTACAGTGTGACTGGTCTGGAAAAATCAATCTGATCCAAATCCTCCTCTGAGGTGATAATAATCGCCTCATCATTGGTTTGTCCAGTCAGCCCGATCACTTCGGCATGTCCCGGCTTGCCGTAGATGACCACCTGACCATTGCTGGTCACGGCTTTATCGTAGGAGTGCTTAATTCTGTTTTGAAGTTTCAATACCACCGGACAGGAGGCATCAATCAGTTCAATGTTGTTTTTCAGAGCTGTTTCATAAGTCTCTGGTGGCTCACCATGTGCCCGGATCAGCACCTTACAGTCATGCAACTCCTCCAGTTCTTCTCTGGTAATGGTTCTCAAACCCTTGGCGTACAAGCGCTCTACTTCCATGGCATTGTGCACGATATCCCCCAGACAATAGAGTTCCTGCCCGCCTTCCATTTCGTCTTCGGCCATTTGTATGGCAAACTCAACTCCGAAACAATACCCTGAATGTGGATCTATCTCAACTTGCATGGATTTTCTCTTTGGCTAGGGATACAATTTTATGAACCTGATCGGCAAAAGTCAAATTTGAGGTATCTATTTCTACCGCATCCTCTGCCTTCCGCAGGGGGGATTCAGACCTTGTGGAATCAATTTCATCACGCTGTGATAAATTATTTTCGATCACATTAAGTTCCTCAATGATGCCCTTTTCTGCTAATTCGCTCTGGCGTCGCTCCGCCCTAATCCGGGTATTGGCTGTCATAAACACCTTAAGTTCAGCATCCGGAAACACCACCGTACCAATATCCCTTCCGTCCATCACGATCCCTTTGCCCTTTCCTATTTTCTGTTGCTGGGCCACCATGGCATGTCTCACCACAGCGATAGTGCTTACCGCACTCACATGCTCATTGACCCGCATGGTGCGAATTTCATTTGATACGTCCTGACCATTCAGCAACACATGACCTTCCTCAAAGCGAATATCCAGCGTATCCAAAGCATGCTCAACCTGGCTCGCATCATCCAAAGAAACGTCTTGCTCCAGAAAATAGAGTGTGGTGGCCCTGTACATCGCGCCACTATCTATATAGGTATAGCCCAGCTCACCGGCTACTTTTTTAGCGGTAGAGCTTTTTCCTGTACCCGAAAAGCCATCTATGGCAATGGTAATCTTATGCATCAACAGTCTTTGATTGGGCAAGGTATCGGCTTCCCTTTTTTGATTTGTCTGCTTTTATCTATTGAGTTTGAGGGGCCTTTTCGGCACCCTCCCACGATCAAAAGCAAGGCAATAGAAATCATTAGTGATATGGAACGGAGGTGGCGCATCAGATGCTGGCAGTCTCTACTCCCGAATCTATTTTCTTGATCAATCCCTGTAGCACTTTTCCAGGACCACATTCCACAAATGACGTGGCTCCGTCTGCTATCATGGCATTCACACTCTGTGTCCACCTAACTGGTGCAGTAAGCTGAGAAACCAGATTGGACTTGATCTCCATGATGTCAATATGCCCCTTGGCATCCACATTCTGATAAACAGGACACTTGGGTGCGCCAAAAGCCGTAGTTTCAATGGCTGCCGCCAGTTCTTCACGTGCAGGTTCCATCAAAGGTGAATGGAAGGCACCCCCTACCGGCAAAATCAACGCTCTTTTTGCGCCAGCGGCTTTAAGTTGCTCGCAGGCCATTTCCACACCCTTGATAGAGCCTGAGATAACCAGCTGACCCGGGCAATTGTAATTGGCTGCAACCACCACCTCATCGATGCCTGCACAAATCTCTTCTACTACCTCGTCCGCCAACCCCAAAACTGCGGCCATCGTGGACTCCTGCAGCTCACAGGCCTTTTGCATGGCCATCGCTCGCTTAGACACCAATGTGAGGCCGTCCTCAAAACTCAGCGCGCCATTGGCCACAAGTGCTGAAAACTCCCCGAGGGAATGACCGGCCACCATATCTGGCTGGAAAGCATCGGAAATCAAAGCGGTAACCACACTGTGTAAAAAAATGGCCGGTTGCGTCACTTTGGTCTGCTTGAGCTCATCGGCCGTACCCTCAAACATGATCGTTGAAAGTTTGAAACCTAAAACATCATCAGCCTGATCAAAGAGTTGCTTAGCCTTAGGGCTGCTATCGTACAAATCCTTCCCCATACCAGGAAACTGTGCTCCCTGTCCAGGGAATACAAATGACTTCATATGTTACGTTTTGAGTTGATTGGTTATTTAAGCGGGCAAAGCTACGAAACATCAGTAAGAATCGAGAAATCTTTCCTTCAAATCGGGCGTAGGCACCCGGCATGTTTCCCGCTTTCCAAACCACCGATAGCGGTTTTTGGCAATCCAGTCATAAATGAAATCTCTGATAAACTTCGGAATGATTTTAAAAACCAGGAGCAGGCGCCATGGACCTCCCAAAAGCCTGGCTATCTCCAGCGCCGCATCGCTTTTATGATATAATCGGCCCTCTTTCAGTAGAAGTATGCTCTGAAGCAAAGATGGATCCACCTGATATTGGTCTAATTTCCCTTTGGCAAAGTCGGACTGAAGGGAAGCAAAATGAAATTGCTTGTCCGTATCCCGGTCTATTACAAAATTCACTGCAGAATTACAGAGATTACACACCCCGTCAAAAAAGATAATGGGAGTATCTGCTACTTCAGAATTTGCAACCAACCGTTCAGCGTCCATTTGGTGTCTTTAGGGTTTAGCACATCCACAGTGACTTCAGCTACATAATAGTAAACCCCTGCGGGGAGTTCCTGTCCCCATTTGTTTTTCCCATCCCAATTAATGTAAATCCCTTCCGGGTTTTCAAATGAATTGTAGACATACAGCTCCGATCCTGATCGGTCAAAAACCCTGAAATCTACCTGAAGGACAAACCTGGGGCAATCTGCATCGTTGAAACTGGCAATGTTGAGTCCTTTTTTATAAAGTGGACTGAAAACATCATTGATGCCATCATTATTGGGAGTGAAAACATTCGGCAGTTTATAGACCGGACAGTTGTCATTGCAGATTTCCTCTGTCAGCTCACTCTCATTACCAGACCTGTCTACAGCTGAGATCCTGTAGCAACCTTTCAGGGAGGTAAGATCCGTATGATCAAACCGTGTATCCGACGGGGTAGCAATGATTGAATAGTCTTCTTCGCGACCACTCGGCGTGAAGTACACATTGTAGAAGGAAATATCATCATCACAATCCGGATTTTCGTCAGATGTCCAGCTCAGACTCTGAGTATAGTTATTAGAGCCGCAGGGTTGACTGGCCAACATACTCGCACAATCCATCTGATCAGCAATGGTCACTACCGGAGGTGAACAGGGCGGAATGGTATCGTTGGGCTGGCCACATCCTATTTGGGAGCGATTGATCAAGGGTTCTGGAAGCAAAGGATTGAAGTAAGAGCCCTGAGCAGTTACTGCATAGCAGTATTCTATGTCTTCATCGAGCACCTCTCCATTAAAATCACCATTGTCCAGGTAGTAAAAGCCTTCGGATGTAACATCCACAGAATCTATCAGCACCATTTGATCCGGATCCGTACTTATTACCTGATCCCTATAGATATAATGGTATGGATAATCCTGAACCGTATTGGACCAGGGTACCGATGCAGCCCAGTTGAGCTCAATTGACTTCAACAATGGCCTCAGGGCCAACCGCACACTGCTGGCTGTGGCCGATGAGTCCACCAGCACACCCCCGGCATCATAAAAGCGTACAAAATAATGGTAAGCATTTGCGAATGTATTGAGGCCAATATCAGTAAACACCGTATCGGTAATACCTGATGCTATTAGCTGATAAGGCTTGGTAGCCGAGGGGTTCAAACCCTCTGCACGGAAAATATCATATTTATAGTCAGGAGGGTACAGTACCTGGTCTATCTGATATGGCGGAGCCCAGCGGACCAAAATCCTTCCTTCCGTTTCACTGGTAGTGAGCACGTCCACATTGGTGATGGCTGGTGCATCAATGACAATGCTATCGCATACTTCCTCGGACACATAGCTCTCGCCACCACCCGGCAAGGGGAAAGTAGCGACTAACCTATAGCAATATTTCGCGCCGGGAGCCAGGCCTTTCCCATCGTTGTTATCCAGGTATTCTGTAATCGGATTCTGAGTGTCAGGGTCCAGCATGGGGATTTCATCAATCAGTCTGTAACCCGAATTAGCAGGCATCCCTACATTACACTCGTCAGCCTCTATTTCAAACTCCCCCACTCTCCTCCATATCTGCATAGATTCGGCATTCACACAATTATATTTATCCCACTTCAGCCTGATGGATTTTCCTGTTTGAAGACTCGACTCCAGGCCTTTCGGAGAAGGACCCACTACAGTGATCATTAGGGTTTCAAAATTCACTAACCTGGGCCCTACATCGGGATTATCGGTGACCTTGAACTGCACCTCATAGGGTCGCACGCGTACATGCCCACACTCTGTTTCCCACTCAAACGACAAAAAACCTGGTGGGCCCTGAAAGGTGGCAGGATCTGGCTTGTAAGTGGCTGAGGTGCCATTCACCTCAAAAGGACCTCCATAGGCCTCAAGCTTCACCTGCTGTCCATCAGGATCAGTACCCTGAATAATCTCGCTGACAGTCTCTCCAGCTTCTACGCACAAATCCTCCGGCACTTCCAGTTCTGGGCGTTCATTATCTGTTTTCTTCACTATGATTTGCATATCTCGGGTCACATACCCAAGCTTAAACCACTGCCCCGCCACTTGCCGCCATTCTTCTATGACAAAGGCCACATTGTATTCGGCCACATCTCCCTGATTCAGCACGTCGCCCGGAGCATCCCACTCCAGGTCTCCCCGCACCGGGTCCATTGTCAGTTTAGCGAAATCATTCAGCGCTTCATTGCCCTGATTGGGGATGGTGTAAAATTCGGGAGCATTCATAACACGATAGTTATTCACCTCGGCACCACGGGCCTGCTTAGGGATTACAAATTTGTACGAAAGGCTGTCTCCGTCCGGATCAAAGGCTCCGGGGTTATGAATAAATTTGGCACCCACTGCGGCAAAGTCTATAGGGGGCACTAAAAGCACAGGCGTGTTATTCAAACCGAAAAAAGGGTCGATCACAATCATGGACTCCACATAAAACGTGGTATTCACTGAATTATCCATGTTAATGATTCCCTCATTGCGAAACTTCTCTTCATAACTCACCACGTAGGAGTTGGCAGCCTGGTAGGTATGCACCACTTTGAACTGCACCATTTCTATTTCATTGTCGATAGGCGTCTCCACAATATTGAAACCCCGCTCCTGAATTTCGCTATCGCCAAACCGAAAAATACCATCCCCGAAATGAATGACCGATCCGGAATCCCGATATCCGGTGAAAGTAAATTCATAGGTCAACGTGAGATTGTTGATTCGCTTGGCGGTGATTTCACCTGCACGAATGTGAGTGGCATAAGCACTACTGATGCTCAAACCCAACAGGATGAGCCAGCAAGCTATTTTGATAACGAAAGGATTAACCGTGCTATTCTTCATTCAAATCATTCAACAATTAGCAACTTTTTCACCCCAATCAAACGATCAAAACCATCGAAAAATTGGATAACATAAGTTCCAGGCTGCAAATTACCTTGATGGCTTAAAGATACTAAAGGATTTTGGACCATTTCTGCATAAATCTGTTTGCCCGATAGGGTAATGATTTTATAATAGGAAAGGTTGCCTGATCTGTCGTTTATTTTAAAATCTCCATCTGAGGGATTGGGATACACAGAAATATCTTCCGAATGGGGTGAAACACCAGTCACTACATTTCTGATCGCTGTAAATGACTCACAATCCTGACTGTAAAAAACATTCCTACTCTGGACATAACCTTGGGAGTGGACCCTGATGTGCCCATAATCGTAGCTTTTTGTGGATGGCATCAGATCAAAATAAAAAATGGTGTCTTTATGAATAGATAGGTCATTCAGGGAAGCAGAAGTACTCCCATCCAACAACTGATAAAAAGGCAGGTTCACTTCCAGAGAACATAGGTCTACCTGCAGCACCTCTAAGTAAAACTCCTCCGCATCACACACTGAAAGCACGCCTTCTAAAGTTGGGTGATCCAGTGAAGAAGCGATGACTTCAACATTAAAATCCAAAATCGTCTGACTCAGTGTAAACCAACTTCCCTCCTGCTCTCTCATCTCCTGCACCTGAATGGCAAATGTATACAGTGGCTCATGTCCAGAGGGATGATCCCCTACATCCCATAACATATTACCGGTAAAAGGGTCCATCGCTGCTCCTGCAAAATGATAACCGGAAACTGGCATATCCCTCCCTTTCCTCGGTGTAACCAAACTAAAGACCAGCAAATCCCCATCTGCATCATTCATTTGTAAGGCCTGAGCAAACCTTCCCGCGTTGGCAGCCAGCAATAAATGCGATGCATCAAAAGCTGGAAAAGAGTTTTGAAAAAACGGATCGATCAAAAAAGTAGTCTCTATATAAAAACTTTCATTGCCAGAGTTATTGACATTCATCACTCCCTCAGTCCGGTGGTTCTCCACATAACTCACCCTGTAAGCTCCGGGAGCAGCGTAGGTATGTGACACCTCAAAGGCAACCAAATCATGATGATCTGATATCGACTTGCGATTCACTTCCACCTCCGCACTATTGACTGCTCCGTCACCGAAAGACAAAACTCCGCTCCCAAAGTGGACAGAGGAAGCTGCGTCACTAAAACCACAGACACTGAATGTGACAGTAGTACCTTCCACCTTTTTGATACTGATGTACCCACCAGCAATGTGCGTAGCACCTGCCGTATACGCTATCACAGACAGCATAAAAGCAATAAATATTTTTCTTGATTCTTCAAACATCTCAGATAAACACAGGGTTCGCCATTCAAAACAGTTAAATTAGAGAATAACCCCTAACTGAACTTAAACTAAGTTATTTAGACAGATTCAAAATAAGGCCGTAGATTGTTTGGGTGGAACTTGGGGACTACCTTTGAATCCGACATAAATTAGAAATTCAGATAATCATATGAGTTGGTTTTCCAATACCTTTTCGAGTACCATAGGCAGAAAGTTTGCTATGGCCCTTTCGGCAATATTCCTGGTCTTATTCCTGCTAATGCACCTGACGACCAACATGCTTTCGGTTATCAGTGCAGATGCCTTTAATGAGGCCTCCCATTTCATGGGTACCAATCCGGTGGTGCAATTTCTGCTTCAGCCGGTATTGATCTTTGCTGTTGTGTTTCACTTTGTGATGGGGTTTGTGCTGGAAGCAAAAAACAGAGCATCTCGTCCCATGAAGTATGCTAAAAAAGACACTGGAAATGCGACATGGATGTCTCAAAACATGATCTACAGTGGGCTGGTAATACTGGCTTTTCTGGCTCTCCATTTCATCGATTTCTGGATTCCGGAGATCAATTACAAATATGTGGCTCAGTTGCCTGAAGTAACAGACCGCTACTATGGCGAAATGGTACACAAGTTTCAGAGTCCACTAAGAGTCGGTGCCTATGTGATTTCCTTTGTACTGCTAGCCCTTCACTTGCTGCATGGTTTTCAGTCATCGCTTCAGTCCATGGGGATCAACAACAAGTTTACCCCGGCCATCAAAAAATTCACTCAGGCTTATGCCATCGTTATCCCAATGGGATTCGTTTTGATCGCTCTTTATCACTTTATCAATCACTAATCAAGTCATGCAAATAGGTTCTAATTTCCCCTCTCAACTACCAGAAGGCCCACTTGCAGATAAGTGGACAAATTATAAAAATCATATCAACCTGGTTAACCCCGCCAACAAACGCCTTATCGACGTTATCGTTGTTGGAAGCGGACTGGCAGGAGGTTCAGCCTCAGCCACCCTTGCAGAGCTTGGGTATAACGTAAAGACATTTTGCTTTCAGGATTCCCCCAGAAGGGCTCACTCCATTGCAGCTCAGGGTGGTATCAACGCAGCTAAGAATTACCAGGGTGATGGTGACTCTACCTACAGATTATTTTACGATACTGTAAAGGGTGGAGATTACCGCTCTCGTGAGGCCAACGTTTACAGACTGGCCGAAGTTTCTGCCAATATCATTGACCAATGTGTAGCTCAGGGAGTACCCTTTGCCCGTGATTATGGTGGGCTACTGGATAACCGATCATTTGGAGGAGTACTGGTGTCGAGAACATTCTATGCGAAAGGTCAGACGGGTCAGCAGCTCCTACTGGGTGCATACTCGGCCATGAACAGGCAGATAGCCCGTGGGAAAATAAAGATGTACAACCGCCATGAGATGCTGGAACTGGTCATGGTAGACGGAAAAGCACGCGGTATCATCGCCCGTGATCTGGTAACAGGTGAAATAGAAAGGCACTCTGCTCACGCTGTAGTGATTGCTTCCGGTGGATATGGTAACGTATTTTTCCTCTCCACCAACGCCATGGGCAGCAACGTGTCAGCCACCTGGAAAATTCACAAGAAAGGTGCCTGGTTTGCTAACCCATGTTATACCCAAATTCACCCTACCTGTATCCCGGTATCCGGTGATCACCAATCCAAACTGACCCTCATGTCTGAATCATTGAGGAATGACGGCAGAATATGGGTACCCAAAAAGAAAGAAGATGTAGAAGCCATTCGGGCCGGAAAGCTGAAAGCTAAAGACCTGCCTGAGGAAGACCGGGACTATTATCTGGAAAGAAGATATCCCGCCTTTGGTAACCTCGTGCCTCGTGATGTGGCCTCAAGAGCTGCCAAAGAAAGGTGTGATGCCGGATTTGGCGTGAATGCCACCGGAGAAGCCGTATACCTGGACTTTGCTGCAGCCATAGAGCGGTATGGCAAAGAGCAGGCTCACCTGAAAGGACTCGATGAAAATGACAAAAAAGTGGTGACCGACCTGGGCAAGGAAGTGATCAAGTCTAAGTACGGCAATCTTTTCCAGATGTATGAGAAGATCGTAGATGACAATCCATACGAGATGCCCATGATGATCTACCCAGCGGTGCACTACACCATGGGTGGTACCTGGGTGGATTACAACCTGATGTCCACCATCCCGGGCTGTTATGTGATAGGTGAGGCCAACTTCTCAGATCACGGAGCAAACAGACTGGGAGCTTCAGCTCTGATGCAGGGGCTTGCTGATGGATATTTCGTATTGCCCTATACCATAGGAGACTACTTGTCCAATGACATCAGAACAGGGAAAATCCCAACAGATACCCCTGAGTTTGACGAAGCAGAGAAAAGCGTACGGGATCAGTTGGAGAGGCTCATCAACAACAAGGGTACTAAATCAGTCGATTACTTCCACAAGAAGCTGGGCAAAGTAATGTGGGACAAAGTAGGTATGGCCAGAAATGCTCAGGGGTTGAAAGAGGCCATGGTTGAAATCAAAGAAATCCGGGAGGCCTTCTGGAAGGATGTGAAAATACCGGGTACGCTCAACGAATACAATGAAGAGCTGGCCAAAGCCGGACGAGTAGCTGATTTCCTGGAATTGGGTGAATTGTTTGCCAAAGACGCCTTACACCGTGAGGAATCTTGTGGTGGGCACTTCAGAGAAGAACACCAAACTCCAGAGGGAGAGGCTAAAAGAAACCCTGAATTTCAATATGCTGCTGCCTGGGAATATAAAGGCGAACCCGGAGATGCTGTCCTTCACAAAGAAGAGTTGAAATACGAAAACATCGAAGTAAAAGAAAGAAGTTACAAGTAATAGCCGCAAGGCACTTTACGGAAAATAAATACCGAATTATGGACCTTAAACTAAAAATTTGGCGTCAGAAAAACGCCGGCGATAAAGGGAAGATTGTCAACTATGACATCAAGGATGTGTCCCCTGATATGTCATTCCTGGAAATGCTTGATGTTCTCAATGATGAGCTTATCGGCAAAGGAGACGATCCCGTAGCCTTCGATCATGATTGCAGGGAAGGCATTTGCGGTGCTTGCTCGCTTCAGATCAACGGAAAACCGCATGGTCCGGACTCAGCCATCACCACCTGCCAGCTCCACATGAGAAAATTCAAAGATGGAGACACCGTGTACATCGAACCATTCAGAGCCAAGGCTTTCCCGGTGATCAAGGATTTGATCGTGGACAGAAGCTCTTTTGACAGAATACAGCATGCTGGTGGGTATATTTCGGTGAACACCTCGGGAAACACTCAGGATGCCAATTCCATTCCGATCAATAAGGAAGATGCTGACAATGCATTTGATGCAGCTACTTGTATCGGCTGTGGTGCCTGTGTAGCAGCATGCAAAAACGCATCTGCGATGCTCTTTGTCTCTGCCAAAGTCTCCCAATTTGCCCTGCTGCCTCAGGGACAGGTGGAGCGTAAGATGAGGGCTGAGAAAATGGTGGCACAAATGGATGAAGAAGGCTTCGGCGCTTGTACCAATACTGGTGCATGTGCGGCAGAATGCCCCAAGGAAATTAGCCTGACCAACATAGCCAGGCTGAACCGGGAGTTTCTCTCCTCCAGTTTCACCTAAAACTAAAAATTCAAACCCCGATATCCTCGGGGTTTTTTATTGCGTTTAAATTCAAATGATTCCTTAGTATCTTCGTGCTAAAATCAGCGATCTGTTGAAGCGGTTTCTCCTTTTCTTATCAATTGTATTACTCCTGGGTGCCGGATATTTCACTTATGACAAATGGGTGAAAAACGCTGACCTCACCCTGTGGTCTTTTGTGCCGGGCACTTCCGTTCTGGTCTATGAGATCTCTACACCACTGGTTTCACTGGAGGAAATCAAGCAAACAAGCATCTGGAAAAACCTCAGCTACCTCCAGGAAGTCGAGAACATCGACAAAAACATAGACCTGCTGGACAGCCTGGCTGGCAAGGGAAATTTCCGAAATTTCTTTACAGAGAATCCATTGCTGATTTCCCTCAATATTACCTCCAGTAAGTCATTTGACTTTCTCTTTGTGGTAGAGATTCAAAACCTCTCGCAGCAAACTTTCATTAGCAAAGCTCAGGCCCATTTCCAGGATGCCAACTACGTGAAGCGCACGAGAGAATACGAAGGGTTTACCATCACCGAACTGGTGGGTGATGGCCCCGACAATAGTTTTACTTACATTTTTTACAAGAACTACTTCATCGGAAGTTTCTCCGCATTTCTGGTGGAAGATGCTATCCGTACAGTCTCCTATGAGGAAACCACGGGATTTGATCAGAAAAATCCAGAGCTGAAACGCCTCACTAAACTCGAAAGAGATCATGGTAACATCTACCTAAACATAGAAAGGGTTCCAGCGCTCATCAATATCTTCACTCAAGATCCCACCAACCTGGATTTGGGTAAATCGGCTTTTCTGGATCTCAAAGTGGGAGATAAAACTGCCAACCTTACCGGCTTTTCTTTTGTAGATCAGCCAACCCAGTTTCTGAGTAATTTCCGCACTTCTTCCGGAGCAGAATTTGACATTGCCAATATCATTCCCATTGAAGCATCCTGGTTTTACCACTTCAGTACAAAGGATCCTGCTGCATTGGGCACGTCTCTCCAGCAGTATTATCAAGCCACCGCACCTGATGTTCTAAAATACCAAGCCAAACTCCTGAAGGACGCAGACTTTGATGTGAACTACACCTTCAACCTGATGGATGAAGAAATAGGGTTGATCACGATGGAATCAGCCGCTACCGGCGAACATCACCAACTTCTGATTTTGGAAGTGAACGACATGGGTGAAGCCCTTGAGTTTTTCAACTCAGCAGGCGAGCGACATATGCTCACCACCGGGGATACACTGTATCACGAGCAATACGGTAATTATGAGATCCGTAAACTTCCCGTTGCCAACTTTCCTTATGCCCTATTGGGTAACCTGGCGCGAGGTTTTGAAGATTCCTATTACCTCCAGTATCGCAATAATCTGGTGTTTAGCAACAACCTTCAACAGCTCAAAAATTTCACCATCTCCATAGAAAATGAGGGCACATGGACCAAGTCCCTTCGGATCAGTCACTTTCTGGATCAAACCAACAAAGAGGCCAGTTTCAGCTTGTTTGTGAATACACCAAGAGCGTGGAATCAGCTATTAAGTGGCCTGAAGCCATCGTGGAAAGACTATCTCGCTGAGCATCAGTTTTCCTTTAAAAACCTGGAGTTTCTGGCTTTTCAGTTCAGCACAGTGGATGATAAATTTTACACCAACCTCACCATTTATCAGCCAAACCTGCCAAACAGAAGTATACCCGAACGCATCAAAACATTGAGGTCTATCACCCTTCCTGATTTTATCAAAACCAAACCCTGGCTTGTTACCAACCACAATAACAAACTCAAAGAAGTATTTGTGCAGGATACTGCTAATAATGTGTACCTCATTGGTTCCGATTTTTCGGTCATCTGGGATAAGTCCATCTCAGCACCCATCATCAGTGATGTAAGGCAAATTGATTATTATAAAAATGGAAAACTACAGTACATTTTCGCCACGAAGGAGGCCGTATATATACTGGATCGCACAGGGGCTTACCTCCCCGAATTTCCTAAAAAACTTGCTCAAATAAAGGAAATAGAGTATTTCGGCATCATTGATTATGACAATACGAAAAATTACCGGTATGCCATCACTGATGACAAAGGCCTGATGTACCTCACCGACAAAGACCTGAAACCCCTGCCAGGCTGGAGTCCTAAAAACTTCGAAAAACCCCTCGTACAAGCACCATTGCATCGGAGGATAGATGGGAAAGATGTGATCATTGCTATCCGTAAAGATGGTAAGCTCTTCGTCCTCAACCGAAAAGGTGACAACTATGCCGGCTTCCCCCTCGAGACCAACTCGGAAATATCCGACGACCTGTTTGTGAGCAGTGCCAACAGCCTCGATAAATCCACGATTACCCTGCTGACCACCAGTGGTGAGTTAATGGAAATCGGCCTGAAAGGCCGACTTACCCGGCGGGAGCAATTGTACAAGCCCGGTGCAAAAACCGATTTTCAGATCATTGAGGACGTGACCGGCGATGCTTACGTTATTTTGCGCAGAACAGAAAATAGTTATGAGGTACTTGATGAAAATGGTCTGGTTTTATTTGAGAAAAACTATTTCTCCAATACTCCACTTCATCATCAGTACTATCATTTGGGAGCTGGTACAGAATTCATTGTTTTTGTGGACCCGGGTGGATCCTACCTCTATCTCTATGACCGAGAGGGCCAATTGCTCACCGGGAGGCCACTTACGGCTACCCAGCCTATTTCGGTCATGCAGTATGAAAATGAGTTCCAGATCTACCGTGCTGTAGACAGAAACCTGGAACTCATCTCTGTGTCATTCTAAACCATCATGGTTTTCCACTTGCCCCTGCGAAAGAGCATGATACTGATGACTGCCTGCAAAGAGTGGCAAAATGCAATGGTAAAAAAGACTCCATTTGCCTGCCAGTCCAGATACACTGATAGCCAATAGGCCAGCGGGATTTGTATCACCCAAAAGACAAAGAAATTGACAATCAAAGGGGTTCTGGTATCCCCAGCGCCGTTAAACGCCTGGCTTATCACCATCCCGTAAGCGAAAAACACATACCCAAAGCAGATGATCTGCAAAGCGGATACAGCGATCTTTACTACCCCCGGTTGCACGGTGAAAATGCCTATTATGGGCTCTGCGGCCAAATAGAACACCACAGACACTAACCCCAGGAAGATCATATTGTAAAAAGCCGTCTTCCACACTGACTCCTCAGCCCTATCGGGAGCTGAAGCTCCAAGGTTTTGCCCCACCAGAGTTGCTGCAGCATTGGACATACCCCATGAAGGTAAAATCGTAAATACAATCACCCTAAAGGCAATGGTATACCCCGCCAGCGCCTCGGCACCAAATAAGGACATTACCTTCACAAGGAAAATCCAACTGGCAGACTCAATCAGAAACTGGCCCATTCCGCCTAGTGAAATCTTCAGGAGCTCCACTACGGTTTTGAACCTGATCACCACATTGGCCCAACCAATCTTGATAATACCTCGCCTATTCATCAGGTGATACACCTGATAAAGCACACCTATTGATCTTCCTAATGTAGTAGCAATGGCAGCTCCCTCCACTCCATAAGCCGGCACGGGTCCCCATCCGAAAATCAACAGTGGATCCAGGATCAAATTGAGCCCATTGGCCAGCCACAGTGCCCTCATGGCGATGGCAGCATCCCCGGCGCCACGAAATATAGCGTTATTCAAAAAAAGCAGGAAGATACTCAGGTTACCTGCCAGCATAATCTGGGTAAAACCCAATCCCTCAGCGATCAGATCTGGCTTCCCTCCCATTAGGACCAGGATATCTTCAGCGAAGATATATCCTACACACCCTAACAAGGCACCAATGATGACCGCCAGAAAAATAGATTGAAACCCGGCATCACTTGCCTTTTTGAACTTCTTTTCGCCGACCCGGCGTGCCACAATGGCCGTAGTGGCCATACTCAATCCGATGGCCACAGAATAGATGATCATCAGTACAGACTCGGTGAGTCCCACTGTTGCCACGGCATTGACACTCACCCGCGACACGAAAAAAACATCCGCTACTGCAAAGAGAGATTCCATGACCATCTCTGCAATCATGGGTATTGACAATAGAAAAATGGCTCTGTTAATACTGCCAGAGGTGAATTCACTTTCTGTTCCCTTTAAGGCAGCGATAAATAATTTGAATATTCTCAGAAATTTACTGATAGCTCCAGACATGATAATACGATGTAAAAAATTGGAAAAAAATCAACCAGGGGGAAACCCCTAGGCACTGCTAAGGAATTAGCAGAATCGTGTGCGAGATATGACGGCTATCAGCTTCATAAGGATGCAAAGAAAAACATTTTTTTTCTTAAAAAACAACACTCAATTCGTCACCCTCCTATTTTTTTGATAAAAAATATCAAATTGATCATGCGATCTGCTCAAAGCTCTGCACTGCCAAGTCTCCAATTTGCGCCAAAGACGGTCTTTCATGCTACTTTATTAAGTTAAAATTCATATTTTCACCCTTAATACTTATTTTGCTTGGAATCACGGCCTCCTATGAACAAAGATTATAGTGTTTTATTGGAAAATCTTCTCGGAAGAAGATATGACGAAGCACTCCGGGAATCAATAATCTCCGAAGCCTTTGAAGAAAGTGAATACGCCGACTGCCTGAAATATGCACTGGAAGGCATGCAGGAAATTGACCCTTCCTACGCCTACAAAACCTTCCACATCACCAAGAGAATTCAGGAAAAAATCGAAAAGGCTTTCTCCGCCATTAACTTGAGCGTAGACTTTCGTTATCAGGGAGCTATTCAGACAGAAACCCATGTAGTTCTCTATGGGGGAGTGGAACTTTTAGTTTTGGCCAAACCCACTGACAACAAACCATGGAACACCGTATCGAGAATGGCAAGAGAAATCCTGGAGGTACTCTCGGGCGACCTGTCATTCAAAGAAGTAGATTATAGCAATAAGCTTGACATCAGGTTAAGAACCATGAAGCCCACATGTGAAGTGAAAATACTCCCGGCAATTTGGCTACAAAACCCCGAATACATGACCTCTAAAAGGGAAATAGACCGGGGTATCAGCGAATACAACCTGACCAAAAAAACCCGAAGAAAGTATCTCCCCTTTCTGAACATTGCCCGAATCAACTCCAAAGACACACGGTGCAATGGCGGATTGAAAAAGATGATCAGGCTACTCTGCACCCTGCAACGGGATGCTCACGAACCCATAGGCCTCAATAACTATCAGATTGGCTCTATGCTCTATGCCATTCCTGAGAAGCAACTCAAATTTAACCCTGAATACTCGCTTAGTCTGATCGGTGTGGTGTCTGCACAGCTCAACCGCATTATCACTGATAAAAATTATCGTGAGAAGCTCGTCTCACCAAGTGAAAAAGAGCTGGTTTTTGGCCCCTCTCCACTGATGAAAGAGGAAATACAAAAACTCAAAAACGAGCTGGACAGCCTTGTAGCGGATATTCAGGAGACCCTCAGAGCAGAGGGTAAAACCCTCTACAGCGAGATCAAATATTAACCCAACCCTGCGCGCTTCAGGAGCGCATCGGGTGCAGGAGCTTTCCCTCTAAATTTCTTATAAAGTGTCATCGGGTGTTCCGTACCACCCCTGCTAAGGATGTTTTCTTTGAATGATAGTGCCGTAGCCTTATCAAACACGCCCTTCTCCTGAAAAACCGAAAAGGCATCTGCATCCAAAACCTCCGCCCATTTGTAGCTATAGTATCCTGCAGCATATCCCCCTGCGAAAATGTGCCCAAACTGCACACTCATGTTAGTGTCCGGTACTGGCGGAAACAAATCGGTTGAAGCAAACGCTTCGTTCTCCACTGCCCGTACATCAGCCAGCGTCCCTGCCTTTTCAAAGGGAATGTTATGCCAGTTCATATCCAATGCGGCAAAACTCAACTGCCTCACTGTGGCATACGCCTCATGGTATGTAGCACTCTTCTTCAGTCTTTTCACATATTCTGCGGGTATCAGCTCTCCATTTTCAAAATGCTTGGCAAACAGATCCAGGCACTCTTTTTCATAACACCAGTTTTCCAAAATCTGTGAAGGCAACTCCACAAAATCCCAGTATACGTGAGTGCCTGATAAACTGGCATAGCGAGTATCTGCAAGCATACCATGCAGCGCATGTCCAAACTCATGAAAGAGGGTGGTGACCTCATCAAACTTGAGCAAGGAAGGCACATCCTCTGAGGAAGGCGTGAAATTGCACACGATAGATACATGCGGAATCACCTTCTCCCCTCCTACTTTCTTCTGATCGCGGTAAGAGGTCATCCATGCACCTCCACGTTTACCATCCCTCGGGAAAAAATCTGCAAAGAAGATCGCAACGACGGTCCCCTTGCCACCTAACACTTCATAAGCCTGAACATCAGGGTGATAGACCGGGATTTCTTCATTTCTTCGGAAAGAAATATCAAAAAGTCTTTCTGCGGTTTGAAACACTCCGGAGATGACATTTTCCAATTTAAAATAGGGCTTGGTGAGTTCATCGTCCAGATCATACTTCTTCTTTCTGAGCTTCTCTGAGTAGTAAGCCCAATCCCATCGCTGAAGCTCATGATCAGCACCCAACTCTTGCATGAAAGCACGCAGCTCTTCCACTTCTTCCTTTGCCTTGGGGAGCGCGCGCGTCATCAGGTCATTTAAGAAATCCTCAACCCTGGCAGGAGATTCAGCCATTCGTTCCTCCAGCACATACTCAGCGTAGGTACCGTACCCGAGCAACTGCGCCTTCTCGGCCCTCAGCTTGGACAGCTGCAGTACAATCTCCTGGTTGTCTCGTTCATTTCCTTTCAAGGCTTTGCACATATAGGCCTTGTAAAGCTTCTCCCGGAGTGATCGGTTGTCCGCGTATTCCATCACTGGCATGTAGCTGGGTGCCTGAAGTGTAAAGGCCCATTTCCCTTCATGCCCCTTCTGTTTTGCAGTGCTGGCAGCTCTGCTGATGACATCCTTTGGTAAGCCGGCCAGATCGTCCTTGCTTTCCACCAAATACAGGAAATCATTGGTCTCAGCCAGTAGGTTTTCACCAAACTGAAGTGAAAGCCTGGAAAGCTCGATAGAAATCTCCTTGTAACGTTCTTTTTTGGCCCCATCCAGGTCGGCGCCACTTCTCACAAAACCTTTATAGGTTTTGTCCAGCAGCATCGATTGTTCTCCATCAAGCGACAGGTGCTCACGGTTTTCGAAAACCGTCTTAATCCGCTCCCATAAGCGAGTGTTTTGTTTCACTTCATTATCAAACTCTGACAACAAGGGTGAGGCTTCACGAGCTACTCCCTGCAGCTCGTCATTGGTTTCAGCGGAGTTCAAATTGAACAGAACTGAAGTAACCCGCTCCATCAGAGCTCCGGACTTTTCCAGCGCTACTATGGTGTTTTCAAAAGTGGCTGGATCAGTAGAGCCAGCAATGTTTTCAATTTCCTCACGGGCTTCAGTAATGGCCTGTTTCAGGGCAGGCATATAGTGTTCATTCCTGATCAAATGAAAAGGTGGGACTTCAAAAGGGGTGTTGTATGCAGATAAAAAAGGATTACTCATAAATTCAGTTTGCTTTTACAAAGGGCTCCAAAGGTAAAAGGATTTTACGGTTACCTTTGCCCCAAAAAACGAGATTAATATGAGCAAACAACTGCTTTTTGTTGGACTTTGTTTCATCTCCTTTTGGGGGTTTTCTCAGGACTCGCTTTATGTGGATTTATCCTCTCCATATGCCGCAGTGAGAACTCACCTTTATTACTTACAGGAGGATCATTACGATGAAAACCTGGCGGCAGTTCCTTTTGGCCTTTCAGGTATCAAAAAAGAAGATGCTATTGAGAGTGCCATCAAGCTGAAGCAAATCTGGGACGGAGAAGGTACTTACATCAACATGGATGAGTTGCCGAGAAACCCTAACTACCGGGATAGTACAAGAAACAGGGCTCAATATGTGATTAGTAAAGACCGTCCAGAGATTTTCCTCGAGAAGCAAGGCAATCAATGGATGTATTCCAAATCTTCCATTGGCTCAATAGACGAACTTCACGATGAAGTGTTCCCGTTCGGCACGGATAAGCTACTGGAACTACTTCCCAAAATGGGTACCCGCAAGATCATGGGCCTGTACCTGTATCAGTATCTGGGTATGCTCATCCTCGCGATGCTCTGTGTCGTCATTCACAAAATATTTACATTTCTCTTTGAGCAACTCATTACCCGCATGCTACTAAATGCAGGGTACGAACGTCTGGCTGATCGCTTCTTACTTCCCGTGGCCAGACCAATCAGTATTTTTGTGGTCATTCTGCTACTTCGGGTCTTTTTGCCTGTATTGCAGTTTCCTCCGGATGTGGCTCACTGGTCCATGCTCATCCTTAGGGCGCTACTGCCCCTTTTTGGTACCATTGTGTTTTACAGGCTGGTGGATATACTGGCTATGTACCTGGAAAACCTGGCACGTCGGACAGAAAGCACTCTGGACGACCAGCTGGTTCCACTGCTCAGAAAGACCCTCAAAACCTTCGTAGTGGGGGTGGGTACGCTTTTCATCCTTCAAAACCTGGATATTCCGATCATCCCGCTACTTACCGGGCTCTCCATTGGTGGACTGGCCTTTGCCCTGGCTGCCCAGGATACCATCAAAAATTTCTTCGGGTCGCTGATGATCTTCATCGACCGGCCCTTCCAGATTGGTGACTGGATCACCTCGGGCGAAATAGATGGTAGCGTAGAAGAAGTGGGTTTCAGGTCTTCCAGAATCCGTACTTTTAGAAACTCGCTGATGTACGTGCCGAACGGCAAACTGGCCGACAGCACCATAGATAATCATGGCATGCGCCAATATCGCCGCTTTTACACCCAGATAGCGGTAACCTACGACACCCCTCCCGAACTGATAGAAACCTTTGTGAAAGGCCTGAGAAAGATTGTAGAAAATCATCCGGACACTCGAAAGGACTACTACAATATCTATTTCAACGACATGGCCACTTTCTCTCTCAATATCATGTTTTATATCTTCTTTGAGGTTCCGGACTGGCCAGCGGAGCTGAAGGCCCGACATGAAGTGCTCATCGAGATCATTAAACTGGGTAAAAAGCTTGGTGTCAATTTCGCTTTCCCTACACAAACCCTGCAGATGGAAAAGTTTCCCGGACAGCAGTCACTGTCACCTTCCTATGCCGGCACGGCAGAACTGGAAGCCAGAATGAATGATCATTTCAATACATCTAAAAATTAACCGCTCATGAGAGTCTTTGCCCTTGTCAAAAACGGAGCTGCAGATGAAGCCTTTGAACTCCGCGAACAGGCCACGCCTACACCCAAGAGTGGTGAATTGCTTATTGAATCTGAGGGCTTCGGTCTCAACTTTGCTGATGTCATGGCCCGGCTGGGTATTTACCGGGACTGCCCACCGCTTCCGGCGGTCATAGGCTATGAAAATGTAGGGCGCATCAAAGCGATCGGTGCCGGAGTAGAGGGGTTTGAAATAGGCGAGCGAGTGTTGGCATTCACAAGGTTTGGTGGGTACGCAGATCATGTGATCTCTCCTGCCATGGCTGTAGCCAAAATACCTGAGCGCTTCAGTGTGGGAGAAGCCACCGCCCTGGCCACACAGTACATCACTGCTTACTTTGCGGCTGAAGAAACTGTGAGCCTTTACAGGGGTGATCATGTACTCATACATGCCGCCGCAGGGGGAGTGGGCACGGCCCTTGTTCAGCTGTTGAAAAGAAAGGGTTGTGTAATCTTTGGCACCGCCGGTTCTGAAGAAAAGATGGAATACCTCCGCGAACTTGGAGTGGACTACCCGATCAACTACCGGGAAGTAGACTATCAGACCGAAGTGGAAAAACTTGGTTTCGGGCGGAAATTAGACGCTACCTTCAATCCCATTGGAGGAGACTATGTGAAAAAAGACTTTAAACTGCTGGGGCCGGGAGGACGACTCGTACTCTATGGAGCCTCCAAAATGACAGAAGCCAGAGGTAATATCATCAAAATGCTCAAACTGCTTTTCGGATTTGGGTGGTGGAGTCCAATCGGATTTGTGACTAAATCTACCGCACTTATTGGCATCAATATGCTCCGCATTGCTGACCACAAACCTGAAGCCTTTCAGCGCTCTTTGCGGGCGGTCATTGACCTGGCAGAATCTGGTGCTATCAAACCCACAGTGGGCAAAGAGTACCCCTACACTCAGCTTTCAGATGCTCATACCTACCTGGAAGGCAGAAAATCCATTGGTAAGGTGGCTGTGAAGTGGTAATCCAGGTAATAAAAAACATTCATGAATTTGAGAATCAGCCCCAGTGGCCCTGTCCGGTTTAGCTGAAGGCTCCCCGATGAGAAAAAAAGAGAGCGTTACATTAAGTGTGTCAAGATGGCCCGTCCTTTCTGATTCATACTCAAGTTATTCCTGGCTAAGAACAACCTTAGCAAAGGCCTCCGAGCTGACCCTGAGCGCCCTGATCGTCGAGTTCTGTGAAGTCATAACCATCGATTAGATAAATCATAGCCACCTTTTTTTATTTCACGGCCATGTTTTTGGAAAACATAACCATCTTTTGAGAAAAGATGGCCGTCTTTTTGGGAAACATGGCCGTCTTTTTTTGGTTGGACAGGTTAAAGATATCGGCGTCTCCAAGTTAAAAGGTCGTCTTTTTTTGGTGGACCATCAGGTACCCCGAAAATAAAACTGATAGCAGACGCAAAGCACCAACGGTTGTTGCCTCAGAGCACGTAGAAAAAATTTTTCTCTTAGAAAGAGAGTGCCTGTGTTTGTTACTGCTCCACTAGGGTGACTGAAGACTTTCAGAAAAAAACCGACTCCCTGGGAGCCGGCTGCTGCGCTACGACGGTGAAAATTCGTCAATAGCTGCCCTAGATGACAAGCTACACCTACTGTTTTATAATCCTGTAAGACACAATATGGCCTTTATTGGAGCTCTTGTCTACAAAGTTGAGGAGATACACACCCGCAGGGAGCCGGTTCATTTGAACCTCAACGCTGTGCTCAGACCCATTCTTCAGGGTTAATTCTTCGATCAGGTTACCATTCATATCCATGAGCCTGGCCGCCACATTCGGCGATACAAGTTTCCGATAGTTAATGGTCAGCATGTCCTCCACAGGATTGGGGTATACTTCCAGGTCTTTGAAGTATTTTCTGCGAAAACCGAGAACATTCGTTCTTTTCACTACGATCCCATTCTCAGTGATTGTAGCCTCCAATACAAAGGTGTTTCTCTCCATCCCATCTGCACCTATTTCAAACTCCACGAAGGAATTCGGATCCATCGGTATACCCGGATACTCCACGTTGAATCGATACAAACCACTCTCCAGATCGGTAAAGGTAAACCTGCCCTCATCATCGGACTGCACATAAGCGATCAACACGAAGGTGCCATCCTGATCTATTCGACCGCTCCTCACGAACCGGCGAAGGGAACAACCCGCCCGCTTAACCTTCCTTCGGGCCTCCACTCGTCCTCCTTCTTCTTCATCTCCCAGGGTGGTACCCACATCTCCTGTCACCACGCCTCCCTCTGGCAATGGAGGCAGCTCCGGTGGAATTTGGCCCATATTGAGTACCTCAGTGCTGTCATTTCTCAACTTGAATACCTGTGCCTCCACCCACAAATCCGTGCCGGGGTAATAGGTAGGAAGAAACTCTTCCAGATCTTCCGGCTCCACAGAGATCAGGTAGTCGCCCAGGAGCAGATCATCAAACACGAATCCCGCTTCTGCTCCACTCACGATCCCCAAAGTATCGTAGGGAATTCCGGGAGCGTTGACCCGCAGCGCATAACCGGTTCCTTCCACAAAAGGATTCCCATTGAGGTCAAGTGCGTTGAAAGTGAGGTCAGCACTGGCCAGTATTTGATACACTCCGCTCGTCAAAGTGAGATTCGGCACCAAGCTACTGGTGACTTCCAGGTAATATTCACCCATGGTCTCATAGGTGATCCCACTTACTTGCAATGTGCCTGTGGCATCCTCCACCGGATGGGCTCCCAGGTGATTGGTTAGTGTCCATTCGTAACTATTGGCCGTCCCGCCTACAGAGATCATCACCTCATAATCACTCCCCTGCGGAATGATCTCCTGCTCGGAGCTCCCTATGGGTCTTTGGGAATCATATACGATCCCCGATACGTCCATATTTTTCTCCAGGTCATCAAATTCCAGGTGATTGCCCGTCACATCCAGGGAAGTAAGGTTTTTCAGGGCCGAGAAATCAGGCAAAGCAGTAATCCTATTGTCCTTCAAATCCACTGAAACCAGGCCCGCTACATCCAGAATATCCCTACCTAAGGCGCCTGTCAATCCCTTCTCGGGAAGTTCTAGTCCGGTGACCCGTTCATTTTCTATGATCACTCCAAACCAGTCGTGAATTGTCGATTCATTGGGCCAATTAGCGGCCTCTCCTACCCAGCTAGCTCCATTCATCCTAGCGTACATATTGGCCAGAGCGGTAGAATCCCTTTCCAGAGAAGACACTTTGAAAATAATTGGCTCAGTCACAAGTGTTATATCTGTCACGATCGAACTGGTCACCTCTGCATAGTAAGCTCCTTCATCACCAAAGCCATTTACGTTGATCGTCAGTGTGGGACCAGTGTTTTCCAGCTCGGTAATTCCACCATCTGAAAGTGACTCCTTAAACCAGGTGTAGCTATTGGCAGATCCTGAAATCTCTCTGGTCAGGAGATACTCACTGCCCTGCTGTCCCAGTGTATCGACCCGTATGCCGATGCTGTCCTGTGGAGTATAAAGTAAGCTACTCAGGCCCTGGTTAAGTTCTAGCGAAGCAAATCCGAGCCGATTGTGAGAGGCGTCTAACTCACGAAGGGAAGCAAGACCGGAAAGATCGGGTAGAGAAATAACGCGGTTGCCGCTGATATCAAGGGTATCCAGTCCTACCAGACCGCTGGATATTTCAGGGAAATCACCCGATAAATTATTTTCAGAGAGATCTACCGCAATGACACGGGAGTCTTTCACGGTGACATCCACCCAATCCGCTATAGGTGCCCCTGATCTCCAATTGTTCGATCTCGTCCAATTGGCGCCATCCAAGGCATCATATATCTGCAGTAAGGCCAAAGAATCATCCTCCAGCGAAGACACCTCCAGCTGAACCTCCCTGCCATACAACGTGAGGTCCGGAAGCAATGAGTTAGTGACCTCATAGGTATACACTCCCCTATCACCAATAGTCAGATTCAATAATTTGAGGGAATCCATGACCTGATCCACCAAAATATCGCCATCCTTTTTCCAGGTGTAACTGTCGGCCGTTCCACCTCCATCGGCAATCAAAATCAGATCCTCCCCAACACTCACTACAGTATCCAACCTCACTCCTACAGAATCCTGTGGCGCATATGACCACTCATAAAGCACCCCGCTGAGTACCTCAAGCGCTCCAAAATCCAGCTGGTTATGACTGACGGCTAATGAATCCAATAACATGCTCTCCAGACCAGCTGGTAATTTCACCAAATCATTACCCGAGAGGTCAAGCGCCTTGAGGTTTGGTAAAGTAGTGATGCTATCATCTACATTGCTCAGCTGGTTATTGGCAACGTTTACAGATTTCAGATTTACTAACTGACCAATTTCGGCAGGTATCACTCCATTCAGTTGATTACCAGCCAGATCAAGGCCTATCACCTTGTTATTTTGAACCTCTACTCCATACCACGTGTCTACAGATCCCGAAAGCCAATTGTCATTATTGAGCCAGTCGGCACCCCCTGTAGCGTCATAGATAGCCACCAAAGTAATGGAGTCAGGTATCAAACTCGCTGCTCCTATGGAAGCAATGTATCCATGAGAAATCCCGGAAGAAGAGAGTGTATAGTCATCCAGCGCAAAGGCTGGGTCTGAAAATGATCCTCCCAGATAAAGGTTATCTTCCTCCACCACAGCCAAAACACCCAAAGAAGACGACCCGGTGGTTGTCGTAGCATTTTTGATCCAGTCCACCTCTCCATCCTGGGTATACTTCATGATGTATACGTCCTGATTCCCTATCAACGGATACTTCGCGTTCTCTATGTACAAATCGCCACGCTGATCGGAGATGACATAGATGTTTCCCTCTGCATCTGTTTCCATTTCATTATACCCAAAACCATACTGCTGCTCCATTATTCCCTTTGCCCAATTGACGGTGCCCTCAGGAGAAAGCTGTAGCAGAAATTTGTTGTAATTGAAAGGACTCTGAAGTGTATCGGTGCCAAAGCCATGCTTCTTCCCAAACCAGCCTTTGAGCACGGGGTTACCAAAGGGGTCTATCGTAAGTGACGTAGGCCAGCTGGAATAATCTGTAGTCGAACTTCCAGAGTAAGAATCCTGCCAGATACGTGTGCCGTTATGGTCATATTTCACCACCAATACATTCCCGTCACCATCCGCCATGGGAAACTGTGACCCGTCCTCCATGGTAACCCCCTGAGAAGTAGCCTCAGAGGCCAGGTAGATATTTCCTTCCTGATCCGCAGCAGTAATACAGAGGTATTCTATATCTGATCCTCCCACGGTACGCACAAACACCCTGTTTCCATCTGCATCATACTTGATCATAAAGCAATCTTCTGAACCTTGATTAATCATGGTCTCTCCGTTCACAACGAGGGAACCAGCCGGATATATTCCTGATAATAGCACCCCATCTGGCAGAATGGTCAGGTCATCCAGGGTAATTTGTGCGGGAAACTCCTCGATCCACAAAAAACTGCCCGAAGCGGAGAGCTTGGCAATAAAATAATTATATGATCCAACGGAAGAGGTAATCACCGAATCCTGAATAACCAGCTCATCCAATCCGCGCTGCCCTATGACATAATTTGCACCTGATAACTTATCATGCACAAACTTATCACCAATACCCGCTCCTGCACTGGCGCCTGCCAGGTGGGTAAGCCACAGGATGTTATAATTGGCATCCAACTTGGCTAAGAAAGCTCCGGTGCCTTCTATTGATTGACCAAAAAAATCAGTGGTTCCTTCAGAGCTTCCATAGACCAGCAGGTTTTCCGCTGCATCTACTTCCATTCCCGCGGTATTACTTCTGGCCCCCGTTTCCCCAAAGGCATAAGCATATGACCATTCGGGGCCTTCAGTCAATTCGTTTCCGGTACCCTCTATGGTCACATAAAAGGGATCGGTAGTCAGGGTAAGATTCGGTACGCTCTCATTCCTGGCTTCCAGGATGTAAATTCCATTGTCTGAACCAGATACATTTGTCAAAACCAGACTATCAGCCACCGCACCTTCTATGGGCTCACCATTTTTAATCCATTGATAGGTGTTACCTACCCCGGCAATGGGATAGTAAATGATCAATTCTGAGTCAGCTGCCACTATCGTGTCGTACGCCGGCACTTCCAGTTGCTGAGGAGAGTAGACAGTCAGAACTCCGACATTTGGAGCCAGATCTTCGAAGGTCAGTAGGTTACTATAAACCCAAAAAATAGAAGAAGTTAGCCCCGAAAAGTCAGGCAAAGAGTTAAACCTATTGTTTTCAAGTCTGAATTCATCCAATTGTGTCAGATTGGCCAATTCAGGAGGCACTTCCCCTTCCAGTTGGTTAAACCCAACACGGAACACATTCAAATTTGTAAGATTGCCCAATTCAGGAGGCACGGTTCCGTTTAACTGATTTGATCCTAGATCCAAAAATGTAAGATTGGATAAGTTTCCCAATTCAGGAGGGATAGGCCCAGAAAGTGCATTAATTGAAAATCTCAAACCGGTTAGGAAAGTCATACTCCCTAGCTCTGATGGGATTGCGCCAGATAACTGATTGTTATACAAGCTGAGATAACTAAGGTTGGTCAGCTCAGTCAAACTCAACGGGATCGAACCTGATAGCTGATTCGAACCCAGATCTAAATAAAGGAGGTTTGTGAGATTGCCAATCTCATTTGGTATGAATCCGCTAAGTTTATTTCTAGCTAAACTCAATTGCTGCAAATTGGGTATCTGGGTAATTCCCAACGGAATCTCATCTTCCATTTTCGCGTCCTGAATTATCAACTCCCTCAAACTAGTGTTATCTCCTCCAAAAGGGAGCTCCCCCGAAATAGATGAGCCATCCAACCAAAATAGATCCAATACTCCATTCCTACCCAAAGTATCTGGGAGAATGACCGCCAGTTCAGAGTTTCCAACGATCCGAACATCGAAAAGATTTGGGAGACTCCACAGTCCATCCGGTATAGTGGTCACTTGCGAATTTTCCAAATTGAACTCCCTTAGGTTGGTCAAGGCCCCGATTGATTCTGGTAAAGCATTGGATAATGCCAGTTCTTGCAGATCAGAAAGGTTACCCAAACTTTCTGGGACGGCCCCAGAAATATCATTATTGTTTAGATACAGTCTTTGTAATGCAGTCAAATCACCAATCTCATCCGGTAGATTCCCCCCGAGGTTATTGCCCGACAATTGCAGCGCGGTAACTCGTCCAGATTCTGTTTGCACCCCATACCAAGCTTCTACCGGACCAGATAACCAATGGTCATTGTTGTACCAGTTCGGGCCATCGGTAGAATTGTAGAGTGCCACTAGCGCAAGGGAATCACTCGCATTCGTGGTTAAAAACGTTTCTGTAGTGATAGTCCAGTCAAATCCATTGGAAGAATATTGATCCACCCATTCTATCCAGATAGTATCATTATCGTAAAGAATGAGCTCGGCTTCTGATTCGGGATACGTGGGGTAGTCTATGTCATCATGCTCTGCCAGGAGGTCTCCACCACAGGCCGAGTATATCCTCAGGTATGTATCCTCTCCCGAACCGAGAGAAGAAATCAGTGCTTTTTCGTAGGAGACAGAAGGTGAATAGTAAAACCATCGCGGGGCTGAAGAAGTGGTATTGGTACCCGGCTGGGCTTCAATGGCGCCCTCACAATTGTCACCTGTGGGGCCAACGGAAAGATTCATTGGCTGACTGTAGAGTGTGAGGCCAGGGAATGACGTATTGGTCACATACAAAATGTACTCACCAGCATCTGATGACTGCAGATTGGTCAAAGTGAGGGTAGACTCTGTTGCTCCTGAGAGTACCTCCCCATTCCTTTCCCAGTAGTAGGCATCATTAGCTCCCACTCCCGGCAGAGGTGGATTGAGTAATGTATCTGCGCCTATTTCCGTATGTAACACCTGCTGGCTGCCAAATGCTTTTTGTCCTGTATTTGAAGTAATGACCGACTCATTAGACTCCAGGTCTTCGAAGGTGAAGAAGTTGTCTGAGATCGAAAAAGTGGTGGAATTCATACCCGACAAATCCGGAAGATCACTCAAATCGTTAGAATATATCAGTAAGTACAGAGGGCCTGAGATATTGGTTATCTGCGCAGGAACCGTCCCGGTCAGTTGATTATCTTGGAGGCGCAGATCCTGTAAGCCTATGAGATTGCCGAGCTCCGTGGGGATAGATCCTGTAAGTGCATTCTCATACAAATACAAATAATTGAGATTGGAGAGATTTCCTAATTCAGGGGGAATGGGGCCTGTGAGCAAATTACCATTTAACAGGAGGGTAGTCAGGTTGCTGAGGTTGCCAAGTTCCGGAGGTATGGTACCTGACAGGTTGTTATTCTGAAGATACAAAATGTCCAAACCTGAAAGGTCAGCCAGCTCTACCGGAATATTTCCCGAAAACTGATTACTGCTCAAACCCAAAAAAGAGAGGTTGGACAATCCTCCCAGCTCAGGAGGGATACTTCCGGATAATTGATTAACAAAAAGCTTCAATTCCATTAGAGAACCAATTCCTCCAATAGCCACAGGTATTTCCCCCGATAAAGCATTGTTTTGTAAACTTAGTATGGTGAGAGAAGACAGGTTGCCAATTTCTGCAGGGATACTACCTGAAAGCGAATTATTATAAAGTTGAAGTGATTCCAGTGCCGTGAGATCACCAATTTCCGAGGGAATTACCCCTGAAAGTGCGTTATCATTGAGGATTACATCAATTACTCTGCCTTCACTGACAATCACTCCATGCCAGGTTTCTACATAACCAGAGAGCCAGTTGCTATTATTGCTCCAGTTGGGGCCGTCTGTATTGTTATACAGAGCCACCAACGCCAGAGAATCACCCGGGCTGGTCGGGGATACGGGACAATTTTGAACATCTCCTGTGATTGTCCATCCATAAGAAGAAATCATGTCTGCCCGTGCATCGGTGCTATTACAATACTCAAGACCTGTTGCCCCGAGCGTCACGCCCATTTGAAGAACCTGCCCTGACCAGCCCATCAATGTGAGATCGTAATTATCAACGCTTAATCCCGAACCGACCAACATGCTTGTCATATCTGAAACTGAAGAAACATTCCATGCCCCAAGATCCTGATCGAAGCCAGAAGCTCCGTTAAACATACTTTGCATATTGATCACACCACTCACATCCCAACTGCCAATGTCCTGATTGAATGAAGTGGCTAGCCTGAACATGTTCAGCATGTTGGTGGCGGTACTCACATCCCATGTACTAATATTCTGATTGAAAGAAGAGGCCTCCTTGAACATATTGGCAAGATTTGATCCCGTGATAACCCAGGAACTAATATCCTGATTGAAGAGCGTTGCCGCATTGAATATGGCGCTAAAGCTTGCTCCATTGCTCACATCCCATCCGCTAATATCCTGATTGAATATGCTTGCTCCGGAAAATGCATTTGAAAAATTGGTGATTGTACTTACATCCCAATCCCCAATTGACCCATTGAAGGAACTACAATCTCTGAAAATCCCACTCAAGTTGGATACTCCCGATAGATCGGGGTTATCCAACGCATTGTAAGTGAGGTTACTGCAACCAAAGAAGGCATCTGTCATGTTCGTCCACTCCACATTCCCCCATTGTTCGATGGTTAGTATTTTATCTTTATCATCACTATTCCCAAAATAAATCCATGGAAACAAGCCAGATATCTCAACCCTATAGGTACCGGGAGTGGGGAATGTAATCACGTAATCACCTGTTTGGCCAGAAGGTTCTGTGCCATTGTTCGCCTCATTTCCGACTTCCTCCCAATAGATATCATAACTGTATGTGCCTACACCAACGGGTATCATGATCTGATTACTGGCGGTGGTCCCAGGGTTATCTGTCTGCCATGTAGTGACGAAACCTGTAAGGGCCGGAGCAAAGGTGGTATTCGAATACAGAGAAGTGGAAGATTTGTTATCCTCATTAATTCCTGTTACCAATAAGTCCTGATCTCCATCATTGTCAATATCCGAAAAACCGATGCTCCCGTTTGAAACTTTTTCAAAACTGAGTTCAGTAATTTCGGAGAAGGTCCCGGAACCATCATTAGCATAAAATTTAGTGTTTCTGAAATTGGAACTTGAATTCCCGGTAATCACGACATCAAAGTCACCATCTTCCTCAAAATCCAGGAACTTTACTGATCCGCTTCTAAAATCCTCAAAGGAATGACTACCCAGACTAAAAACGCCCGCCCCATCGTTGAGATAAACATTAGTTGCTCTTTGACTGGAATTATTCATCCCTATTACCAATAGATCCTGATCATTATCCCCGTCTATATCAGCAAAGTCCAAAGAACCATCAGTCACTCCGTCAAAGACTGTGCCCGTAACCTCAGTGTAAGCTCCAGCTCCATTGTTGGTGTAAAGTTTGGCAATAGCAGTTCCTCCTGTATTGTCACCGATAATGAAAATATCCAAATCATCATCCCCATCTACATCAGCAAAACGAGAATCACCACCGGCAACTCCCTCAAACGGAGTACCTCCCATCAGGCTGAAAGTTCCCGCACCATCATTTGTATATAACTTTGCAACACGCTGACTCGATGCGTTTGATCCGGTGATAAGAACATCCACATCATCATCCCCATCAATGTCACCCACAGAAATAGATCCACTGAAAACACCATCAAACGAGGTGCCTGTCATCTCGGTAAAAAAGCCACTTCCGTCATTGGTGTATAGCTTGGTCACTGGTACATCGGAGATATTCTCGCCTGAAATCAGAGCGTCCGGAAAATTATCTCCATCAAAATCCACAAGGGCCAGACTGCTGATATGTACACCTTCAAAAGGTAATCCAGTCTGTTCCGTGAAAAAACCATTCCCGTTGTTTGCATACAGCTTAGCTACCCTATCGCCGGCATTATTGCTACCAGTGATTAACAGGTCCTGATCGCTATCAGCGTCTATGTCCGCGAAAGCAACCGACCCCAATTGTACGCTATCTATGGACGATACAGGCGCATAAGGAGTAAAGATGGCTTGTGATTTCGCCTCTCTAATAGACAGAAGCGCAATGGAGATAAAGGCCATTCGAAGAATATAAATTAGCAGTTTCATAAGGCGGTTGGTTTAGGCACACAGTTGGTCGGAGTAAATCACATATTCATCCTCAACATGTTAATAAAATTACAACAGCCTCATAACCAGATCAATACCTATAAATCGGTAAATACATAAGGTCATCTAAGGCTCTTTCAAAGGTGACCCTATAGAACCTTTGAATCAATACGCTCAAGAGCGTATTTTAAGAAGAAGAATTTAGCCAAGGCTTACAAAAAGTGGCTTAATGAGAGATCTAGTGATGATTGATCTGAGAAATGAAAAAGCAATCACTCTCCAAAGAACATGTCGTAGATGAGGCAATCCTGTACACGTTTGATCCCTAATTTTTTCCAGATGGAATTCCGATGCGTACGGATCGTATCTTTGGATATCACCAGTTTCTCCGCTATTTCCTGGTTGGTAGTGCCCCGGGCCACATGCTTCAGCACCTCCTTTTCACGATTCGTCAAACTCTGGTAACGAAGGTAATTGGTGATGGAAACCGGCACCTCTCCCAAAAAATCGCGCAGGATACGTCCGGTCCGGCCCAACTCTGTGAGCGTGTGGTACAGGCTGAAGTAATGGTCTTTATCCAGAAACTTTTTATAGGTCAAAAACCAGGCGTATTCCTGATCCCGGGATTTCCTCACATTTTGATAATAAGTTATCACCTGAGATCCCGAAGACTCATAAGGATGGTTTTTTAAGAAATGTGAGATGTACGCAAGGCTTTCAGGATGTACCAGTTTAGTGGAGTACGCATTGTCTACCTCTAGTAAAAACTGCTTGTCCCTCTCGAAATACTCAGCAAAAGACTGATTCACCATTCGGAAACTCCAGCCATCTACATCATTACTGGATACCATGAGGGGAAAGAAATCAATCACTTCCAAAAAGCGGTTCCTATCAGCGACATACAGATTTTGCAACTGCTGTACCTGTAGCTGGTTATAATGAAAAGACTCAGTTTCAGTGGAATAGGCCATCCGATCTCAGTTTAGACACGGGTATACTGGAGTTTCGGGGTTTACATTGAATTTATTAAATTAACTCGGTTATGGCAAAAAATTCTGTAGATGAATTTACATTTTGAACTTAAAAAGGGAACAAGAAAAGGAACAATGGTCTTCCTCCATGGTAACTCGAGCTCATCCAAGGTGTTTAATGAGACCTTCTCGTCAAGCATTGATCATACCTTAATTAGGATGGATTTGCCCGGACATGGAGGCTCTCCAAAAAATTCCCAGTCCTATGCTATCGATACACTCAGAACAATGGTGATCGATTTCATCATCGAAAAAGTCACTGAACCTTTTCTCCTTATTGGTAATTCTCTTGGTGGTCATTTGGCCATAGAAATACTACCAGAGCTCCCCCAATGTAAAGGTCTGGTCATTTTCGGGACTCCACCCCTCAAAAAACCAATCAACGCAGAAGAGGCCTTCCTACCGTGCGAAGCACTCAACACCTACTTCAAAGCAGATTATACAGATGATGAGTTGGACAAGACCATGGCAGTAGCCACCTATGGACCAGCAAGTCGCGAGCTGCTCCGTGATGACTTCATACAGACAGATCCTTCGTTCCGTTCGATCTTTCACCACGGAGCCATGGTGGAAGGTAGCCTACATGACGAAGTAGCCATCATCGCCAGTGACTCCAGACCAGTCTATGTCATACAGGGTGTGCAGGATCCTACGGTGAATGTCAACTACATCCGAGGACTGCAGGGAATCACCAAGATTTTCGAAATCAACAAATGCGGCCACTATGCCAGCCTGGAGGAGCCGTATCAATTCAATTCTATTCTCAAAAAAATAAGTTCAGAGGTCTTTAAACCCTAAAAGAGAAGTTTTAACTAAAAAATTAGTTGAAACATATTGCTTTCTTCAAACTAAAAATATAGTTTTGAACTATAATCTTAGTTTGAAGAATTATGAAGGAACCCATCAAAGAACTTACCCGAGCCGAAGAAGAGATCATGCAGGTGCTGTGGCAACTGGAATCCGCCTTTGTCAAAGAGATCATTGAGCATCTTCCAGAACCAAAGCCTGCTTATAACACGGTTTCCACCATCGTGCGAATTTTGCAGCAGAAAGGCTTCGTTGGCCATGAGGCGCACGGTAAATCGCATAAATACTCACCTCTCATTACCAAAGAGACCTATACTAAGACTTTCATGAAGGGCTTTGTAAAGAAGTATTTCAGTGGCTCTTATAAGCAGATGGTTTCGTTCTTCACTCAGGAGGAGAATCTGAGTGTGAATGAACTCGAGCAACTCCTTGATCAACTCAAAAAGAAATCCTCATGATCAACTACCTCATCGAATTATTTATCATTCATAGCATCCTCATGGTGGGCTATCTCATCTTTCTGCGGGAGGAATCTGATTACAGCAAGCTCCGGGCCTATCTGCTCGGCTCCACCCTCCTCTCCATGATTGTTCCACTCCTGCACTTTCCGTCTATTCTTGCCCTTTTTGCTCCTCAGCAAGGCTCTCCGTCTGGGGAAGTGGTCACCTATCTGCTTAACCCGGCAATGATCACTGCTCAATCCACTTCCAGCTACGACTTTTCCTTCGCCATATGGTTCTATGCACTGATTAGTATCTGGTTTTTGGTGCAAATCGCTAGAGGAATCATCTACCTCTTGCATCTGGAACGACACAGCGAGTATCAAGTGGTAGATGGAATTCCGGTCTATCGGGCATCCAACATTCAGGGGAGTTTTACCTTTTTCAATCGGATCTTTATGGATCAAACCATCTCATCCGATCAGGAAGAATTTACCCCCATGCTCAACCACGAGTCTGCACACGCCAGACTGGGGCATAGCTATGACATTCTGTTCCTCCAGCTCTTCAGGGCTTGCTTCTGGTGGTTGCCCAGTGCCTGGTGGATTCAAAAAGAAATTAAGAAAATACATGAGTACCAGGCCGATGCCTATGCACTGAAATCATACAGCATGGACCAGTACTCATCTATACTGATCAGTTCTATTCTAAAATCCAATGGTTTGAGCCTGGCCAGCTCGTTCCATGATGGTTTAATCTTAAAACGACTCAAAGCAATGAAACGTAAAGTAACGCAACTCAAGCCCTGGAAAGTGGGCGCACTCACGGCCTTATGCGCCATTCTCGCCATCGCCTTTGCCTGTAATGAACAATTGGATGGCGAAATCAAAAAGATGGGCGAGCAGAGCAATGCCATCTCCTTTGATCAACTCCCCGACAATATGAAGGCGGATCTTGAGCCAATGAAGGAGCAACTGGCCTTTATCAAACTGGAAGTAAAAGATGGAGACAATCTGTCTGATATAGCCGGACTCCAGGATATTGATGAAGAGCTTATTCACTCCATGAATATTGATAAAACCAATAATACCATCTACATAGCCATGATGAAAGATGGTACCAACTTTGACTATGTAGCAGAGAAATCAAAGATGGACGGTGAGGTCTTTACCATGGTAGAAAGCCAACCTCGCTACCCTGGCGGTATGGATGCCTTTTATCAATACCTTGGGCAAGAGATGAAGTACCCGCTGCAAGCTCGGAAAGCCGGAATAGAAGGGCGGGTGTATGTGCAGTTCATTGTGGAACCGGATGGCACCATCTCGGAAGTCACTACACTGAAAGGTATCGGGGGCGGATGTGATGCCGAAGCTGAGCGAGTGATGACCAATACTTCCGGGTGGATCCCAGGAGAGCAACGTGGCAAAAAAGTACGGGTGCGTATGGTACTGCCGCTGATCTTCAAGCTCAATAATGAAGGGGTAGCCAACGGCGGAAATTCGAAGGGTACCATTATCATCAATGAAGTGGAAAATGTTAATGATCGAATGAAAATCAATGCCAACCTCCAGGAAGGAGTCTGGACTGGGACGGTCTATGCTCCCAATGGCCAGCCCCTTGCAGGAGTAAATATTGTGGAGAAGAATACTACCTCCGGTACAGTCTCCGACAGAGATGGCTCTTTCCGACTGAAACTAATCAACCCTGCCAGCGAGGTGATACTCAGTTCTGTGGGTTATGAAAGTGTCAAACTTTCAGATAATTAAGAATAAGCTCAATATAACCCCCGGGGGGTCTGAACCACCCGGGGGGTTATTTCTATCAAGACTGTTTGGACCTGGCTACAGCCGATAAGATCAGATAAATAAGTAAAGTGATCCCATAACTCAGCAATCCCCACAAGGTGGTAATAGAAGATACCTTCAGCCCTCCAGCCAACAACTGTGGAGATACGCCTCCCTCCATTTGCTCCAGTGCTGCAAAGGCACTATACAGCCCGATCATCTGCCCCAGCACACCCATCACCAGTGCAAAGAGCCCAATGGACTTGATATAACCCAGCTGCCTGAAGAGCTGATCTGACGCTACCGACGCTCCTCCGAAGATGAACAATGCTGACCTCACCGACACCACCAGGGCTGCGATGAAAATAACCGTGATGATCCCCATAAAAAGTGGACCTCCCATCATAAATAATTCAAACATAATTTTTCGTGTTTAGATGAAACAAAATCATGGTTCAAAGCTAGGTTCATGCTCCACGTTCATCCAATGCAGAATCCATGTCGAAACCGGTATTTCATCGACAAAAAGTGCTTCCTTCATCAAAATTGACGAATTTGGAGCCAAATTGAAAGTATGCGAATCATCCAACACCTCATTTTTTGGAGCACCGTTTCTCTATTTTTGGTGATCACTTTTGGACAGGCCAACGGTGACTTCATTGAAGCTTTTTACTTCGTCACCTTCCTGTTGCCTGTGGCACTGGCCACCTCTTATTTTTTCAATTACTTTCTGGTGCCCTCCTACCTCCTCACCAGAAGATACGTCCTCTTTGGGTTATACTTTGCCTATACCCTCATCTTTTCGATCTATCTGGAGATGATCGTACTGACCATCGCACTGATAGTGCTGGCCAATTATACTTATGCCAACCTCAATCCTTACTCTACCAATTTATTCCTGCTCACTTCCACACTGTACTTTATCGTTTTCCTCAATGCCTTCATACTCCTGATCAGGAGATATCAGCGCAATGAACACCTGCTGGCTAAGATGGAGCATACCAAAAAGAAAAATGAAAGGGAGCAAATCATCATTCGGGTAGATCGCAAAAATCGGGCACTCGCACTGGATGAAATCCTTTACATCGAAAGCCTGGCTGATTATGTGAAAATTCATACAACCGGTGAAGTGGTCATCACCAAAGAGAAAATCAGTGAACTTCATGACCAACTACCAGAGCGATTTATCCGCACTCACCGATCCTTCCTGGTCAATCAACTGGAGATTTCTGAATTTGGAAAAGAGGAACTCCTGATTGGAGAAGTGAAAATTCCGATCAGCCGTACCTATCGCAAGGCCGTATCCGATCAGCTCAGGGTCACGACTTAAGAAAAGCGCTCGGCTTTTTGCCGTACCGCCGCTCAAAAAGGGTAGAAAAGTAGGAAGCCTGCCTGAAGCCCACAGCGGAAGCCAATTCATTGGTACTGGAATACACTTTCTTTCGAGCCAGCTCTATGGCCTTGGTAAGCTTGATTTCCTGAATAAACTGAAGGGGTGTAAGTCCCGTGGCGCCTTTCAGGTAGCGATATAGCTGACGCTCACTCATAGCTGCACCATCGGCCAGGCGAAGCACATTGAAGTTGGCATCTTCAATATTGGTTAGTACTTCTTTCTTCAAACGTTTCATGATGCGCTCATCATATGAGTCCTCATCTGACTGTATGTTGATGGAGATCCTACTTAGAAAATTGTCATAAAGATTTTTCACCCGGATGATCAACTCCTCCGGATCAAATGGCTTGGTAAGAAAGTCATCAATCCCGATCCGTAATGCTTCCTTGCGCAGGTTGTCATCTGCCAGGGCTGACAAGTGTATAAAAGGCAGGTGCCTCCAGAGTGGATCGGCCTTGACCGCACGAAGAAAAGAGAAACCGTCCATTCCCGACATCATCACATCGGATACTATGAAACGAATGTTTTGAGTCCTCAGTACCTCCAGGCCTTCTTCCGCACTAGCCGCCTCCACTACTTCAAAATGAGGCACCAGGAGGGAAGCCACATAACTGCTCATATCCTTGTTGTCCTCTACCAGTAGCAGACTCGGGCGATTATCGAGAGACAATAGGACCTCTGTCACCTCAGTCTGAACCTCTTCTTCATTCAAATTCACTTCCGCTTCTTCTTTTGTGACGATCATGTGAGCTGGAAGGGACAAGGTAAACACACTGCCTACACCCAACTCGCTACTCACTTTTAACTCCCCTCCGTGCATCTCGGCTATTTCCTTAGAAAGTGCCAGACCTATACCCGTCCCCCCTTGCATCTGATGCTCAGGATCCGTAGACTGAAAAAACCTATCAAAAACATAGGGCAAATCCCGTGGACTGATTCCCGACCCGGTGTCCTTCACTAAAATTTCCAATCCTTTATTCATTTGCACCAACACCTCCACAGCTCCACCATTGGGGGTAAACTTGAGCGCATTGCTAATCAAATTGACCATCAGCTTATTGAGCTTCTCCTTGTCAGCTTTGATGTAGGCATCTTCGGGGCACCGATTATTGAGTGCCACTCCCAGCTGCTCAGCCCTTGAAGCAAAGGAATTTACAATCGTGGAAACCTGTTCACACAGGCTGAAAACGCTTTCATTCAGGCTCACCTCCCCTTCCTCCAGTCGGGAAAGGTCGAGAATTTCATTCACCAGATTGGCCAGGCTGTTGGCATTCTTTTCTACCATCATCAGGTCCTCCCGGACCTCATCCGGCAGGTCGTACTCTGCAATGACCCGGTTCACGGGGCCCTTAATCAATGTTAGCGGTGTCCTCAGCTCGTGGGCGACATTCACAAACCACCGGCTTTTCGTCTGGTTGAGGTTCTCCACCTGTGCCATGTGTGATTCTATTTCACTGTTTTTCAGACGAAGCAGATCATTGGCCCTTTTTCGAAGCATGTAACCTCTATAGATGAGAAATGAAATAATGACCAGCATGGCCACCACCACTACCAGGGCGGTCTGCATATTCTGCTGCCTGTCCATGTTGTAACCCGCCTCCTGCAACTGGAGATTCTTCTCGGCCAACTCCCGATCGTGCTTTTCGGCCTGGTATTTGGCTTTGATGGATTCTATCAACTGGGTATTCTGCAAATTGAAGATGGAATCATCTTCTGCCTTAATGAGCTTGAAAACATCATATGCCTCCTTATAACGCCCCGTCTTGCTATATACCTGCTCCAGCACATCCCAGGCATTCACACGAATCTGCGTGTTATTAATCTCCTCCGCGATGGCCAGTGCTTGCTTCATAAAATACTCCGCAGAATCGTACTTCCCAAAGGCATAGTAATAGTGCCCCATGGCCTGATAGCTAAATCCAAACCACTTGGGGTCTTCTAACTCACCGGCTATCACCAGCGACTTTTTCAGGTATCCCATGGCCTCACCAAACACCTCCAGGTCTTTATAGGTAAGAGCCATATTGTGATACAGTTTGTGAAGGAGCACCTTATCATTTGTTTCTTGAGCAATGCGAACCGCTTTCTCATACATCTCTATTCCCTTTTTCTCATCTCCCTCCGTACAATAGATGCTTGCAATGGTGTTATAACACGCACCTACCACGTCTTGCCTGCCCAATTTCTGAGCCAGCTCAATGCATTCTTCGTAATATTGAAGGGCTGTAGGATGGTCATTGATGTAGTCATAGTTTACGCCAACTTTGCGGAGGGTAAGCAAATAATTGACCGAATCTTCCAGGTTTTCGTAGATCTTCAGCGCAGCAAACAACAACTCCAGAGCGATTGCAGTATCATCCTCTTCCATCGCCATATCAGCGAGTAACAGGTGGTCAGCAGCCACAAGTTCATTATTCTCACGATTATCCAATGTCGACAAGGACCTTTTGACATAAGTGCGAGCCTGCTGGAAGTCATGTGCCTCCTGATATTGTTTGGCTAAGTGGTAAAAGAAACTGGAAGCACTGTCTGCGGATAATGTACCTGCCTTTAAAGCACCTTCCACCTTCACAATTACCTCCGCTATGCGTAAAGAGTCTCTGGTCATGTCCAGACCAGAAAGGGCATTTTGGGAAACGCCTGCCCATGAAAAGTACGTGGATAGAGCACAAAGGCTTACCACAATAATTACTTTACAGAGTAACTTCATCTTTCGTCCAGCGGTGAAATCGAAATATAAAACAGAAACCCTCAACAAAACCTATTAAGCTGAGAAATCAACCAATAAATACCCTATTTATGGGAGTTTTGGATGCCAAAAAAATGGAATTTTTCAGTTGATGACCCTTCGAATGTTCCTTCCTGACTCCAAAAAATTCTGCAGCCCGGAAGCATCGTTTTCCTCGAGCATTTTTTTGAAGTCTTCAGCCTTTTGCAGGAAATTGCTCAACGCCTCCAACACCATTTCTTTATTTTCCATAAAAATGGGAGCCCACATCTCTGGTGAGCTCTTGGCCAACCGAACGGTGGAAGCAAATCCGGAACCAGCGAGTTCCAGGATGATGTCGCCATCTTTTTCTTTGTCGAGCACGGCATTGCTCAGGGCAAATGAGGTAATGTGGCTGAGGTGTGAAATATAAGCCAGATGACGATCATGGGCCTTCGCTTCCATGAGCTCCAGGCGCATCTTCAACCCCTGACAAACTTTCTTGAAGGAAGCGAGGGATTTCTCTGCGGTTTTATCACCCTCACAAATGATCATGAGTTTTTCCTCGAAAAGGGTGGCAAACGCCGCATCAGGACCGCTATACTCTGTGCCGGCAATGGGATGAGCTGCAATAAATTGTGCCCTATGGGGGTGGTCAGCCACTACCTCGCATATCTTGCCTTTGGTAGACCCGAAATCTATCACCACCTGTCCTGGTCGAAGCTGATCCAGAATCCCTGGAAGCTGCTTGCTAATGACATCCACAGGAATGGAAAGAATGATCCAGTCTGCCCACTGAATCCCCAACGCAAGGGTGTCAAACTTTTGATCGATGATCCCCAGCGCAATGGATCGGTCAAGATTGGCAGGGTTGCGGCTATAGCCACCAGCCTCAGATAAAAAGCCGCCAGCCCTCATTGCCAGTGAAAAGGAGCCTCCAATTAATCCTGTACCTACAAATAATACTTTCATGACATGCGATTATAAACCTCCTCCAACAACTCTACCGAAGCACAAAGCGACAGGCGAATATATGATCTTCCGGCTTCTCCGAAGATAAACCCCGGCGCCATAAAGACATCATACCGATCCAGGATTTCCTCCACAAATGCTTCACCATCACCATTGGGTGCCTTGGCCCAAACGAACATACCCGCCTGATGATCCGAATATTGACAATTGAGCAAGTCCATGATCCTAAATCCAACAAGCTGCCGCTTCCGGTATTGATCATTCAGTCCATCAAACCAACTGCGATCGAGGTTTAAGGCCTCTATAGCCGCCAACTGCACGGGCTTGAACATCCCGGAATCCATATTGCTCTTAATCTGGAGAACCGGTTGTATCAGCTTCTCGCTCCCCATGGCCCAGCCTACTCTCCATCCGGCCATGTTAAAGGATTTAGACAAAGAATTCAGTTCGATAGCCACTTCCTCGGCCCCTTCTACGTTGAAAATACTCAGAGGACTGTCGTTCAATATGAAACTATAAGGATTGTCATGACAGAGCAGAATGTTTCGTGATCGGGCGAAATCAACGTACCGGGTCAACAAAGCCTTATCCGCTCTGGTACCAGAGGGCATGTGAGGATAGTTAATCCATAATATTTTCACTTTGGAGCAATCCAACTGCTCCAAAAACTCCCAATCGGGTGCCCAGTCGGAAGTTTCCATCAGAGGGAAGTAGACAGGCTCCGCCCCAACAATTCTGGTGACGGAAGTATAAGTGGGATAACCCAAAGCGGGAATCAACACCTGATCACCCGGATTGAGGTAAGCCAGGGATGTATGCATGATTCCTTCTTTGGAGCCCAAAAGGGGTAGTACTGCCTTGTCTTCAACATGCACCTGGTATGCACGCGCATAAAACTCCCTAATGGCATCTCCGAGTGCAGGTAAACCCTGATAAGGCTGATAACCATGTGAGTCGCCAGACTGGGCCGTTTCCTGAAGTGCCCCGATCACCCCGGCATGAGGCATCTGATCCGGACTACCGATTCCCAGGTTGACAATAGGTCTCCCCTGTGCGATGAGCTCACGAATGGCCCTCAGCTTTGCTGAAAAATAATACTCTGAAAATTGCGCAAGTCTGTCTGCTGGCTTGATGTTCATCCCTCCGGGTTAAAGAGCACTAAGAGAAATAATCGATTGGTTTTTTCCCAAACCTTTCCAAATAAAGTTTAGAAAAGTGCGAAGTAGAGTCAAAACCCACCGCTCCGGCGATCTGTGAAAGTTTATCAAATCTATTGCTGATCAGTAGCTCTCTGGCATGCTGAAGTTTGATTTCCTGGATTAGTTTGGAAGGTGACATACCCACTGCTTCTGCTGTTTTCCTGTAAAGCTGACGCTCACTCAGCCCCAGGTGCATGGCCACCTGCAGTACATTCAGGGATTTTTCAGCAACATGCTCTTTCACATATTCTCTGATATTGAGCACCAGATCGTGCTGGTCACCAAGCTGGACTTTTTCATCTTCCTCTTCGAATTCTTTGGCCCACTTGATACGCTCGCGCAGGTTTTTCACCACATTGGAAATTCTTATCAGGAGTTCCTCGGCTTCAAACGGTTTGAGGATGTAATCATCTACTCCCATTCTGAGTCCCTTGATCCGCTCCTGATTTTCAGCCACAGCAGTAAGCACGATGATGGGGATTTTAGCCAGAGCGGGTTTCTCCTGCAAAGCCTCAATAAATTCCCAACCATTCATCACTGGCATCATCACATCTGTCAGGATCAGGTCGGGGCTCTCCCGCTCCAATTGATCCAAAGCATCCTGCCCATGCTCAGCCATCATGATCTGAAAATGATCCCTCAAAATGGTGGCCAGGTAAGTCCTGATGTCCGGATTGTCCTCTACAACCATCACGGAGGTATCTGAAGGTATTTCCAGAGTATCCAGCCGTGGGTCTCCAGAAGAGACTACCTCGGGCTGGTGACTATCACCCACAAGAGCATCCGGAGTTTCATCGGTTGGTTGCAAAATCATTCTAAACGTGCTGCCCTTTCCCAGGTCACTGGTCACAGAAAGCTCGCCCCCCATCATATCAATCAACTCCTTGGAGATGGCAAGCCCCATCCCGGATCCAAAAGAGGTAGACATCTGATCTTTGGCCTGATAAAAGCGATCGAAGACATACGGCAATTCTTCCGGTTTGATTCCTGTACCATCGTCTGCAACAGTCACCTCAATACCTTCCAGTACCCTGGTCATTATCACTTTTACAGAGCCTCCTGCTGGCGTAAACTTAAATGCATTGTAGATGAGGTTATTGATGACTTTTTCGAACTGTGCTTCATCCAACATTGCGGCTGTGACCTCATGCTGGTTGCTGGTATAAGCAAGTGAAATCTGTCGGCTTTCGGCAAGGGAGGAAAAAGCACCACAGATTCGCTTGAGCAAACCATCTACATCCACTGGTTTCACTGTGACCAGTTTTTGCCTCAGCTCAATTTTGGAAAGGTCCAGTAAATCATTCACCATGACTGCCAACTGGTGTACATTTCTTTTGATCTTTTTGAGTGGCTCTGAAGCCTGTGCAGGCAGCTTTTTCACATTCATGGCATCTTCAGCATGCCCCTGTATCAATGTGAGCGGGGTTCGAAGTTCATGGCTTACATTGGCAAAGAATTGCGATTTTAGGTCGTTGAGTTCTGACAACTTCTCTGCCTGCTCCTCTATCAGCTTTTTATCCGCACTTAATTTCAGGTTTGTCCTTTGCTTTAGCCTGAAAAAATAGAACAGGAGCACTAACCCGGCCACCAGCACTGTGGCCAAAATGATGAGTAAGATATTCACGAGCCTATGCTGCTCCGCCTCTGTCCTGAGGAGCAAATTCTCCGCCTCTTTTTTATCTGTTTCGTACTTGAAAGCCATTTCAGACAGTGTCCGCGAGTAGGAGGCTTCGTTGATTTCCTCCACCACATCGATATACTCTTCGAAGTGGTCATTGGTAAACTCCGTCTTGCCTAACCCCAACTCCGCCGTGATCAGATAGCTCAGGGCATTTCTCTTAATGGGTTTGAAATCGAGGCTATCTGATAACCTGAGGGCCTCAGTGGCATGATAGTACGAGTTTTTGTAATCACTCGCTCGCTCATAAGTAGCTGCCAGTGTATTATGGGAGTTGGCTATGCCACGGAGGTTATTCAGCCGTTTTTTGATCGCCAGACTCTTCTTGCCGTAGATTAACGCCGAATCATAAAAAGCGGCGTTGATGTGCAATTGCTTCTCAAAGCAGTTGGCCATATTGTTATAATAGTAACTAAACTGATGCGGGAAGTCCTCCTCATTGAGGCCAGCCATGGCCTTCTTGAAGAAGGGTATCGCCTCGGCATGTCGGTTCATCTCCATGGTCATCAGGCCTATATTGAAGGTGGCCTTTGAAACACCCATCGCATCACCAAGCCCCTTGCTGATCGACAAACTCTCTTGTAGAGTCACAATGGCCCTATCGTAAAGCGACATGCCCTTGTACACAAACGCCAAAGAGTTGTAGGCATTGGCCAGCTTTTTCAAATCGCCATTTTTCTTTCTCAGCTCAATAGCCCTGAGTTGGTAGTCCAATGCGCTCTGAAACTCGGAGAGCGATTCATAAGTATGGCCCAGATGATGTAAGATGTTTGCTTTGTCTACGTCATTTCCGGCCAGCTCCTCAGCCAGTTTTCCGTAGGTGAGTGCCTCGGCATAATTCCCCAACCCCTCAAGTGCCCTGGATAATACATAAGCCGACTCAAACGCCCGTTTGGTATCCTTTTCTTCCTCCACGAGTTTGGCGACTTCACGTGCATATTGCAGGGACATCTCCCAATCCTGATACATATAAGCCTCAGAAAGCTGAAATAGCAAGTCCATCCTCACAGATCCCTCACTTCGATTGAGTTCATGCGTTAGGCTATCAATGTTCTGGCTTCTTAGGGGTAAAATGATCAATGCGACAAATAGCGCACAAAGGTATATTCTCATATGGCGTTAAAAGAGTGTGCACTGGAAGGGGTGATAAAGATAACCATCACAAACAAAAAAATCCGCCTGAGCGGATTTTAACTTCTGTAGTACCTCGAAAAATCACTCGTCCCTTAGCATCTCGGCCGGATTGGTACGCGCAGCCCTGGCTGTTTGCCACCCAATGGTCAACATACTCACTGCGAAAATGACCACTACCCCTGAAAGAAGTTCTAACGGACCGACGACAATGCGATTGGCCAGGTCATTCAATACCATGTGCTCAAAGAGCAGGTAGGTAGTGGGCACAGCAATGAAAGAAGCAACCACCAACATCACCACAAACCCACGGGATAAAATATAGATCAGGTGCTGTTCGGTAGCGCCGAGGACTTTTCTGATGCTAATCTCCTTCATGCGTGTCTCCGTAGTGAAAATAGCCATGCCGAGCAGTCCAAGTGCGGCGATAGAAATTGCCAGAAAAGCCAGAAATCCAATCACTTTGAAGTAGGTCTGATATTGGGTATAGGCCTTTTGTATCTTATCGTCGTAAAACTCTGCGCGAAAAGGATGCACCGCATCTACTGCCTTCCACACAGCTTCCAGCTTCGTCATAAACCCTACCATATCCCCGCTTGCCACTTTCAAATTGAGCACCTGATAGTCCTCATAGCCCTGCAAAAAAGCAAACGGTTCATGCCCTTCTGTAATTCTCTGATGTTGAAAGTCCTTCACTACGCCCACAATTTGGACTTTCTTGCTGCCATCTACAGTCAGCACTTCGCCGAGGGCTTCCTGAGGGCTCTCTATCCCAAAGCGCCGCATGAGTCGTTCATTGATAATGGTAAACTTGGGGTCTTCATCCTTTTTGAGATCGTGTGGGAAGGTGCCGCCAGCTAAGAATTCAAATTGATGCAAACCCAAATAGTCCTTACTCACATAGTTGACGTGGATATTCACTGAGTCCATAGGGTCCTTGTATTTGGCCTCATCACCCCACACTTCTCCAGTGGCAGGGAGCATACCTGACATGGAGATACCTTCCACCTCGGGTATTTTCAAAAACTCACTCATCAATATATTGGCGTCATTGCCCTGGAGCTCAATATTCAGGATGTTTTTAGTCTCAAAGCCCAAATCAAAATTCACTGCAAACTGATACTGTTTATAGGAAATGGTAGCCCCAATAATAAAACCAATGGATAAGGTAAATTGAAACACGATCAGCATTCTGCGCAGGCTCACCCCACCGAAGAGCTTCATGCTACCAGGGTCTTTAAGTACTTTCAGGGCTTTGAGGCCGGAAAGAAATACAGAGGGTAAAATACCAGCCGCCACACCAATGACGAGTGCAAAGGCCATAAAGTAGACAAGATGGATCCATTGAAAGTCCAGTGTGATCTCCTGATTTTGGAAAAACAGATGAATAAATTCCTGTTTGATTAATAGAAACAGACCGTAGCCCATCATCAGGGCCACCACAGCCACCAAAATAGCTTCAAAAACAAATTGTGTAAGAATGTGCGCGCGTCCGGCTCCAACCACTTTTCTGATCCCTACTTCCTTTGCCCTTCTTAGTGATCTGGCTATAGACAAGTTGGTATAATTGAAACAGGCAGACAAAATAACAATCAAAGTAAGGCCTACCAGCAAATAGATCATATTCCATCTCACCGTTGGCCCTATCTGGTTAGACAGGTCTCTTCCCGGCACTATTTCCAGTAGGTTTTGAAGCTCATAGGAGATGAAAAAACGATCATACTTCTCTCCTTCTTCAGCTGCAATCTGATCCAGGTGTTTCTTTATCACATCCACGCGCTGATTTTCGGGTAAAAGCACATAGACATAATTCATCCAGACGCTATTATAACTGGTCAGGAAAGATTCTCCCTCTTGTCCTGCTGCATAATGCTCCAGCGTACTTAGGGAACCCAACATCTCAAACTGCATGTGAGAACTAGCCGGTGGGTCCTTCACCACCCCGGTAATCGTCCCACTTTGAAACCCATAGCGCTCCTGCCCCACCAGTTCTATGGTTCGCCCTATGGGTTCTCCCTCTTTAAATAACTTTTTGGACAGTGACTCTGTGATCACTATTGATTTGGGATCGTGCAGTACTGTGGCGGGGTTGCCAGCTACCAACTCAAAATCAAATACATCAAAGAAATTCTCAGAAGCCCAGAGTCCTTCGGCACTCATGATCTTCGAGCCCGTTTTGAGATCCGCTGAGAAGTTCCTCCTCAAAATAGTCAGCTGCTCTACCCCTGTATAGTCCTCCTGCAGTCTCCGCCCGATAAAAATGGAAGTAGACGCCAGGTCCACGGATTCGTCATTCGTGATGCCCTTGTAGGTAGTGAGGATCCTGTAGATCCGGTTACCATTCTGATGAAACTTATCAAAGCTAAGCAGCTCGTTGATGTAGGTAATCATCAGAATGCCCACAGACATTGATATGGCGAGCCCCACAATGTTGATTGCCGAAAACACTTTGTTTCTGGCCAGGCTACGCACTGAGGTTTTGAAATAGTTTCCCAGCATAAAAAATGGATTGAAAGAATGAAGTGTTTGGTTTCTCTTTATTGTGTAGGGCCTGAAAAACTTAAGGACATCTATCAGGTAAATAAAATTGGCCCTGAACCTGCCTCTTGACAGGTTTCGATGGTAATATTCGTGCAGGTCTCCCTGCAAATCTTCCAGCAGGTCTGGTCGGCAGTACCAGCCCAGCAACCTGTCGAGCCATTTGGGAGGGGTCTCTTGTCTGCTCATATCAATCCTTCAAATACCACATCTGGAATAGTGTTCCATAACTGATCCCGCTGCTCTCTGGCCTTCAATAAAGACACTTTTCCTGAATGAGAAATCTTAAAAAATCGTTTACGTCGACCACCTCGTTCCTTGGTGGGTTCTCCGAGCTCTGAACTGATATAACCTTTATCCTCCAGCCTCTTGAGCACGGCATGCACCACTCCCAACTTAGTGGCCCGGCCGGTAACCTTCTCTATTTCGTCCACGATATTTACGCTGTAGGCTTCATCCATCAGGGAGGCAATGGTGAGCAATACCACCTCCTCAAATTCGCCCAAATTGGTTCCTTTCATCCGCTTAAGTTTTATTACTTCCTTAAATGTATAAAAAACAAATACGAAGTTCGTCTTGTAGGGTTTTATTTTTTCATGTTTTGTATAAAAAAGGATGGGTCAAAAAAAACACCCCCGGAAACCGGGGGTGCACTCAATATTGTAAACCAACATTTACCTAATTCATTATGACATTACAATATTTAAGTGTTTTACAAGATAGTGAGTCATTTATTTTGCAACTTAAGTGCTTTACGAAATAATCATTGCAAAAGTTGTCATTCAGTACTCTTATTTCAAAAAAACTTCCCGTCCACTTCCCGACATTCCCTTCAGGAAGTCAGGTATTCTTCTAACTTTGCTGCCTAACAACTCGTACCCAAAAAAGACCCTAACGATAAGCGATGAAATTCGGAACCAAAGCAATACACGCCGGCCAGGAGCCCGACCCTACCACAGGTGCCATCATGACACCCATCTACCAGACCTCCACTTACGCACAGGCCTCTCCCGGGCAGCATAAGGGCTATGAATATGCCCGAACGCAGAACCCTACAAGAACGGCATTGGAAGCTAATCTGGCGGCCCTTGAAAATGCCCAATTTGGCAGATGTTTTAGCTCAGGAATGGGTGCCACAGATGCCATCTTGAAGACACTGGAACCCGGAGACGAAATTGTAAGTACCAACGACCTCTATGGTGGCACTTACAGGATTTTCACGAAAATATATGAGCGCTATGGCCTGAAGTTCACCTTTGTGAACATGCAGGATCTCGAGTCGGTGAAAAAAGCACTGAGCCCAAAAACCCGACTGGTATGGATAGAAACCCCCACCAATCCGATGATGAGCATCGTGGATATCCGTGCGGTGGTGAATCTCGCCAAATCTGTTGGCGCAAAAACAGTGGTAGATAACACCTTTGCCAGCCCATACCTGCAAAACCCCATGGACATGGGAGCAGATATGGTGATGCACTCGGTCACCAAATACATTGCAGGCCACTCTGATGTAGTCATGGGCTTTGTGGGATCCAACGATCCCAAAATTGATGAGCTAATTGGCTTTGTCCAAAACTCCTCCGGAGCCATACCGGGCCCACAGGACTGTTTTTTGGTATTGCGAGGCATCAAGACCCTGCACGTGCGAATGGACAGACACTGTGACAATGGGGAACAGGTAGCCAAGTACCTAAAGAACCACCCCAAGGTGAAACATGTGTACTGGCCGGGATTTGAAGACCATGCCAATCATGAAGTAGCCAAAAAACAAATGAAGAGATTTGGCGGAATGATCTCGTTTGTACTGGCAGACGACAGTCAGGCTGCTGCTTTCAAAGTATTGGAAAACCTAAAAGTTTTCACCCTCGCAGAGTCTCTGGGTGGAGTGGAATCTCTGGCCGGGCATCCTGCCAGCATGACCCACGCGAGCATTCCTCGGGAGCAAAGACTGGAGGCCGGACTTACTGACTCCCTCATCCGACTTTCGGTAGGGATAGAAGACATTGAAGACCTCATAGAAGATCTAAAAAACGCAATTGGCTAAACACATGAAAGAAATTCTCATTAACCTGTTTGAAAAAGACCTTAACATATTAATCAAAGAGATAGACAGCTACTCTGAAGAATCAGATCTTTGGAAAACAGCTCCCGGCATCACTAACTCTGCGGGCAATCTGGCTTTGCATCTGGTTGGGAACCTCCAGCACTTCATTGGGGCGATATTGGGAGACACCGGCTATGTGAGGAATAGGGAAGCGGAGTTTTCCGATCGGAATGTACCAAAAGCCAAAATCCTTCAGGACATTCAAAAAACGATTGGGGTGGTATCTGCTACGCTTAGCAAACTAAATGACCAGGAAATAAATGATATATACCCCATAGAAGTTTTCGGAAAACCAATGACTACCCTCCATTTTCTTGTGCATTTGGAGGGACACCTCAATTACCACCTTGGCCAAGTCAACTATCACCGAAGATTATTGGCCTCACAAATGGGTTAATCCAGCGTATAAATGCCATCAGCTTTTAACAACAAACCAAATATTTCATTTAAATACTGGCATTAAGAGTTATCTTGGGGTCTTAAACCCTTCAATATGAGTCAACCTTCGGTTAAGTTTAACGCTCAGGATCGTCCTGAATTCTTCAAAGAGCTACGAAAACGCGTTAACGCCCACTTCAAGGAGAACAATATCTCTCGTCACGCCAACCTTGAAATGAAATTCAAGACAGCTTTCATGATTGCTTTATATTTCACCCCTATGATCCTGATGATCACCGGCGTAGTAACCTCCCTTTGGGGCGTTATCGGCATGTGGACCCTGATGGGTATTGGGATGTCAGGTATAGGCCTATCCATTATGCATGATGCCAATCATGGTGCTTATTCACAAAACAAGCACGTCAACAATGTGTTGGGCTACTTATTAAATTTTCTTGGTGCCTATCATACCAACTGGAAGATTCAGCATAATGTATTGCATCATTCATTTACCAATGTAGATGGCCATGATGAGGACATTGCAAAAGAAGGTGTCATGCGATTTTCGCCTACGCAGGAACGTAAAAGTATTTATAGGTTTCAGGTCTTCTATGCCCCTTTTCTGTATGGGATCATGACCATTTATTGGTTTTTGAGCAAAGACTTTGAACAAGTCATCCGCTATCACAAGAGAGACCTGCTAGCCCCCCAAGGTTATACGTTTGCCTCAGCTTTGGCTGAAGTAATTTTCAATAAGATTTGGTATCTGGCCATCTTTTTGGCGCTACCAATCATCGTAATTGCGCTTCCCTGGTGGCAAGTGCTTTTGGGCTTTTTGCTGATGCATTTTATCAGTGGATTGTTCCTTGCCCTTATTTTTCAGCCTGCTCATGTGATTCACGAAACTAACTTCTACGTGCCCGATGAAAACGGAAGCATAGAAAATAATTGGGCGGTTCATCAGCTGAGAACTACGGCCAATTTCGCCAACAAAAGTGTGTTCTTCTCCTGGTTTGTAGGAGGTCTGAACTTTCAGATAGAGCATCACCTTTTCCCACACATCTGCCATGTGCACTACAGACACATCTCTGCCATCGTGAAACAAACGGCAGAGGAGTATGATGTGCCTTATCACCAACACAGAACTTTTCTGGATGCCCTGAGGAGCCATTTCTCTTTGCTACACCAGCTAGGTACCGGATCCTATGACAAAAAGTTAGCCACCGCTTAATCTGGGCGCTAATCGATTGAGCTATCGGGGATATCATCGACGGCCCATCAACTTGTAGGTCCAATTTGATATGTCCATGATATTTTTTGCCTATTTTTCAAAAAAATAGCAATCATACTACATGGAATTCTTCAACTACTGGCCTTTATTTATCATTTTCATAATTGCGTGGATCGTTCCGCTCATACTTTCCTGGCTGGAAGTGAGCAAGGTACCTTCCGTAATTGTGGAAATCGTGATGGGGGTCATTGTTGGCCCCTATGTACTGGATCTGATCGAACCCACGCCTTTGATGGATTTCCTGGCAGGTACAGGTTTTCTATTCTTAATTTTCCTATCGGGCCTGGAGATTGACGTCCCAAAGATGATCTCCTCTTTACCCAAGGGACGGATCAGGATCATTGATATCCTGAGCAATTCCCTGCTCGTGGCTTTATTTATCTATTTCGGCTCATTGTTTTTGTCCATCCCAATGGCATGGCTCATCAGTCAGTTTATCGAAATCGATCTGATATTTTACATTCTGCTCTTCCCCACTGTTGCCTTGAGCATTACGGTGCCCATTCTGAAATCTGAAGGCGAGCTCACTCGCAAATTTGGGCAGATCATGCTCATGGAAGGGGCTATTGCCACCATCATGAGTATCATCCTTATTTCGGTGTATTCCGGGGTGCTGAAAAATGGCTTTCAGGTGGAGCTCTTGCTTTTTACCGTCATCTTCATCGTATTCATACTCACCTATGTCATCGGTCGCCGACTTATCAAAGTACGCACCTTCCAAAAGGTACTTTACACCCTGGAGCATGCCGCCAGCCAGATCAGAGTAAGGGGCACGGTGGCTTTGCTTTTGTTTTTTGTGCTCATTGCCTATCTCATAGATACAGAGCTGGCTATGGGCGCCTTTTTTGCCGGCGTACTACTCAGCTTGTTTATCAATAAAGAACGCTCCGCATTGGTATTTAAGCTGGACGGCATGAGTTATGGCTTCTTCATTCCCATATTTTTCATCATGGTAGGGGTGCAACTGGATGTGTCGGCACTGAGCCAATTTGGCGAATCCATTCCTTTTGTACTTACACTGGTGCTGGGCTTTTTTGCTACCCAGGTGTTACCCGCCCTTATCCTCATTAAAGTTTTTGGATTAAAGAAAGCACTGGCCGGAGGAGTATTACTGACCGCCCGCATGGGATTGACCATAGCTGCCGCGCAAATAGGTCTGTCATTGCAGGTGATCACTGCCGCAGACAATGCCGCCATCGTGGCAGCGGCCATTTTCACCAGTCTACTCTCACCTCTGGCCTATAAGTTCTTCAGCCAGGAAGAAGACCTCTACTATAGCATCTATATTTTCGGTGGCAGTAAGGCCAGTTTACTACTTGCCGAACGCATGAAAATGCACGATATCCCATGCCTGACGATCATTCAGAATCAAGCCATCATTCCGGATTTCGAACAAAAAAACCTCAATATATGGGCCGTGGATGAGTTGGATATTTCTATTTTCGGTGAACTGGATATCCGCACTCCTGACCTGGTGATCATGCTTACGGAGTCCAAAAAACTCAACCAGCAACTGGCACTATATGTCAAAAACAAATTGAATCACAGTAAGATCATTCTGAGGAAACAGTCGGCTTCACATGAACTTGTTGATACCGAATCGGATCTAAAACTGATAGACATTGATGAATTGCTAGCGGGCTATGTAGAAGACATGATCGTGAGACCTGAAACACTTACCTCCTTGTCGGAAAGTTTTGGTATGTACCGGATAGAGGAAATACTCCTCACACGAAAAGAACTGCACCGAAAACAGGTGATGGAGGTGGCATTCCCCCCTTCAGGGTCCCTGGTGGTCCTGCGCAGGGATGATGAAGTCTTTATCCCACACGGAGACACACATCTACTACTGGGTGACACCCTCACTGTCATTGGAAACAGTACTGCACTTACAGAGTTTCGGGATATTTTGGAATAAGGGCATGTTCAGGAAAATAGCCGTTCTTGTTATGCTGATTATTCTTTGGGAAACAGGTGTCTACTTTTGGGTGCTGAATAATACACCAGAAGCACTCTATCAGCTATCTGCCAGGTATTCGGCAAGAACGTCCTTTGTACTCATCACCATTATTCTCCTTTGGATCGGTGCCACTGGTCTGCGTAAAATCTATCGTTCAGCTTTCAAAAGACTACATCTGATCACTCTGATCCTCTTGCTGGCAGTCAACCATCTCATTCACTTTGGGTTTCTCTACGCCAATCTCCAACCGGAAAATTTCGGAAAATTCCTCTTAGAGAATCACTTACCAGCACTGCTGTACGTAGCACTCATGATCAGCCCGTGGTTGCTTTTCAGCAAAAAAACACTCACTTCACCACTCTACTGGGGGATATTGATCTTCCTGATAGGTCTCGAAATCATCTTTCTCCAGACCTATGTGGGTCGCCTATCCAGCCCTAAACCGCTCGGCTCTCCTACTTATTTTTATCTCGGCTGCATTGTACTCATTGGGGTGACCCTCGGGCTGAATATCAATCGTGTGGTAACTGAACACTTAAAGGGAGCCAATTAAAAAGAGGGCGATAACAAAAAAAGCTCCCAACGGGAGCTTTCAAAATGCTTTTATGCTATCCTATGTGTCAAGCGCTCTGGACATTGAGACCCTTCACGAGTTCTACAGGGCCATAGTTTTTAGCCTGTACGACCGTTTTCTTACCCTTGATCAATTGCACCTCCGTATTTGGGAAACCCAACTGAGAGTGCCTTTTAACTACTTTGTGGAAGAAAATAGAAGCTTCATCCAGCTCGCCCTTTCCAAACTCATGCTTATGAGCATGTTTCTTCACCGGGGTGCCTGGCACCACATGATACATATTCACCACTACGCTGTATTTTGGCTGAAAAGTCTTAACAAAGTTGGCCCACGCTTTTTTCATTTTCTAAGATATTAAGGTACTCAAGTCCAAGTTTAATAAAACGAAGGCTCAATTGAAATATTTTAATCAAGCATTCCTGTGTTTTATACAAAATAAGGTCGCCCAATAAATTGGGCAACCCTCGTCATGTGCAGAAAACTGCCTTAATCTACATTGTCATGGAGATACTTATTGTTTCCAAGTATCTGATTATCATCAGTAAGATTGAACTTTGAAATATTGCGCTCAGAACTATGCGGAACTTTCGCAAAAGTCACCTTCTTACGTTCGTAAGCGGGTACATCAAACTTCTCTTTAAAGTTCTGGGTCGAAAGGTCTTCTTTACTGGTTCCCTCCAACATTTGTTCACGCTTTCTGCGCTGCTCCATCAACTCCAGCTTTTTAGAAGGGCTGTGATTGCGCTCCAGGCTTTCTATTGAGAAAAAATCGTCGTCTGCTTCCTTCTCATCTTCCTCCTCCTCGTCGCTTTCATCAAACACTTCATAGCCGCCTCCCAGGTCAAACTCAAAATCGTTATCATCCAACTCATCTTCTTCCTCTACGGCCTTTTTGATTTCGTCTTTGAGAAAATCATATGTGAAGCTATCCCTTTTGGGTGTTTCTTTCTTCTCTTCAAAATCGTCTTCATCCTCCTCATCGTCCTTGGCACTGTCAAACAGCTTGATCTGACGCGATGATTCCAGATCGTAAACGCGCTTGGAATCAGGTGCTGGTGTAGTGTTTTGCTTTCTGGCTATAGGCTGGATCTCCTGTACACCACCGAATCCGGTCGCAATGACCGTCACCCGTATGTTCATGCCCAGGTCAGCATCCACGCCGTGACCGAAGATCACCTCAGCATCCTCACCCGCAAACTCCTGCATGTAATCTGTGATATCTGCCAGCTCATCCATCTGTAACTCAGCGTCCTCACCAGACATGATGGAAAGAAGGATCTTGTCAGCACCATTCACATTCTGATTGTTGAGCAGTGGCGAATTGAGAGCTTCCTCAGCGGCACGTCGGCCTCTGTTTTCACCATGTGTCTGTGCAGAGCCCATCACTGCGGCACCCGCATTTTTCATCACGGTTTTCACATCCTCAAAATCCACATTCACATAACCAGGCACCGTGATGATCTCAGCAATCCCTTTGGCTGCAGTGGTCAATACATTATCCGCCTGACCGAAGGCTTCTCTGATCGGCAGGTTGCCAAAAATCTCCCTCAGTTTGTCATTGAGGATGACCAGAACGGTATCACAGTTGGCCTTTAGCTCAGCAATACCATCATTAGCGGCCTGAATTTTCTTACGCCCTTCAAACATAAAGGGCGCTGTGACAATACCCACGGTCAGGATGTCCATCTCCTTGGCGATCTGTGCGATCACCGGAGCGGCCCCTGTACCGGTACCACCGCCCATTCCGGCAGTGATGAACACCATTTTAGTATCTTCAGACAGCATCTCACGAATGTCTTCTGTAGACTCGAGCGCTGCATGTTTACCTTTTTCAGGATTTGCTCCTGCTCCCAGACCAGCCGTGAGGTTCACTCCCAGCTGAAGCTTATTAGGTACCGGACTGCTCTCCAGCGCCTGAATATCAGTGTTACAAACCACAAACTCTACATCCTTGATTCCAAGGTTATACATGTGATTTACGGCGTTACTTCCTCCTCCACCTACTCCGATCACTTTAATGATGGATTTGTGGTGCGAGGGTAAATCAAATTGATACATATTTTCTGCCATGACGTTATCGTTTAATATTCGAAGGCTGAATGACGAACAGCACTTCTATCAATTTTCAAATACTCTATCTTATTAATAATCCCTTTCATCATCGATATCATCGATCAAAAGTCCCTTGGTTTTCTCCAGAATATTCTGAAAAAACTTAGCTCCCTGCTTATTGCGAGGTTTCAAGGCCTTGCCTTTAGCGATTTTCTCATTATATCGGTCCTCCCGGATGTCTATAGCCCTAAAGCCTGATAGCACCAAACCTACGGAGGTAGCATACATCGGGCTCTTCACAGCGTCCACCTTGCTCTTGCCAAGGTGTTCATTGGGGTAACCAATGCGTGTATCCAAGCCAGTCATATACTCAAACAACTGCTGCAAATTGGTGAGCTGCGAGCCACCGCCAGTCACCACGATACCAGCCGCCAGTTTTTTATGAAACCCAGAAGTGATAATCTCAGTGTGCACCATCTCTATGATCTCTTCCATACGAGCTTCGATCACATGGGCCAGATTTTTCAATGAAATCTCCTTTGGTGCCCTGTTTCTCAATCCAGGGATAGATACAATCTCATTCGGGTTGGCCTCTTCAGAAATGGCCCGTCCAAATTTGGTCTTCAACTGCTCAGCCTGATGCTCCATCACCATACAACCTTGCTTGATGTCTGAAGTGATGATATTGCCTCCAAATGGAATGACTGCAGTGTGACGTATGATGTTATCATAGAATACTGCAATATCGGTAGTACCACCACCTATGTCCACCAGACAAACGCCGGCTTCTTTTTCTTCATCACTCAACACTGCCAAACTGGATGCTAAAGGTTCCAGAATAAGATTTTCGATATCAAGGCCTGCTCTGCGTACGCACTTATTGATATTATTGATGGCGTTGGTCTGCGCCGTGATGATGTGGAAGTCTGCTTCCATCTTCACCCCGGACATTCCCACAGGATCTTTGATACCATCCTCATAGTCGATGATGTAATCCTGAGGCATCACGTGAATGATCTCGCTCCCCGGAGGAATCACGATACGGTACATATCATTGGTAAGTCTGTTCACATCCTCCACGGTGATCTCATCGTCGCTATCGCGGGTGATAGATCCGTGATGCACAGCGCTCTTGATGTGCTGACCGGCAATGCCAACGTTGACCACCCGGATATCAATACCCGACTGCTCACTGGCCTCTGCCACAGCCTTTTCAATGGCATTCACTGTCTTGTCAATGTTGGTGACAATACCGCGGATCACTCCGTCAGATACTGCCTTGCCCATGCCCAACACTTCCAGCTTACCAAATTCATTTTTACGCCCTACGATGACGCATATCTTGGTGGTACCTATGTCCAGTCCGACGATGATTTTATCTTCCATTTCTTTAGCAATTTTCAGTTTCAGTCCGAAGACTCATATTTTTATTCACAGACGATTTGATCCTTAAACTTGAGGTTTACCAAACTGTAGGTATTCCACCCTTTGTTTGGCAAGATCTCTTTGTAAAAAATCTTAAGTTTTTTAAACTTCCCTTCCAGGTCATCTGGCATTCCGAATTTAATTTCCTGCTTGGTCACCTGTGGGAGCAACGTAAGCTCTCCATCTCTGGCGATCACTATCTGAGCAATCTGTGCTCTCCAAAACTCATCCTTCTCCACATACTTCAGCATCTTCAGTATATCCTTTCCATAATCCGTCTCGGTAATATTTTCAACCCAGCTAAAGGAGCGCTCGAGCTCCAGAATGGGCACGCGCGCAGTATGTCGTGCATTAGTGGGCAGCAGGGTGCCGTCCGCATCAATGTATTGGTCCGGGCCATTCCGATTGAAAATTCTCGCGATCGGTTGAGCCTGCTCCACGTTCACGACGAGGTTCCCTTTTACATCTCTGTAGATCTGTGCTTCCTTCACAAAAGGGTTCGCCTCTACGCGCAACTCTAAAGCCTTCAGATCCAGCATACTAATGGACTGACCCAGCACATAATCGGTATTGCCGGCATTGAGCAAACTCATAATTTCGAGCTGATCTGTAAAGAAATCTCCATTCTGATCCTGGATATTCACCAGCACATTATTCACCGGTTTGGCGCCATTTTTCACCCCGGTAAATCCAATGATCACCAGCATGATGAATGCCGAAACAGAAAGGAACAATATGGTCTTTAGCTCACGACTCAATCTGGTATTTATTTAAATAGTAACTCTTTAATTTTGGCACTTCCTGATCAATATTTCCGGCACCAACGGTGCAAAGTAATTCCACGTTTCTGCTGGCAATCACCTCCATCAACTCGGATTTTTCACACAGAATTTTCTGCTCTTTGGTGATGTTATCGAATATGATCTGCGAAGTTATACCGGGGATCGGTTCTTCCCTAGCCGGATAGATATCCAATAGGATTATTTCATCTGCCAGAGACAAACTTTCCGCAAAACCAGTCTGAAAATCTCTCGTTCTGCTGAACAAATGAGGCTGAAAGATGACTGTCAGTTTCTTTCTGGGAAACAGCGCCTTTACAGACTTAAGAAATGCAGTGATCTCCGTAGGGTGATGCGCATAGTCATCTATGAAAGTGAGTTTCTCGTCCTTAATAATGTACTCAAAACGTCGCTTCACACCTCTATAGCTGGCAATACCTGCCTTGATGGTCTCAGGGTCCATGCCCAAATCCAGCGCCACCCGCACCGCTGCCACGGCATTCTCCACATTGTGAAAGCCTGGCACTGACAGGGTCAGGTCTTTGATGACCTCATTGCCATGATAATTGAACACAAACATGCCGTTGACGGCTCTGAGTGCCTTTGCCTGAATATCACCCTTATCGATTCCATAAGTATAATAGAGGTTTTCAAGGTGCATGTTGATCTTCTCTGCGGCAGCATGATGAATCAATGTGCTACCATCCTCACCAGAGAGTTTCACAAACTCACCGAAAGCATCTTTCATCTGTTCCTCATCTCCGTAAATATCCAGATGATCAGGATCTACCGACGTAACCACGGTGTAGTTGGGAGACAACCATAGAAATGACCGGTCAAATTCATCGGCCTCCACGACCACCGGAGCATCCTCCCCACCCACAATCAGGTTAGAGTCATAGTTAGTCATAATCCCACCTATGAAAGCAGAACAGCCCTTCTCTGACTGATTGAGCAGGTGCGCTACCATAGACGAGGTAGTAGTCTTCCCGTGCGTGCCACCCACTGCTACGGTATAGTGCCTTTTGGAAATGATCCCCAGTGCCTCGGAGCGCTTCATCACGATAAACTTCTTCTTCTGGAAGTATCGCAGCTCCTCGTGTTTTTTCGGAACGGCAGGAGTATAAATAATCAGGGTTTTCTCCTTGTCCATGAACTCCGCAGGGATATTGCGGGGATTGTCCTCATAATGCACCCACATGCCCTCCAAAGACAGGCGCGTGGTAAGGTTGGTATCTACCCGATCGTAGCCACCTACTTTCACACCTCGCTGATTGAACCAACGGGCGATGGCGCTCATGCCTATGCCGCCGATCCCAATAAAATATACGCTTTGTATGTCTTTCAGCTTCATGCGATCATTTTCAATATTTCGTTGGCAATGTCCTTAGCCGAATTCGGATGAGACATTCCTTTAATATTTTCACTCAAAACACGCTTTCTATCCTCATCCTCGATGAGTGCAAATGCCGTGTCAATCAGCTTCTCAGCTGCTTCATTATCTTTTACCAGCACTGCAGCATCCCGCTCCACCAGTGCCATGGCATTGATGGTTTGATGATCTTCTGCCACATTGGGGCTGGGTACGAGGATGCTCGGCTTGCCCGTGAGCATCAGCTCAGCAATGGACAAGGCACCGGCCCGTGAAATCACCACGTCAGCCACTGCATAGGCATACTGCATTTCCCGTACAAAATCCTTCAAGAGGATGTTGGCAGAGGGGTTGATGACCCTCCGTTTCATCTCTTCAAAATAATATCCACCAGTCTGCCAGATCACCTGATAACCAGAGGCCGCCAGGCGATCATATCCGGCCAAAATAAATTCGTTAATGGATCGGGCACCGAGGCTGCCACCCACTATCAATATGGTCTTTTTGGATGCATCAAATCCAAAAAACTCATAGGCAGAAGGTTTCAAGTCCGGCTTGAGCAAAATGGTTTTTCTGACGGGGTTTCCTGTCACTACCAGCTTGTCCGCCGGGAAGTATTTTTCCATGCCATCGTGAGCCACACAAATCTTATTCACCCTGCCAGCCAGCCATTTGTTGGTCAGTCCGGCGTAGGAGTTTTGTTCCTGAATGAGTGTGGGTACCTTTTTGGCGGAAGCCGCATAGAGCAAAGGCCCACTGGCATACCCACCCACGCCGATCACCGCATGAGGTTTGAATGAACGGATCAAACCAAAAGCTTTGAACAAGCTGGAAATCACTTTGAAAGGAAACATCAGGTTCTGTGCAGACAAACTCCGTTGAATGCCACTGATCCAAAGTCCCACAATCTGAAATCCCGCTTCGGGCACCTTCTTCATCTCCATTTTGCCCTGCGCGCCTACAAACAGAATCTCCACACCCTGCACCATGTCCTGCAAGGCCTGCGCAATGGAGATAGCAGGATAGATGTGTCCGCCTGTGCCGCCTCCACTTATCATGATCCGCAATGGTAATTGACGATATGTCTCTTGCTTTTCGATTATGCTGCTTCTTTAATTCTTTCCTTTGCCTTAAAATTATTCGCCAGTGGCGAACCAATGTCATCTATTTCACCACGGCTCACACTCAAAATGATCCCAAGTGCCAGACCTGTAAAGAGCTGTGAAGTACCTCCCATACTGATCAGTGGCAAGGGCAATCCTGTAATAGGCCCTAAACCTACCGCCACACCCATATTGACCATGGCCTGCATGACCAGAGCAAATGACAACCCGGCCGACAGTAATCCGCCATAAGCCCGATGACTTTCAGCCGCTGCCTTCATACCCCGATAGAGTAGTGCCAGATAAAGGAACAACACGGTAATGCCTCCGATGAGCCCATACTCTTCCAGTACGATGGCAAACACGAAATCTGAATAGGGATGAGGTAGATAATTTCTTTGATCACTCTGCCCCGGGCCTTTGCCGGTGAGTCCTCCGGTAGCGATGGCTATGTACGCCTGCTTAGCCTGAAAGGGTGTTTCGTCCTCATCGAAGAAGCTCTGCACCCTGCTCACTGCAGTGCCCGTTCGTTGTCCGAAGGTAAGTGCCAGTCCTCCGGCGATCACCCCGATAATCATGAGTATGGCCAGGTACTTCATAGGCACCCGTCCGATGAAAAGCATCAGCATACAGGTGCCAAAAAGCAATATGGCCGTAGACACGTTGGTCATGGCAATCAGTGCACATATCAGACCTATCCAAACCAAAATCGGGATGATGGCTTTCTGAAAATCATCAATACTCTTCTGACGTTTGGAAAGCATACTGGCCAGGGTGATGACCAGCGCCAGTTTGGCCAAATCTGAAGGCTGAAAAGCCTGATTGATCAATGGAATGGTGATCCACCTGGAGGCTTCGTTGATATTGGTACCAAACTGCCAGGTAAATAGCAGCAGGGGTAATGACAACCAAAGGGCCAATCGGGACAATTTCGCATAGTAGCGATAGTCAATTTTATGAGCCACCCACATGGCCAGCAAACTCAGCATGACCAGGGCAGAATGCTTGAACAGGTAATACTCAGTATCGCCCTCCATCATTTTGTAAGCCAGGCTACCTGTGGAGCTGTACACCACCAAAATACTCAGCATAGACAGCAGAAAAACGATGAACCAAATCACCGGATCGCCTTTTAAGTTCTTGTATGCCCAATCTTTGATCACGTTCATACTTTTGCTCTTTTAGTCTCTTTCAAATTTTTCACCGCTACCCGAAACTGGTCACCTCTGTCCTCATAGTTTTTGAATAAATCAAAACTGGCACAGGCAGGCGACAGCAACACCACATCCCCACTGGCGGCCATTTCATATCCTAAATTCACCGCCTCCTCTACACTACGCGTCTCCCGGGTCTCTACCGTACTGCCAAAGCGACCGGTGAGCTTGCTGTTGTCGACCCCCAGGCAAATCAATCCCTTTACTTTGTCTGCTACCAGCCCAGCGATCTGATCATATTCATTTCCTTTGTCTATCCCCCCGGCAATCCAAACAATCGGCTGACGAATGCCTTCCAACGCATAATAGACCGCATCCACATTCGTGGCTTTAGAATCATTGATAAAGCGCACACCGTCAATCTCTCCGCAGAACTCCAGCCGGTGCGGGGCGTTCACAAAGGTTTTGAGGCCTTTCAGGATCTGCTCAATGGACACCTCCATGGTAAGGGCGCTAAGTACCGCCGACATAGAGTTGATCATGTTGTGTTTACCGATCAGGGAAATTTCCGATACGGGGATGGTATGTTTCTTATCTTTCTCTTTAAACCTGTAATTGAAAATGAGGTGCTCATCATCCATGTAGGCCTCCCATTTCGGGCTTTTAGTAGCTGAAACGGCAAAAAGGCAAGCCTCTATTTTGCGTTTAGCTACTTCCTCTGTCACCGGCTCGCTGTCTGCACAGTAGATGAATGACTCCTCATGACTGAGGTTCTCTGTAATCCTGAACTTTGAGGCTACATACTTTTGAAAATCATAATCATATCTATCCAGGTGATCGGGAGTGATATTGAGCAACACCGCCACATTGGGTTTGAATTTCACAATGCCATCCAGCTGGAAACTGCTCACCTCTACCACGAAATAGTCGTAATCGCCTTCTGCCACCAACTTGGCCAGGCTTACACCCACATTTCCACCCAGAGCCACTTTCAACCCTGCAGACTTCAGGATGTGGTAAGTGAGTAGTGTAGTGGTGGTCTTTCCATTGGTACCGGTAATGGCTATGACTTTGGCAGTCTGAGGAATGTATCTGTAAGCAAACTCGATCTCCGATATGACTGGAATTCCCTTTGCCACCAACGCCTGAATCATGGGTACCCTATCCGGAATGCCCGGGCTTTTGATCACCTCATCTGAAGCTAATATGATGTCTTCGCTGTGTCCTCCTTCTTCAAACGCTATCCCATAAGATTGCAGCACGAGCTTTCTATCCGCAGAAATGGCTCCTGCATCGGACAGAAAGACGCGGTATCCGTGCTTCAGCCCTAGTATGGCTGCACCGATTCCGCTTTCACCTGCTCCCAATATGGCGATAGATTTACTCATTCAATTTCGTCTTGTTTTTTAGTTTTTCTTTCCAATATCTGATCGCAACACAATGAATAAAGAGACACCAACTCATACCCTGCCTTGACCACATCCGTGATGGTGCCAATGTTTCTTTTGCGGTTCGCTTCATCCAACCTGTCCATCATGAAAATCAACTCATCCATCTCCTCTTCCATGGCCTCTATCTGGGTGTAGAAGCTCCCTTCAGATTTGGCATTCAACACCTTTTTTAGCACCACATCCAGCTTTTTGGTGGTCCTGATGATGGTCGTAGAGAAGGTCAGCAAATTGCTGCCCGGCAGCAGTTCTGCCAGACCAGAGGCTTTCTGCTGAAATTTTTCATTGAGACGAGAGAGTTGTTCCAGAGTCATATCGGTTTATCTAAGTTTAAGCGTTGCCAAAGTGAGTATAGCCAGCAGGATGCCGACTGTCCAAAACCGGGTCACGATTCTGGCTTCATGCCATCCTTTTTTCTGATAATGATGATGTAGCGGAGACATCAGAAAAACCCTTCGCCCCTCTCCGTATTTCTTCCGCGTGTATTTGAAATAAGACACCTGAATGATCACCGACAGGTTTTCGATCAGGAAAATGCCGCATAATATCGGGATGAGGAGCTCCTTTCTGATGACCAAAGCCAATACGGCTATGATGGCCCCCAGTGACAGGCTGCCTGTATCTCCCATAAATACCTGTGCGGGGTATGAATTGTACCATAGAAAACCAATACAGCCCCCCACAAAAGCCGCACTGAAAATCACCAACTCACCGGAGTTGGGAATAAAGGCGATGTTCAGGTACTCAGCAAAGACCGCATTACCTGACAGGTAGGCCAGAATGGCCAGCGTAAGACCGATGATGGCAGAAGTACCCGCCGCTAACCCATCGAGTCCGTCGGTGATATTGGCGCCATTAGACACTGCGGTGATGATAAAAATCACCGCCAGCACATAAATCAGCCAGGTATAATCCTCCAGAAAATAGGGCAGTAACCAGTCGTACTGGAATTCATTATCCTTGAAAAACGGAATGGTGGTGACGATGGAGCTGCTATCCTCGATACCCATACCACCCAGCTCGGGGATAACCACATCGGGATGCATCACCATTACCAGGCCTACCAGCAAGCCCAGCCCTACCTGACCTATTACTTTGAAATTGCCTTTTAGTCCGTCCTTATTCTTTTTCTTGATCTTGAGGTAATCGTCTGTAAAACCAATGAGCCCCATCCAGAGTGCCGTGATCAGCAAGAGCTGCACATAGACATTGCCAATCTGTGCAAAAAGCAGCGTAGGAATGATGATTGCGGAGATGATCATGATCCCGCCCATGGTCGGTGTGCCCTGCTTTTCCATTTGTCCTTTCAGGCCTAGGTCACGAATGGACTCACCCATCTGAAAGTTTCTGAGCGCATTGATAAACCGCTTGCCAAAAACGATGGTGATGAGCAAAGAAATCACTGCAGCCATACCCGCCCGGAAGGAGATGTAGCGAAATACGCTAGCCCCCATCAGGTCAAATTGTTTATCTAAAAAGTCAAACAGGTAGTACAGCATTTATTTAGTCAATAGTTTTTTTAAAATGGTCAATGGCTGAATAGTACATGGTCTATTGGCCATTTAACATTTCGTTTAATATTTCTTTATCATCAAAGTGATTTCTCACTCCTTTTATCTCCTGATAGGTTTCGTGACCTTTACCAGCCACCAGTATAATGTCCATTTTCTCTGCCAGATTGCAAGCCGTACGTATGGCCTCTTTCCGGTCCTGAATAATCATCGTATTTTTCTGTGCCACCTTAGGCACTCCTTTCATCATTTCCTCCAGGATCACCGCCGGATCTTCGTCCCGTGGATTATCCGAAGTGAGGATGACCTTATTGCTAAACTCTGCCGCAATGCGTGCCATCTCCGGGCGCTTGGTCTTATCGCGGTTTCCACCACAACCGATCACGGTGATCACCTTCTCTTGTCTTGTGCGGAGTTTGTCAATGGTCCGTAGCACATTATCCAATGCATCCGGGGTATGCGCATAATCCACAATGGCGAGTATGTTGTTGCCATTATAAACCTGCTCAAATCGCCCACGAGCACCATCTATCTGCGACAAGGCTGTCAGCACCTCTTCCTTCTCCTCTTCCAGCAGTACTCCTGCTGCATAAACCGCCAGCAGGTTATAAGCATTGAAGTCCCCGATGAGTTTAAACCAGGCACTGATTCCATCCACATCCAACTCCAACCCCTGCAGGGTATTGTGCAGGATCTTCGCGCGGAAGTCTGCCATTGATTTCAGTGAATAAGTATTCTTTTCTGCTTTGGTATTTTGCAGCATTACCATCCCCCGCTTGTCATCGGCATTCACCAATGCAAAAGCCTCTTTTGGGAGCTTATCGAAAAGCATCTTCTTGGCTTTGATATAAGCCTCAAAGGTTTCGTGATAGTCCAGGTGATCATGGGAGATATTGGTGAAAATGCCTCCGGCAAACTGTAGCCCACTGGTGCGATGCTGAACCAGCGCATGAGAACTCACCTCCATGAAACAATGCGTGCACCCCTGACTCACCATCTGAGCCAGTAGCTCATTGAGCTGCAGGCTATCAGGTGTGGTAAATTGCGCATCCAATACTTTGTGGTCAATCTTATTTTCCACGGTAGACAACAAGCCTACTTTGTAGCCCAGCTGCTGAAAGAGCTGAAATAGCAAAGTAGCAGTCGTGGTTTTGCCGTTGGTACCCGTCACCCCTACCAGGTTAAGTTTCCGGGAAGGGTTATCGTGAAAATTGGCTGCCACGATTCCCATCGCAGCAGCACTATTATCCACCTGTACGTACGTTATTGACTTCTTTCTCTTCTCGGGTAAGCTTTCACAAAGAATGGCCACCGCACCCAGATCTATTGCTGTTTCTATGTAATCGTGTCCGTCTACATTCAGCCCTTTAATGGCGATGAACAGACCACCCATTTTTACCCGTCTGGAATCAAACGCCAAAGACGAGATCTCCCGCTCACGATCGCCGTGCAGCTCGGTGAGGGATACTCCGTATAATATGTCTTTCAGCGTCTTCATTAACTCAACTCCAGCTTTATGTTCGTTCCTTTCGAAAATTTCGTTCCCGGCACAATGGACTGCCTGGCCACCCGGCCTCTGCCCTGCACACTCACCTTCAGTCCTGCATTTTCCAGCAGGTAGATAGCATCCCTCAAAGTCATACCCCGCACATCCGGGATGCGCTCGGCCTTGGGTGTATTGTCCTCCCAAAACACCGAATGATTGACCACATCGGTAGTCACCCAGCTGGCATCCGTTTGGGAATGATTGGATATGCCAAATTCGTTGGCGATCATTTTCAGCTCGTCCTGCTTACCAGACCTGATCACGGGGAAAATCCCGGCAAACTGCGTGCGCTGATCCGGCAGCTCCTGATGCAGCTCGGTCTCCAGAGCGTAGATATTGTCTGCGATCTCCTTAAAAACCGGAGCCGCCACATCGCTCCCATAGATCTGATAGCCCTTGGGGTCATCGATCACCACAATGCAGCTGTACTTTGGATCATCTGCTGGAAAGTACCCGGCAAACGAGGTATAATAGGCATTGGTATAGCGACCATTTACCACCTTCTTGGCAGTCCCTGTTTTACCAGCGATCTTATACTTTTCATTGTAAATATTGGAAGCAGTGCCTCGCTCTACCACCCCTTCCAGCATCAGTCTCACATCCCGCAGCGTGCTTTTGGAACAAATCTTTGCATTGAGCACCTTGGGCTCATACTTCTCTATGTTTCTGTTCGCCTTTTTCACCGCCTTCACGATAATGGGCTGAATCATCTTTCCATTGTTGGCCACGGCGTTGTACAAAGTCAACGTCTGGAGAGGAGTCATCTTGAGCTCATAGCCATGAGAGATCCAGGGCAACGAAATCCCACTCCAGGTACTGTCTGAAGGATCCTTGATGTATGGAATGCCCTCACCCACCATCTGAAAGCCCAACGGCTGATCCAGCCCGATATTTTTGATGTAATCGGTATATCTGGAGGGATTGTCTCCGAAATGTCTGGTGATCAGCTTGGCTGTACCGATGTTGGAGCTTTTCTCAAATACTTCCTTCACGGTGAGGATGCCGTAGCCTCCGGGCTTATGGTCCTTCATGGTCTCATTGAAGAACTTCATCACCCCATTGCCTGTATCGATGGTGTCTGTCAACTTGATGTCGCTGTCTTCCAGAAGGGCAATCATACTCGCCAGCTTGAACGTAGACCCTGGCTCGCGGGCGCCCTGGCTACCCACGGCGTAGTTGTAGCGCTCGTAGTATTCTCCTTTGCTGTTTCTGCTCAGGTTAGAAATCGCCTTGATCTCGCCGGTTTTTACCTCCATGAGGATCACCGCACCGTAGTCTGCCTGATGGCGCTGTAGTGCCTTGTAGAGTGCCGACTCAGTGACATCCTGCAGGTTCACATTAAGGGTAGTCTGGATATCATAGCCGTCTTTGGGACGAATCTCCGAGCCATCATATACCGGCTTCCAGCCACCTCCGGCCATCTTTTGAAACAGTGCTTCTCCGTTTTGGCCACCCAGCTCTCTATTGAAGCTGTACTCCAATCCCACTACGCCACGGTTGTCTGAATTGACCGTTCCAATTGTGCGGTATCCCAAATGCGAAAAAGGCAGAAATCTTTTTTCCACCTTCTCGAAGATAATTCCACCTGTCAACCGCCCTTCTCTGAAGATAGGCCAGCGTTCTATCATTTTTTTCTCCTGGTACCCGACCTCTTGCCGGTTGAGCACCATATATCTTTTCCGCTCCTTGCGTGCCGCATCTATTTTGCGGCGATACTGAGCCGGCGACTGATCTCCATAAAAATCCGAAAGCAGGTAACACAGAGAATCTATGTGTGCGTTGTAAAGCTCTTTTCCCGGAAGGTAAGGATCGAACGCCACCTGATAGAAAGGCAAGGAGGTTGCCAACAGGCTGCCATCGTCTGCATAAATGTTGCCACGCGTAGCGTTCACTTTCATCACCTGCAAGCCCATGGTCTCGGCATACCCTCTCCACTTATCACCCTCTGCATACTGCACGGTGATAATGCGAAAAAGTATCCCTGCAGAAAACAAGAATACCAGCATAAATGCGATCCTGACTCGGAGCAATATGGCTTTTTTGATACTCATTCTTCGGCGACAATGATTTTGTAAGGTGAAACATCACTTTCTACCAAACCCAGCGACCGGGCTTGTTTGGCCACTTCTGACTGTTTGCTGGCGTATTTGTAATCGGCCTTTAGTGTGGTGAAATCTGCACGCAGGTCCTCTACCTGGGTTTCCAGCCTGCTGATGGTTCTTATCTTTTTCTCTGCATAGTGTCTGCTGCCTATGTAGATGATGCAGAGTGCGCAGATGAAAAGAATTTGTGGGAGAAAACGTACGTGGATCACTTCCGCCAATGATTCGTCCATTGGTAAATACCGCTCCAGCAGGGTGAAGAAGCTCCCCTGTTTGCCCGAAGATTTGCCTGGTATTTTGTACGTATTGGTTGCCATGTTTTTTATTCTTTGGGCCCGCTCGCGCAGACCATCTGGTATTTTCTATTTTTTATCTTCACTGCGCACTGCTATGCGCAGTTTTGCACTGCGTGCTCTTTTGTTTCTTTCGATCTCCTCCTCGTCCGGTATGATCGGCTTGCGCGTCACCGGTGTGAAGGGTCTGATCACATTGCCATAAAAATCCTGCTCCACGTGACCTTTGAGATTCCCTGTGTTCACAAAGTTTTTGACCGGGCGATCCTCCAAAGAGTGGTAGCTCATCACCACCAGCTTACCTCCAGGCCTGATCACCTCTGCGGTCTGTTCCAGAAACTCCCGAAGGGCGCCCATCTCATCGTTTACCTCTATGCGGATGGCCTGAAACAGCTGCGCCAGGTACTTCATTTCCTTTCCTCTGGGAGCTACCTTCAGGGCTACCTCCCTGAGCTCCTCATTTCTGGTGATGGGCTTTCCGCCCCTGGCCCTGATGATGGCTGCCGCGAGTGTTCGGGCATTTTTGATCTCACCATAGGCACTGAGGATATGAATGAGGTCATCCTGCTCATAGTCATTGACTATGTCGCGGGCAGTGACTGCCGCTCCCTGATCCATGCGCATGTCCAGTGCCCCATCAAAGCGGGTGGAAAATCCCCGCTGGCCTTCGTCCAACTGATGGGAGGATACTCCCAAATCAGCCAGAATGCCATCTACCTGCTTTACCCCATAAAAGCGAAGCTGCCTTTTCAGGTGTCTGAAGTTGGATTCTACAAATGTGAAAGAACGATTTTGCCGAAATTCTTCGGCGTTGGCCTTTGCGTCAGCGTCCTGATCAAAAGCATATAGCATCCCCGTATCGAGTCTGCTGAGTATTTCTCTGGAATGTCCCCCGCCACCGAAGGTGACATCTACATAGATTCCATCGGGTTTGATATCGAGTGCATCTATGCACTGTGCCAATAAGACCGGTGTGTGATAGGTGCTCATTTACTCGTCCAGATATTTCTGGGCCAGCGCCGAGTACTCTTCCGAATCATCTATCTGATGCTCCTCAAAATGCTGAGGGTTCCACATTTCAATGTAATTGCCCATCCCTATCAGGATCAATTCCTTGTCTAGTCCGGCATGAGCGAGCATCTGCTTGGGGATCAATAATCGTCCTGCACTATCCAAATCCACCTGCTGGATACTCCTGAAGAAGTTGCGTTTTAGCTTTCTCTGCTCTGCGTTGAACTCACTGAGCGCAGCTATCTTGGCATGTATCTTTTTGTATTCTAACATTGGATACAGGATCAGATTTTGCTCAAATCCTTTTCGGATAATGAGTTCGTGCGTGGAAACCTCGGGTAGACTAGACTTAATCTTCGCAGGTAAGACTAGCCTACCCTTAGTATCCAATTTGCACTCATACTCGCTTGTAAAAAAAGCCATGTCTGAGTTTGCTCTGCTCTCACAGAGCTAGAAAAATATAAACCACCAATACAAATGTATCAAAAAGTATGACAAAGTCAACCACATCCCCCCACTTTACTCCACTTTTTACAAAAACTTTGAAATTAGGCCATAATCGTCGATTTTTCGACCAATATGGTGAATAAGCAGGTTAACTCACTGGATGACAGGACGTAGAATTGGTCTACTTTAAGCTGGAATTGTACAAAATAGCAGCCAATAGCCCGTACAGTGGGGCAAAGTGGAGTGATTAGAAAATTTAGTGTATGTGGTGGGAGAAAGTGGTAGAGAGGTGTCAGTCCGGCACCTCTGATGCTGATGGGTGTAGCAAAAAATCACACCATGACGATCGTTGTAAGCATGGGATATCAGGATGCGATGTGGTGATACTTTTTTAAATAAAAATCATCTGTTGGACTGATCCTCATCACTCGCTGAACGGGGCAAAAGCGATTGCTTTACAAAACCAAAGATCAAAGAATCATGAAAACGATAATTGTTGCCACGGATTTTTCAGCAGCAGCCAATAATGCACTAGGGTATGCAGCAAACCTCGCCAGCGCCGTAGATGCTGACCTGGTGCTGTTCAATGCCTACCACACGAGTACCCATGCTATCAATGGTATGGTGGGGCCTGAGGTTCTGGACAGGCTGGTCAGAAACAATGAAAAACAGCTTCAGGACCTGAGCGACGAGACCGCTCAGAAATATAACCTCTCCGTCAGCTGGGTCAGCAAAACGGACGACACTATAGAGGGGCTCAATCACTATGTAAAAGACCATCACCCGGACCTGGTAGTCATCGGTATGGAAAGCAATGTATTCTCCTATGAGCTTCTGGGAAACACTACCACAGCGGCCATTAAACACCTCAAAACTCCCATACTGGTAGTGCCCCGAATGGCAACATTCAGTAGCATCGAAAAAATACTGTATGCCTATGAACCATCTTACCTCGATCAACACAATCAGCTGGACCTGATGAAGGAGATTGCCCGTAAGTTTCGGGCTCAGCTAGAGGTCTTTCATGTGGATACTCATCCTAAAAAAGATCACCCGGAAAATGAGGAAAACCTGATCCATGCGGCCAACACCATTCTGAAAGACATCCCGCACACCTACAGCACTGTGAGCAACGAGACCATCGCCGAAGGCATAGCGCTGGAAGTGGATCATTACAATGCTGATCTTTTGGTGATGGTACCGCACAAAACCGGCTTTCTAGCGTCTCTTTTCAAGGGTAGCAATACACGGCGTGTGAGCCTGAAGACCAAAGTCCCCTTGCTGGTCATCCCAAATGGGGAGTGAGGAAAGCAGGTTCTTCTTCTTGAAAGGGGTTAATTGGGATTGTAAACCCGAAGCATGGACGGGATCTAAGAGATTTAGAGAATACCTGCTATTCATTTGTTGATATTGATGCTAAGTTATTCTTAACTTAGTTATAACGTAATCCTGAATTCATTGAAACTAACCCCTATTGGACTTTTACTTTTGTTATCCTGCAACTTCACTGCTGATGACATAGGAAAAGAAGGGCCATGGAAGAGCCCCGCCGATAGTGCTGCTTATGCCTATCAGCTGCAGGTGGACAGTATCAAGGTCGCTCAGAAGTCTTTAAGAGATAGCTTGACTAATCTGGGATGGGTGAAATTTAATGGGGTTGAATGTTATTCTCCATTTTCCAACAGTGACTCTATCGATGCTCTCATGGCTGCTTTATTGATTCCAGAAGAGTATACAATCCAGAGAAGCTGTGGTACTCCTTTTTCTGGTTCACCTTATTTTATGATCGATGACTTTGATCGACAGCTTATTGGTGAAAATCCATGTATGAATGACATACGACCAGAGAACTGTTTCGGCGTTGAAAAACTTACAGCTGAATTTATTCCTGTGATTAATGATTCAGACACGCTGGTTTACGTTGTTAAGAGGCCCAATCCTTTAGGCAATGAAAGTATTCATTTGTATGCCAGAGAAATGATCAACGAAGGTGATTTTGTGCTCTTTTTCTCCATTCTATTTCATATGTCCAGACAGGAAGAAGCAGAGTCTATCGCTCAGTCTTTCTATCTCTACACGCAGGAATAAACTGGAAAACAATAGGATTATAGGGTCTTTTATACGCCTAATTCTCTGTTAATCTCGAAAAGTCATGGTATAACGATTGAGCACCGTCATTCCCGCGCAGGTGGGAATCTTATCTAGTCAGGGGCTCTCGATCCGATGATGGCATTGCCTTCCCTTCTGTCATGGAGCCTCTCGAACCACAGATAGAGGGATGATGCGTTAGCGGCATTGTCTTACTCTTCGACGGAGCTCAGAGTGACAATGCCCAAAGACACTTTGCTGAGAAAATGTCTGCCAAGACCAGAATAACAATGCCAGAGCTACGTCGATTGAAAATGTCATGCTGAGCTCCGTCGAAGCATCAGACATTTTCAATGCTATTATCAAATACTCAATCAATCTTGAAAAGACTTGGTTTCTCTCTTGAGAACCGTCATTCCTGCGCAGGCAGGAATCTCATTTAGTCAGGGCTCTCGATTCGCTGGCGGCATTGTCTTACTCTTCAACGGAGTTCAGAGTGACAATGCCTGGCTCAGCGTTACACAGCCACCTCCGAGTGACAATGCCCAAAGACACTTTGCTGCGAAAATGTCATGCCAAGATCAGAATAACAATGCCAGACTCTGTGTGATAATGCCAGAGCCACGTCAATTGAAAATGTCATGCTGAGCTCCGTCGAAGCATCAGACATTTTCACTTCCTGAGATAAGCCATCGAAAGTTCGGGAACATACCAACTCAGATAATAGTGCCCACATAATCGCTTCCCAATTTTTCGCTCTACACACAGAGATTTATCAAAATATTGAAAATCTGTTCAAAGAATTCACGAAATATTATTCCAGTTTTATCAAATTCGCATAAATATTTATCAATCAACCTTACTCTTAATTGTGAAGAAGATTTATTCCTTGATGTTCCTTCTTTTTGGCTATCAGTCTTTTGCAGGAGATGAAGCGGCCATCGATACTGGAGCCACCGCCTGGATGCTGACGTCCACCACCCTTGTATTGCTGATGATCCCCGGACTTGCCATGTTTTATGGCGGCCTGGTCCGAACCAAAAACGTACTCGGCACCATGATGCACAGCTTCACAGCCATGGGCATCATGACCCTCCTTTGGGTCATTTGTGGATACAGCATGGCTTTTGGCCCAAACATACTGGGGGGCTGGTTTGGCTGGAGCTCAGATTATTTCCTGCTACAAGGCATTGATGACGTCATCACCGACGGTATTCCTGAGTATGTTTTTGCCATGTTCCAGGGAAAATTTGCCATCATTACTCCTGCCATCATTGCGGGTGCATTTGCTGAACGTATTTCCTTCAAAGGCTACTGCATTTTCATTGCCGTGTGGGGCATACTCATCTACAATCCCCTTTGTCACTGGGTGTGGGCCTCAGACGGGTACCTGTTCAACCTGGGAGCAGACGGAGCCATCGATTTTGCAGGAGGCACCGTGGTACACATCAGTGCAGGGATTAGCGGACTGGTGGCTGCGATCTATTTGGGCGCCCGAAAGCAACATCCACACCTGCCCATGCAGCCAAACAATCTGGTGATGACCATGATAGGTGTAGGTTTACTTTGGGTTGGCTGGTTTGGCTTCAATGCCGGCAGCAGTATAGAAAGTGGATTGAGTACTGCTCAGGCCCTCACGGTCACCCAAATAGCAGCGGCGGCAGGTGCCCTCGCATGGATATTAATTGAAGGATTTCATCAGGGAAAGGCCACGGCACTTGGATTTGCATCGGGTATCCTGGCAGGGTTGGTGGCCATTACACCGGCCGCAGGTGTGGTGCAGCCCATGGGAGCTATTGCTTTGGGTATTTTCTCCAGTGGTATCTGCTACCTGGCCATTATGGTCAAAAATAAACTCGGCTATGACGACACCCTGGATGCCTTTGGTATCCACGGAGTAGGTGGTATCGTAGGTGCATTGTTGCTTGTTTTCTTCATTCGCGAAAGCTGGATGGAAGATGCTGCCGGACTGTCCGGGGGTACCTGGGGTGTCATAGACCAGTTGGGTGTACAGGCTTTGGCCATTCTTATTGCCCTGGTATATGCCGGAGTGGGCACTTTACTGATCCTCTTCGTATTGAATAAGATAGTTCCCCTAAGGGCAACAGAAGAAGCCGAAATGAAAGGGCTGGACAGCTCCTACCATGGCGAAAAAGGATATGGAATGATTAACCCTAGCTAAACGAACCTATGAAACTAATAATTGCTATCATCAGAGAAAATCAGCTCGATCAGGTCCGGGAGTCACTTATTGAGGCCGGAATTGCCAGAATCACGGTAAGCAACGTATCAGGTCATGGCAGGAGAATCACCGAAGAGATTTACCGTGGGCAGAAGGTCATCCCTACCATGGTTTCAAATATCCGGTTGGAGATTGCTGTAAATGACGAGTTCAAAGAAAGAACCATTGATGCCATCACCAGAGCCACCGAATCCAATGACGGGGAAATGGTAGGCAGTGGTAAAATATTTGTGGTTCCGTTGGAGGAATGCATTCGTATTCGCACCGGCGAAAAAGGAAATGCAGCGATCTGACCAGGGTTAACCTCCTAAAGATTAGAAGGTCGTTTTGGACTGGCTCTTTGAGTGGTCCGGAGCGACCTTTTTTTTACACCTGCCTACTTGAAGTCTTAATCAAATAGCTTTAAGGATTTCATAGCAAGCGTTACTCTTCGCGCAGTTCAGACCTATTGAGCACCGTCATTCCGCGCTGGCGGGAATCTCATCCAGTCAGAATTTCTCAGGTCTGATATCAGGCATTGTCCTACTCTTCGACAGAGCTCAGAGTGACAATGCCCAAAGACAATTTGCTGTGAAAATGTCATGCCGAGATCAGGATAACAAGCCAGACTCAGTGTGATAATTCCAGAGCCACGTCAATTGAAAATGTCATGCTGAGCTACGTCGAAGCATCAGACATTTTCAATGCATTTTCTATTATCAAATACTCGATC
>NZ_JBIPKE010000010.1:0-41782 GCF_044005705.1 Marinoscillum luteum | reverse complement strand
TCGAGTGTAAGTTTTGATCTTGCGTTTAGCGAGGGAATAACAGACCTTGATTTGAGCGATATTACGTTGAATTTGGGAGGAGCTACCGTTGGTGGTTCGGGAACGTCAGGTTTAGCAAGTGGGTTTGGAGCTAATGTGAGTATGACCACCGATGTAGCTTACAGTGACTTCACTCTCACAGTTTCCAATGTAGCAGGTGATGGCACTTTGGGTATTACCCTAACGGCCAGTGCGTTTACTGACAATGCTGGTAATCAGCTGTCGGCCAATGCTATTTCAAATACTTTCACTATTGACAATACAGCGCCAACGTTACAGGCAGCTGTCAAGAACAGCAATACGCAGATCAGGGTGGAGTTTAGTGAAGTAGTCCTTACCAATGGTACCAATCCGACTGATTTCACTGTAGTGGATGAAGATGGAACGCCATTTTTAGTTAGTGGACAGGCTGATGGTAGTGCTGGTGACTTGTATATCGTACTCACAGTGGCTGACCTTACCAATGCCGAAGGTGACTTGCTTGTGACCTATACTAATTCAAATGGTGAAATATATGATCCGTCACAAAATCAGGCGCCAACCTCTGGTGCCATCACCATTGATTTAACCATGACCGAGGTGGTGACCTTGGTGGAAAATGCGGCCAATACTGCTGACGGAGATGTAAATGGAGATAAAAAGGCGCTGTACAGAACGTCAGGAGCTTCTGACCCTTCTGCTGAGATTCCGGTAGTGATTACGCCGGCTATTTCAGGGAGTACCATCACCATCTACAGGGATGAAACCATGCTTGACCCGGTTGGAGCTCCATACACCAATGTAACTACCAATATCCAACCTACTGTGGCTGATTTCATGGCAGAGGAAGTGATAGATTTTGCGGGCACGGATGATAACGGAGTGTTTACATTCTATATCACCGAAACGGCTGTTAATGGTGTTTCAAGCGAGGGGCCTTCAGTAAAATATTCAATAGCCTTTTTGGATGATATCACCAATAGTGCCAATGTGACCACTTTTGCTGAGAGCAATGTGACAGGAACCACGCTTACTTTAAGTCACCCTGCGACGAACGATTTATTGATCTCAGGAAATGGTCTTACTAACTTTAGTTATAATTCAGGCGGTACGAGTTCGGTGAAATTCTCACCTATTGCTGCTGGTGCTGGAGTACATACCCTAAAATATCGTTGGGAAAACAATGTGTCTGGAGTTACGGCTTCTTTTAATGCCATCTATATGACGGTTAATCAAACTGAGAATGTGTTTGATCTGAATCGACAAGAGTTGTCATTTCAAAAAGTCATGGGCTCTGGGGAAATCTACCTATACGGCTCTGACGGTGTTTCCGATCCGACTTATGATATCAATGGGGTTGATGGACCTGATGATGATTTCTATTTTCTTGAGGTTTATTACATGGAAAATGGAAGTTCTTTGACTGGTTATGGAGAAGTTGGGATAAGTGAAGCAGATGGAAATATTGTGAATAGGCTAATCAACTATGTGCCAGGTTCCCCGACTGCCAACATTCCAACTTCTGTAGTTGATGGAGATTGGATATTTGATCCATCAGCGTTGGATTCAATTGCAGGGATTCCAAGCCGTGAAGTTGATACATTGAAGTTTGTGTCTGTTTTGAGTCAGGAATCTGATGGAGCGTTGATTGTAAAGGATGAGGCGTTTGTCTATCTCTATCCTAATCCGACAGTAACTTTTGACCATGCCGTAACGGGGCAAAAACTAATCAATGATTTCTATTGTGCCGATGATGGTGATTTCAGAATTCAGGCAAGCATTTATACTTATACTGGAAGTGGAGGAGTCGATTCAACAGGGTATATAACCAATGGATACCTGCTTTACTCGAGCTCAGACGGAGTTGCGCCATATGAGTTATTGGCGGATTCAACATCAACTGGCTCTTTGGGTGTTGTTAATACTTTCGACCCGACAAGCGTTGATCCTGGTTATTATCAGATTGTGTATATATCAAAGCCACAGACTGTCGCAGCAACTACCGATACGGGACGCTTTGAGTTTAGGGTGTTGTCGGTAGCTGAAGCTCCGACCCTGGATTTGGCTTCTAATCCTGATCTGGATGCTATTTCGGCGTTTGATAGTGGAACAGGAGAATATATCATTGAGTATTGTGGAGGTCAGAGTATTGAGGATGTTGTTGTGAGCTCTACAGGAGCCTCCACCGAGTTTTTTAAGTGGTATCTTGATGAGAATGGGAACAATGAAGTAGGAACAGCAAATCTTACTGGGGCCAATGATACCACTTTGAATGTTTTAAACGAATTCTTCGGAGGAAATATACCTAACTCGAGAACCACGGTTAATTTTTGGATTTCTGAACTCTCACATGTGGGGATTACCGGTGCCAATACTACTTCGTTCTCAGGTTGTGAGTCATCATTAAGAAAGGTCGTGGTTGAGATTTATGCTGTCCCAAGCCCAGTAACAATTGTTGATAATATCTTGGCAACAGCTACCAATCAAACAAATCTTGGTAGTGTTAATTTACTTGGAGAGGCGAGCAATGTAAATAGTTCTGGTTATCTCTATGAATATTGTGAGATAGGCGGTAGTTCTGCTAGTCTTGAAACCATAGTAATTAATAGTGGACTTAACAATGAGGATCTGACAGAGACCTATTTTACGATCTATGATGGCGATGCTTCTACAGCCCTGGCGACTTTTGACCCTTCTGATTTGGATGGAAGTAATAATTTGAACCTTGCAGAGCTTGACCTGCTGGGAGCAACAGGCTATGATCCTATAGCTGCGACTTCTGATACATTCTACATATCAAGAACTGATTTTGACAATGCAGTAGGTTCCGATTCTTATCCTTTTACGGGTTGTGAAAGTGATCTGCGCAAATTCATCATCAGTGTTTACCAGATTCCTGCAGCTCCGGTTGATAGTAATTTTAAAGGAGGGGCTGGTAGCACCAGTAGACAAGCTTCGGCTGTGGATAACGAACTGAATTATTACTTATGCTTCGGCGAGGAAGAAGAGTTTATTCAGTTGGAATCTCCGGGACTTACAGGTTCAAAATATACCTGGTATAAGGATGACGGTACCGGTACTGCACCTGGTGATCCGCTCGTGGCTGAGGCGTTTAACGGTCGGTTGATTACCTTGGATGAGCTGGAAGATCAGGGCGTTTTTGATGATTCTGTGAGTGCAACTTATACCTATTGGGTTACTCAAACCAAAAACGAAAATTCATCAACAGACTTCTATGGTTGCGAGAGTGATCCTATGAAAATCATGGTTACCGTATTCCCAGATCCGAGCACCATTGCTTTTGATGAGAGCGGGGTAAGAGAATTGGAGGTAAGCTACTGCGAAGGTGATCTTGGAGGTGTAGGTTTTGATATAACAGCTAATGCGAACGCTTCGTTTGGTTATTATAGTTCGAATGGAGCAGGTACTATTGCTTCTTCAAGGACTTCACTATTTGGAGGGAATATTGATCCTGATGGACAGGTTCAGGTTACGGCTCAATCACTTTTGCTTACGAATGCGATTCAAGGTACTTATTACTTCCTGATTGCTCAAACGAATGATATAGCCCCTAATGGGTCTACTTTCCCTGGTTGTGAATCTGAAGTTTCGGATATGGCATACCTCACTGTTCATGTCTATGATATACCGTTGGCGCCATCGATTGTGGATGCTACTATGGTATATTGTGAAGGTGATGGAATCAATGATGTTGAGGTGTCAGGTGAGGCAGGTTCTACTTTTAAATGGTACTTAGACAGCAATAATGATGGTTTCCCTGATGATGCGTTTAATCCACTCTATACAGAAACTCCATCAGGTACATCATCGGTGGCGACAGCTTCAAATTTAGGTTTGGTTGGAGCCAATGATGGTATTTATAGATTTGTGGTAAGTCAGACTCAGGATATTGCTGCTGGTGTTGACGATTTTGAAGGGTGCGAGAGTGCATATACCAAGTTTAGCGTTACGCTGTATTCTGTTCCGACCGCACCTATTGCCAATACTCCGGCTCCTCAGTGTAACAGGAATGTAACTAGTACGTCTACCATAATCAATTACTCTGGTGTAGAGACCACAGCAGGTGAGACCGTATTTAAATGGTACAATGAGGATGATGTTGAAGTACAGCAAACTACTTTGACCAATCCCGTACTTGGGGGACAATTTTCTGTGAATCTGGAGGGGTTTGTTGGTGATACAACTATTTATGTCAGACAAATAACCAATATCGTAGTGGGAGAATCTTTTGCAGGGTGCATAAGTGAACCTACGCCAATTACCCTCACGGTGGCTCCTGTACCGGTAGTATCTACTCTGGCGAATAATCAAAGAATCGATGTGATTCAGGCTTGCGACGAACAAAATATTATTTTGGAAGTAACTCTGGACAACCTTGATGTTAGCCAGGCTACTTTTGTTTGGTCTGCTGGAAGAACGGCTGCTCAGGCTATTGAGATTGAAACATCAACCCAGACTGATGTAGGGGTCAGGACAAGACGAATTGAGTTTGACCCTAAATCTGTAGGCGCAGACGGACTGGCAGCCGGGGATAATTACTTTGAGGTGAAAGTTACTGACAACAATGCGCCGGCTGGCCTGACAGGGTGCGTTGAATCAGCTTCAATTACAACAGAAATAGGTACAACTCCACAGCCGAAAATGAGATGGGATGGAATTACAGAAGGGAATACGACCACTTTCGTGTTTGGAGATAATAACCCTACTCAAAGTAATAACTATGATATTGCTTTGATTGAGCTGTCCATTCCGGCCTTGGGTGAAGTAGTAACTGTAACTGACATTGAAATTCAAAACAGAAACTCCATCGCGGTTGGGGAGTTCACTTTCCAGGAATCAGGTACTTATGAGTTGGATTTGTTTTATCAATCTACCTCTGGTTGCGTGGCTTCTATTACCCGGTCTATCACTATTTTGGATAGGGTCGTGGTGACTGAGGACATTACCTATGACTTTGAAAATGGAACTTCGGGGTGGTATGCAGATAGTACCACAGTGGATGGTTTTGGAACCCGCTCAAGCCCTGTCTGGGAATTAGGTACTGAGGAAAGTGTGAATTATGCGAGTCCTGCGGATCAGAGTGGAATTAATTCTACTAATTATTGGGCAACTGGATTGAACTCAGCATATGCTTCTGATGAAGATGCCTGGGTTTACTCTCCTGCGTATGACCTATCTAATATGATTCAGCCTACCATTGGTTTTGATCATGCTCGAGAACTTACCTTCACAGATGGTGTGGTGGTTCAGTATTCTACCGATGATGGACTTACATGGATTTTGCTCGGTGATTATACTCGAAATACCAATTCTGCATCTGGTTTGGAGTGGTATAACAGTGAGGAATTAAGTGGTGCTCCTGGGTTGGTAACCTTCAATTCCAGGTCTGACGGATGGACAACCACTTCAGCTTGGAAGTTTTCTGCTCACAAATTACCGTCAAGTTTTGCCGAAGTGAGATTCCGAATTGCCATGGGCTCCACTGCGGGTGATAAAGTGGATAATAATAATAATGTGCTACATGGTTTTGCTTTCGATAATTTTAGAATCTACAACAAGGATAAATTTATCTTGATTGAACAATTCTCAGATTTGGGAGAGTCCAGTCAGGATGTGAGTGCTGAGATCAAGACCCGTATTGATTCAGAGATTAGCAGTGACGCTATCTGGATTAACTACTTCCAGGGAGAAGAGGATGAAGTGAGCCAGCGAAATCAATCAGACCCAGGGGCAAGATCTAACTTTTATGGAATAGATAGTCGACCAAAAAGTTTGCTGTCGGGTAAGAAAACAAGTGACACAGATGTTGTTGGTTGGAGTCTAAATAGTTACAAAGCCAGAGCCTTGGAGGGAGCGCTGTTTGAAATAGGAGACATCATCATCGGTGGAGAATCTGACGAGTTGGTTATTACCACATCGTTTATTTCAAAAATTGACCTGCCTGCGAAGAGTGAAGTGTCCTTCAGATTTGCTGTGATTGAAAAACAGATTACAGATCCGGAAGTCATTGCCGCGAATGGAGGCCAGCCACTTTATAATGTGCTTAGAAAAATGCTTCCGAGTTCAGCAGGATTGACATATTCGGGAGCAGTTACTGACGGCCAGAGTGTATTCTTCAACGGTCAGGAATCCGTGAGTGTAAGCTGGGATATTTCCAACGTGTACGATGTGAATGAATTGAGTGTTGTGGTTTTTGTTCAGGTTGATAACGTAGGTGGTTCTACAGCGAATGAACTTAACAAGTTGATTCTGCAGGCGTCTGAGAGAACGAATGCGGGAGCAGGAAAAGTGGTGCCATTATTAACAGGACTTGATAACAGACTGGAGGACATTCACAATTTCGCGGTGTATCCTAACCCGGCGGATAAGGTCTTTAAGGTGCAGTTTGAGACCGCACCACTCAATGATATGGACTGGATTCTCTACGATCAGGTGGGTCGAGAGGTGATAACCGGAGCAGTGAAATCAGGAGAGCTTGAAATCGAAATTGCCTCCAAGGAGTTGCCAAGTGGTATTTACCTGATTCACTTCTTCAACGATCAGGAGAAATGGGCCCCACAAAGAGTAATGATCAGGAGATAAGAATAGATCGATTGGAAACAAAAAGGCCCGGTGGTAAAACCACCGGGCTTTTCTGTTTAAAATATTGTTCTACCCTGAAATAAGGGATGATCAGGACACAAAAGCGACTGATTGTGATAACATCTAGTGGATCAAGTAACGCTCAGCCTGATTACAACCTGGGCGTTAAATTGTTTATTACCTATCAGGTAGAAGAGAGCGAAAATGACTTACCTGCAAACTGAAATTTTCAAAAGCCCATTAACTATTTTATGAAGGGCCAATATGAGATGTCCTTGGCTATTTCAATATGACTTTCTTCGGTTGATTGAGATATGGATCAAAATCTATTTGATGTGTAAATGATGTACATGTTCCCTGATGTGATCCACTCTTTTCGTGATGTGTTTGATGAATTTGTTAAGCTCAGTTTCTACAATGTAAACCTGCCCATCATAAGAATTCGATCCTATATCGTTTCTCGATTCGGTTGAGTGTTTCTCAATATCACTTCTGGTTGTACATTCTTCATGTAGAAAATGAATAAAGTCTTTCAAGCTATACCCTGTTTCAAATTTGGATATTTCCTTTAGCGTCTTGTCTATTTCCTTATCCTTATTAAATCTTGAAGCCTTTGTTAGGCGATCGTAAAGGACTGAGTCATAATGGTGAATGTCGTTGAGGAGTTGGATCACGCCTATTCGATAGTCCTTGTCTAAGCAGAATTTGGAGAGACCGTCATAGCTATTCAAGTTGTCAGCTTCCAGGTCCCAGTCGTAGCTAAGTTTATCTATTGTAGCACCGAGGGATGTTTGCTCATTTTCCTGGGCTACTGCCAGGTAGGAGACTATTAGGAATAAAATACCAATGCTGATTCGCTTCATATACCGTTTTTGACCTTTTCTTAACAAAATTCGCACCATTTTGAGATTCGACACTCAATTAGTGAAAATTTCAGCAAATATTGAATTTCTAAGGCGGTATTAAAAAAGCTTTTCGATAGAACGTATTTAAAAGGTTACGAGCGGTGTGAAGGATCTTTCAGACCTTTGAGGAGATATTCCAGTCCGTTGAGTTTTATTTCATACATCGTATTGAGTAACATTCCTAATTTCCCTTCGGGAAAGCCTTTTGATCTCAACCAAATTAAATAACGCTCGGGAAGATTGCAAATGGCCACACCTTTGTACTTGCCGTATGGCATCCGATAGCTGGTTAAATCCAAAAGAATTGTTCTATCCATTGATCGAAGATAAAACTATGTAATTGATGAATTGGTAATCAGCCTATATAAATTGGGCTTGGTTTTTGACTGATCTGCGGTAAGCCCAAAAACATATGATAAAATTTAGCTCGTTTATTAGTACTATTCTGTTGTCACTCTTAGCAGTTTCACAGCCCAAAAAGGGCCTTGATTTCCCCCTTGGAGAGCAGATCACATTTAAGATTTCTTATGGGTGGTTTGCTCTGGGTGAAGCCACCATGTCGTTGGCCGATTCGTTGATTGTTCGAGGTGATCAGACTTTTTACCACAGTTATATTGATGCCCACACCATTGGTCTCTTCAGTTGGTTGGGTGGTGTACAGAATGAATACTGGGGTTATGTGAATACGAGTAATTATAAGACCATTGTTTCTGAGAAGCATCTCGATGAAAGAAAAGGGAAGTTTGATCAGTGGAATACATTTGACTATGACAAAATGCAGACCTACGTCAAAATGATGGATTACACTAAGGAATATCCCAAAAAAGAGGTAACTGTAGATCTCAATGATAAATCTTATGATCTGCACGGCACCTATATGTACTTGCGGAGCAAACTTTGGTCTGGATTTAAACCTGGTGAGTCAATACTTCTTAATACTTACTGGGAGGATAAACTCTATGATTTTGGGATGGAGTATGGAGGGAAGGAGAAAATTAAGTTTGACGGCCAAAGGGTAGAGGTTCATAAGTTTTATGGACTCTTTCCCATTTCGCGCACTTTTCCCAAAGAGAAAGCGGTGGTGGTTTGGGTGCTCGACAAAGACGGAATGGGAATCCCTCTGGTAATAGAAGCGGATATGAAAATTGGAAAGGTGAGATGCGAACTCAAGGAGTATTCTATCCGAGGGAACACTCAATCGCTCTTTTAGTGCAAAAAAAGCTTGCCCTCGTTTAATTTATAATGCTCTCCATAAAGCTTTACTTTTTTACCCTCTAAGGTCAAGTGAAACTGACCACCTCTTTTGCTAAGCTGGATGGCTTTCATTTTTGTTTTATTGAGCTTGGCAGCCCAGAAGGGAGCAAGAGCGGCATGTGATGAGCCGGTGGCCGGATCTTCCAGTTGATGTACATGAGGTACCAGCGTCCTGCTCACAAAGTCACAATCATCACCTACTGCAGTTACAGCATATCCGAATATGGGTGATCTTCTCAATATTTCGAAGTTAGGACTCATGAATCTAACAGATTCCTGACTGTCTGTAAGAATGATGTTTTTATTTGAGGTTTTAAAATGTCCAAGTATGGGTATTTTTAGCCCATCCAGAAGATAGTTCTCAATGGTTAGTTCATCAATAACTGGTATGGAGGCCAAGGTGATGTAGCACTTTTCGTTTTCTACTCCTCCTGAAATTATTCCATTTTGGAAATGGATCTCCGTGTCTAATATTCCTTTTTCATAGAGATGGGCCACTGCAGCCAGTGATCCGTGTCCACAAAGTCCAATCTCCTGATCAGGCGCAAACCATCTTACATGCCATTGGTCGTTTTTCTTCCATAAGAAAGTGGTTGCTGGCTGCCAAAGATCGGAGGCTATGGATTGCATTTGGACATTGGATAAGGCATGCTCTGTCTCCACTACTGTACTTGTATTCCCAATAAGTCCATTGTCTTTGTTACTAAAAACCGCATAGGTAGAGAATTTTAATTTATCCATATCAATTGAGTTTTCCTCGCTGATTGTAGTCCTTTATGACCACATTCAATAGCTTAAAGTCGAGTTTTCCATTTCGTTCCTTGAGGTGATGTACTATGGCCAGGGCCTTGTTCAATCTGCTTTCCGGACTTTTCACTTTGCTTACAATGTAGATAAGGTTTCGTTGCTTTCCGGGGGTGAGTTGGTGAAAATACTCATTTCCTTCGGGGTCCTGATCCAGTAAAATCATCAGTTCTTCTGGCATATCCATTCCGTAGGTTGAGTCATCTGGGGATAATTTGACTGTCACTGTATTTCCAATAGCCAAGCCAAGCTTCTTGATGACAACCTGATTGAGGAGTATGTACCAATAATCTTTGTGAGGCATCAAGCCGCTCCGAATACTAGTCGTTTGGTTGATTTCACAAATGATGCGTCTGTTTTCACCCCTGATAAACTGCTCAGCAATTGGTTTGGGTACTGGTAGATGAAGTTCGTACACACTTGCGTCTTTTCCGGAAAATTTACTGAGTGTCGTTTTGAATTCCATTGTTAATACCCCTGGTTAATGTTAACGAAAAGTTGATTCCTAATACCACCTTTCATGGCCTTCACACTCTCTTCGAAACTCTTTCTAATGTCTTCAAATGTGGTCAGTCCAGAGTGATGTGGGGTCATCATCACTCCAGGATGATCCCAGAGCGGTGAATCGGAGGGGAGAGGCTCAGTTTGATACACATCTAAAACTGCTTTTCGCACATGACCATTTTCGAGCGCCCACAAGAGGTCGTCTTCCACCAAAGATTTTCCTCTGCCTACATTCATGAAGAAGGCACCGTTTAGTAGACGAAAGAAAGCCTGGTTCAGAAAGTTTCTGGTGGAGGGAGTAAGAGGTAGTGCACTGATGACAATGTCATAATGTTCAAGGTGAGCTTGAGAAAGATTCTCTATGGTCATGGTTTGATGAAATAGTGGATTGGAAGTACCCGATCCATTAATGCCATCGATTTTTTCAACCAAATGACGAAGTGCGGAAGCGATGCCTTGCCCGACAAAACCTGTGCCCAGAACCAACACTTTCTTGTTATAAAGCACATTGAGGTTGGTACGATCCCACAGGTGTGATCGCTGATTATCATGGGTGGAGACTACCGATTTAAGGTCCTCTAAAACGTAAGCCAGACAATACTCGCCTATGCGCTTGTCCATGTATCCAAGCGTGCGGGTGAGAATAAGATCCCGTTGGATAGTGGGTTGTTTTAGGTAGTCATCTACCCCGGCACCAAAGGCATGAATCCATTTGATCTCTGATAAGTCCAGTTTGTCAAACTGGTAGAAACCCGCAATGGCATTCTTGCCCTGCAGATCTTCCTGAACAAGCGATTCTTTATACACACACCTGGCGATATGACGATAAGAACTATTTACCAGTTCTGCCAGCTGCTGCCCAAATTGCCCGCAAGAAATCATGTCATAGACCATTAGTGATTGATTTTAGCTTTTCATGTGAAGATACAATAAGGGAATAGATCTCTCCGTTGGTTTTACTACAAACAACAGAATAGGTTATGCAAACAAACAGATCAAACAACGTCAGCCAGAGGGCTGCCAGAAGGTATGAAGGGCTGGGTACCTTTCTTATTAAGCTATTTCGTAAACATCTCGGATTGGTAAAGCCGAGCTAAATAAATGGGCAGTTCTGTGCTAAAACTGCCCTAAATCTTCACAAGTCAGGCAGGCATTGGCATAACTGTCATATTCAGCATACCCTGGCCCAGGCTTCCCCATGAGTGTGATGATTTTATCTAATCTTACCGAATTTCCATTTCCAGAAAATAACCTTCCGAAGTATTGTTCAGAGCCGAGAGTTGACCTTTTACGTCATCAACCTTGTGTTGATCATTGAAAAAGTGGATTTTACCGGATGACTTAAGGGTTACTTGTGAGTCACAGTACTCTATGAAATCGGGATCAACAGGAAGATATTTGTCTTTGTAGTTCATGATTCGGGTTTAGAGGATGGTGTGCCTGTTAATTTTGGGTAAATTGTTAGAAATTCTCATTCTTAATTGAGATTATTGTCTATACAAATAACTAGGGTAGATGGTTTCAGAGTTTCAGCGGAAAAAGTTAATTCATTTTTTTGGATTACTAGATTCTCACAAAAATGGATTCCTTCATGCGGATGATTTTTCGGAGATTGCCGAGCGCATAAGAATAGGTCTGGGTTATGAGGCAAATGGGCCCAAGCATATTTGGTTGGCAGAGAAATCTGCTAAGTTCTTTCACGCCCTGCTTCTTGAGATTCCTCATAAGGATAACCAAAAAATCTCACAGGATGAGTGGGTTACCTTTGTGTCAGAGCAGGTGATAGCTCAGGGAAATGAGGATGTGTTGGAAGAATTTCAGGAATTCATCATTGGCTTTTTATTCGATTTGTTTGATGATAACCACGATGGTTATATCTCCACAGATGAGTATGTGGACATGTTTGTGGTATATGGAATAGACATCAAATACTCGGCTAAATCCTTCATTAAACTGGACATTAATAGGGACGACAGACTTTCCAGAAATGAGCTCCTCCATGCTTTTGAAACCTTTCTCCTGTCCAATGAGCCCAACCAACCCGGGAATTGGATTTTTGGAAATTGGGAGTAAAATAGTGTTGTGATCTGTTAAATAGTCCACCCCCTAAAAATTCGTTTCCCGAAGAATTCGCTTCGATGGTTATTTACCTTTCGTCAGAAATAACCATAATCCAAAATGCAAGAAGTATATATTTTATCCCTTTCCAGAACTCCTATTGGCAGTTTTGGAGGTGTTTTATCGAGTCTTTCAGCCGTGGAGTTGGGGGCCTTAGCCATTAAAGATGCACTGAAAAAGTCTGGCCTGGAGTCCTCCGAGATTCAGGAAGTGTTCATGGGAAACGTGATTTCGTCGAACCTTGGTCAGGCCCCTGCGAGGCAGGCAGCGCTGAAAGCCGGATTAGATGTGAATGTACCATGTACCACTGTCAATAAGGTTTGTTCCTCCGGTCTGAAAGCCATAATGCTTGGAGCTCAGTCCATTGCTTTGGGGCAGGCCGATGTGGTAGTGGCCGGCGGTATGGAGAGTATGTCTAATGTCCCATATTATGTCCCCAGGGCCAGGTTTGGTTACAAATATGGTCATGGTACTCTGGTAGATGGATTACAGCATGATGGCCTTTGGGAAGCGTACAACAATTTCGCAATGGGCAACTGTGCAGATTATACCGCCAGAGAGATGAAGATCAGTAGGGAAGCTCAGGATGAATACACCGTACGGTCTTATAAGAGGGTAGAGTCTGCCACCCTTGAGGGAAAATTCAAGAATGAAATTGTTCCGGTGGAGATTCCACAAAGGAAGGGTAATCCTCTGGTGATTACAGAGGACGAAGAATTCAGTAATGTGAATTTTGACAAGATTCCTGCGCTGAATCCTGTCTTTTCAAAAGAAGGTACCGTCACAGCGGCCAACGCCTCTAACATTAATGATGGCGCATCTGCTGTCATTTTGATCAGCAAGCGAAAAATGAAGGAGTATGGATTGAAACCTGAAGCTAAAATTCTTGGATATGCTGATGCTGCTCAGGACCCTCTTTGGTTTACCACCTCACCTTCATTGGCTATTCCCAAAGCTTTGAAAATGGCCGGGATTGAGAAGAGCTATGTTGATTATTATGAAATCAATGAGGCTTTTGCAGCTGTGGCACTGGCCAATATGGAACTGCTCGGCCTGGATGAAGACAAAGTGAATGTCTTTGGTGGTGCGGTGGCCTTAGGGCATCCGCTGGGGTGTTCGGGAAGTAGAATCCTCACCACTCTTAGCTCTGTACTGAGTGATAAGAATGGCCACATAGGCGTGGCTGGCATCTGCAATGGCGGTGGAGGAGCTTCAGCCATGGTGATTGAGAAGGTCATATCCTGATAAAATACCGGGGACAGCAGCAGAGCTGCTGTCCCCGGTAAAATGGTCACTAGTGTATGATTAATTTATGTGTGAGGCGCTGATGACCAGTTTGTAATACCACAGTATAGATTCCGGGTGTCCATTCACTTAGGTGGATTCGTTCATCTATTTTGCCTGCCATGGCTTTTTGATAAATGACCTTTCCGGAAAGGGAGTAGATTTCAATGACCCCAGGTAGATCATCTAGATCAGAGGTTACATGGAGGAGTTCGGAAGCAGGGTTGGGAAACACCCTGAAGCCAACTTGATTTGATTCGGGTGTAATGCCTTCAGCAGCCAGTCGGGAGGAAGACCCCGTGCTGATGGAGACAATAAATCCAACGTCAAAAGGTGAATAGGAGATATCGTCATACCAGAGATTTCCGCCACTGTATACATTGGAATATGCATATTTGATAGAAGCATTGGTCAATTGAAAGGTATAAACCGAGTTGTTAGATACCGACACTGGTTGACTCAATGTGATGGTTTGCCATCCACTTCCTTTGCTCACGCCGGATTGTTGATAGATTGGGGTGCCGGTGGTGGTGTTACCACTAAAAATCTTCAGGGTGGATCCACTAATGGCGTAGACGAGGTTTGCTTCAATTTCGATGATCTGACCGTCGGCTATGGCCGTGAAGGACTGCCCCATATGGTGCGCATTTCCATAGGTGAATATACCCGTTCCTGTAAGTTGTTCTATAGTCACCACGGTAGCTGTTCCGCTTGTGGTAGCACTCACAGCTGAGGTATAGCCTGAGGAGCCATAGGAGTTTTGTGCCTTTACTCTGTAGTAATAGGTGCTTGATGGGGTTAACCCTGTATTTGAGTAGCTGGTGCTATTAGCGCTGAGTGTGGCGATTACCGAATAGGATGATCCGTTAGTGGAGCGTTCTACTACAAAGTTATTTTCGTCTGACGAGTTATCCTGCCACGAAAGACCAATGCTCGAAGTGGTAATGCTCGTAGTTGCAAGCCCTGATGGAGCTGCCGGAGGGTTAGAGGAGCCCCCTGATGAAGTAGTAGCACTTACGATTCCACTGCTGGCTGTATTGCTGTTGGCATCCTGCACCACAATCTTGTAATAATAGGTAGTGGAGGCAGCCAGGGCAGTATTGGAGTATGAGGTGGTATTGGGAGCCAGTGTGGCAATGGTGCTGTAAGTGCCACCAGAAGAACTGGAGCGTTTAACCAGGTAGGCACTTTCCGTCGATTCATTGTCCGTCCAGGAGAGATTAATCTGAGAAGATGAAACGGCAGTGGCTGATACGTTGGTGGGAGGAGATAGTGAGACCGGTGGAGCCCCTGTAATGCCAAAGAACTCAGCAGACCAGTAAGAAGAGAAGAAGTTGACGTCAGAAGCATACGAGCCTGTATTGCCACCCTGAGTTTCTCCGCTGCCCGGATCGATGGCAATGGCATGTCCCATACCGCTGAGACTATAGGTGACTACTACAGGGTTGCCTGAGCCATCTCTGTATTCTTTTCTGCTCACTACACTATTGCCCTGAAAGGCACCATTTTCCGCATCGGCTGTTTGATCTGTGCCGTGTACGTTGGTCCATTGCTCCATGATTTCATTTTGATTCATGTAATACACGGTGTAATCAGAAGTACCATGAAAAACGCCAACCGTAGGCCAGGGTCCGGTATGGCTGGAGGCATTTCGTACGCTGTTTCCAAGCTGAGTGGGCGTTTGGTTGACATTTCCGTACATCGCCTGAAAAGCTGAATTACTGCTGGTGGCTACTTTGTAAGGCAGGCCTGACATTACCGCTCCAGCGCTAAATACATCAGGATATGCCGCCAGCATCACGGTGGTCATGGCACCACCCGCTGAAAACCCCGTAACAAATACCCGACTGTTATCAATAGAGTAGTTGTTTTTCATGTAATCAGTCATGTTTTTGAGGGAGGCCGCCTCACCAGATCCCCGGTTGATATCACCAGTTTCAAACCAGTTGAAACATTTGGAGGAGTTATTGCCACTTTTTTGTTCGGCATAGATCAGGTGAAACTTATAGGTATCGGCCAGACTGTTCCAGTCGCTTTCGGAAGCGTATGTACTCGCTGATTGTGTACAGCCATGTAGCACCAGCACCAATGGAGCATTTGCCGGCATATTCGCTGGTGTGTACCTGTACATGCTCAGATTTCCCGGATTCGATCCAAAGTTGGAGACAAGTGAGAGCTGTGACTGGGCAGACAGGAAGAATACGCCCATCATGATGGAAAGGAATAATTTTTTCATTGGGTTGGTTTTTTGGTTAATGATTTTACCAAGTTTTCAATTTATACCCATGAAAATTATGATTTGATGAAAAAAGACAAGGTTGACTTTTCGGAAAGCCGCGCCTCATTTTCCAATCAAATGCCGATGTATTTTGAGTGATTGCAAATTGTTACTCAAAAAATGACATGTCGACTATGTGGAGTGTGTAAATGTGTTTTTGAAATTTTATCGACTGAATTGAGTGTTTTTTGTGTAAATCATAATTTGCGTCACAATAATGGCTGCTCGCTTACGATAATTCCATCTGCATCGCTGTGCACATACTGTCCGGGAGTGAAATTCACTCCAGCAAAGTTTAAGGGGATGTTAATCTGTCCTTCGTTTCTTTTGATGCTTTTCACGGGGCAGGTATTAAGTGCTTTGATTCCAATCGGCATTCGCCCAATTTGAGCACTATCCCTGATGCTCCCGTAAATGATTAACCCCGACCATTGGTTGTCTAAAGCGAGCTGAGCAAGCAAATCTCCAACCAAAGCGCACCTTGTGGAGCCACCACCATCAACACAGAGAACCTTTCCCTGGCCATTGGTTTTCAATAATTCTCTGACGAGGCTATTGTCTTCAAACAGCTTCAGAGTCACTATTTGCCCATGGAAGGACTGGACCATCCCGTAGCTATTAAAAACCGGCTCGGCACATGCCAGCGCATCGCCATGAACATCCCAAAGGTCTGAGGTGGTAAAAGTCATGATCGTTTTTTAGGTAAAATTGACGGAGAAGTATGGATAAAAGTATCTCTGGTTGGAATTTGGATGGTATGACTATTCGTATGGAACTGGACAAATCTGGCTGTTGGATAGCTCATTTTTGTCCTCATTGATACTCTATGGACGATTTTACTGATATTATTGAATTCTGGACTTTTATCCAGGTCCTTTGAAAATGTGCTAATGAGCATTCAGTCGCCTCGAATCACTGTTTTAAAAGTCGTGGCTACTTTATTGGCTATTAAGTATCTTATTAACAGTTAGATAGGTGTTTCATGTAAGTGAATATCTTCAAAAGTCCAGAGATGTTTAATGAAACTCCATTCTGGTGCAGATTTTCAAAATGGTATTTTTAGCCAATCAATTTTAAAAATTTCTAAATGGAATGGCTAAGTGATGAGTTGATCATAAGCCATTCATTAAATAACCAAGAGATATACATGAGCAAATTAAAGAATAGAGTAGCCATTATAACAGGAGGCGCCGCGGGTATTGGCCGGGCAGCAGTGGAGAAATACGTGCAGGAAGGAGCCATAGTGGTGATTTGGGATGTGAACGAGGCTGCCGGAAAGGAGTTGGCAGTGACGTTGAGCAAGGATGGTCATCAGGTGAGTTTCCGAAAGGTCAATACAGCTGATCCGGAGGAAACAGAAGCTGCAGCACAAGAGGCCATTGCGCAGTTCGGGCGGATTGATATCCTCATCAACAATGCTGGGATCACACGGGACGCGACCATTCGTAAAATGACCTTTGAGCAATGGAGCCAGGTACTGAACATTAACCTCTCCGGTGTATTTAATTGCGTGAAGGCGGTGAGCCCTTTTATGATTGAAAAGGCTTATGGGCGAATCATTAATACCTCCTCGGTGGTTGGTTTGTACGGGAATTTTGGCCAGACTAATTACGCTGCCACCAAGTCCGGAGTAATAGGTATGACCAAGACACTCGCCAAAGAGCTAGGTAAATACTCCATTACCGTCAATGCGGTTGCCCCAGGTTTTATTGCCACAGATATGGTGAAAGCAATGCCAGAAAAAGTGATAGAAATGATGACAAGTAAAACACCCCTCGGAAGGTTAGGTACCCCAGAAGACATAGCTAATGCATATGCCTTTCTAGCCTCAGAAGATGCTTCATTCATAAGCGGAGCGGTAATCAGTGTAGATGGAGCAGTAACGATTTAAGACCAGATTCATGAGAAAAGCAACAATAACCGGAATAGGCTCCTATGCCCCAGAACAGGAGATCCCCAACAGCTATTTTAACACCCTACTTGGCGAGGACGTGGACACATGGCTGAGACAAAATGTCAACATTACCACCAGAAGGTGGTGCAAAGATGATGAGTCAGTGGCTGACCTCTGTGAAGAGGCGGCTCGCCAGGCCATCAGCGAGGCAGGATTGGTGCCGGAGGACATCGATCTGGTGATATTATCTACAGACACTCCCGAGTATGTTTCTCCATCTACGGCTTCTGTTATTCAGGATAGGCTGGGATTGAAGAATGCCGGGACTTTCGATCTGAATACCGCATGTGCGGGGTTTGTGACTGCCATGGACGTAGCTGCGAAATACATTGCAGCGGATGAGCGCTACCAGCACATCCTGGTCATAGGCGGATATGCCATGAGCAAGTACCTCAATAAGCATGATAAAAAAACGGTAACGCTTTTCGCGGATGGAGCAGGAGCGGTGGTCATGTCAGCCACCACTGAGGCGGGCAAGGGCTTTCTGGCGAGTGATCTTAAAACGGAGGGTCAATACAATGGCTGGATGGGAATATATGCCGGAGCTACTCACCAGCCCGTCACCGAAACGGTCCTGAAGAATCATGACCATCAGCTCAAGTTTGTTCATAAATTTCCGAAGGAGTTGAATCCTAAGATGTGGACAGAAATGGCCCGGGATATCTGTGAGCGAATAGGGGTGGTTCCCAATGAGGTGGATCACTACTTCATCACACAGCTCAATTTCAACTCAATCAATGAGACCATGGACAATCTGGGCGTAAGTAGGGATAAGGCCCACATGGTTATGGACAAATTTGGCTACACCGGATCCGCATGTATACCCATGGCCTTGCATGATGCTCACTTGCAAGGAAAACTAAAAAAAGGCGATCTTTTGCTTTTTATAGGCTCAGGAGGTGGATTGGCGTTCGCAGCGGCAGCCATTCGTTACTAACTTGTACCTCAACCCAAAAATTGATCAATGAATAACCTGGCTTCTTCAGAACAGATCTTTGCAACCTGGATCGTAGTGATTCTTTACATGCTCGTCATCCTCTTTTTTGTGATCAGGGGAGCTTTGAAGGTCAAGAGCATGAGTGATTATGCGATCGGCAGCATTAGTTTTTCACCCCTGGCAGTGGGATTGGCCCTGGCTGCCTCTATGACCAGCGCTGCCACTTTCATTATCAATCCCGGATTTATAGCACTGTATGGATTAAGTGGCGTCTTGTCCTTCGGGATTGTGATGCCACTGGCTATCTTTTGTTCACTGATTTTACTGACCAAGAAATTCAGAAAATCCGGGAGCCACGTGAAAGCACTTACCATGGCACAGTGGATAGGCAAAATGTATCAAAGTCAGAACTACGCCATTTTCTTTGCCTTCATCTCGCTGCTTCTGGTCACTTTCATTGTGCTCATCTGTGTAGGGTTAACTCAGGTACTCGCCAGCACCCTCAATGTCGAACCGGTGATAGTACTGCTATCGGTGATAGTGTTCGTGTTTGGTTATATGATGTTTGGGGGAGCCAACTCCATGGTGTATACCAATGCCATACAGGCCACTCTGATGTTGGTAGTGGCCGTGATATTGCTCTTTTCAGGGATGGAATATTTTCAAAATGGGATGGGGGGTTTTGTGAAAAAGCTGGAGTCCATAGGGCCTCACTATGCCAGCCTGACGAATCCTGACAGCTTTCTTTTCAGAGACTTTTTCGAAATCATATTTTGCCAGGCCGTGATCGGTATTGCTATTGTATGTCAGCCTCATATTATCACCAAGTCGCTGTTACTTAAGGATGAAAAGGATGTCAATAGGTACCTGATTGTCGGTATATTGGTGTTGTTGGTCTTTTTTCAGGTGGTGTTTGTTGGCCTTTTCGCCAGACTTCATTTTCCGGATCTCACGGTCAATGGCATGCCCATCCCCATGGATGGTATTGTTTCCGCTTATGTGGTTAGTGAGTTTTCTGTCTACGTGACCATTTTGGTAGTGCTGGGGCTGATCTCAGCCGGGCTGTCCACATTGGAGGGGCTCATTCAGTCGCTGAGTGCCACACTTACAGCGGATTTGTTCAACCCTCTGTTTGGTAAAATATATGATCCCGTCAAAAGGGACAAGCAGGAGATTCTGGTCAATAAGCTCATGATTGTGTTTTTGGCCATTATCAGCTTTGTGCTCTCTTATCAGCAGTTGAAATCGCCCAATCTCAGTGTGGGGATTTTTGCACAGAATGGCGTATACGCCTACTTTTCATCGGCATTTGTTCCTGTTCTGTTTGGGATGTTTCTCAAAGACGTAAGATTGAAAACCGTTTTTACATCCTCTATTGTGGCCTTTCTGGTTCATTTCACAGTGTATTATGGTCGCTTTTTACCTTATATGAAGGAGACCGTCAACAACCCTGCAATTGCCAGTACAGCCGCTTTGATCGTTTCACTGATTGTTGGGTTATCTATGCATCTTTATCTAAAACCTTCTCAAAATCATGTATAGAAAGGATTGGGCATCGAAATGGGCAGAATACACACCCAACAAGGTGGCAGTGAAAGAATACCGACCTGCCAGGAGCCTAACCTATCAGGAGCTGAATAATCAGGCTAATTCGCTCGCTCATTATTTAGTGCATGACCTGAAGGTAGGAAAGGGAGAGCGCTTAATGGTGCTGGCTGAGCATAGCATTGAGTACGTGGCGTTGTTTTCCATGACTCAAAAAACCGGTATAACACTGGTTCCGGTCAACTTTAGACTCTCAGTGAGTGAAATTGACTATCTCATTTCGGATAGTGAGCCGAGGTTTTTGATTGCGGAGCGAAAGTTTGAAGACCTGGTATCCTCCTTAAAGTCCAACATAGAAGTGCTATGGCTGGATGATCTGTTTTCTCAACTGAACAATTCTGAGTACCAAAGATTTGAGGCAGTGGAGCTGGAGGAGGATCACCCGGCGTTTATTCTGTATACCTCGGGTTCTACGGGTTTCCCGAAAGGAGCTATCTACTCTCACAAAATGCTCCTCTGGAATAGCCTCAACACGAGCCAAAGTCTGGAAATCACTCCTTCCGACCTCACAATCAATTGTATGCCTCCTTTTCATACGGGGGGATGGAATGTCCTGGTGACACCAATGCTACATCGTGGAGCGACCATAGGGCTCATGAATAAGTTTGATCCTGATTTTTTACTGGAGTTGATGGAGCAGGAAAAATCCAACCTCTTCATGGGCGTACCTACCATGCTCAAGATGATGGCTGACAGTGAAAGGTTCAAATCGGTGAGTTTGGATGCCATGCGATACTTCATAGTGGGTGGAGAAGCCTTGCCGCTTGAGGTGATTGATACCTGGCATCGAAAAGGTGTGAAAATCCGACAGGGTTATGGACTGACAGAGGTGGGGCCGAATCTAACCTCCCTCCATCAGGATGATGCAGAGCAGAAGATCGGTTCGATAGGGAAGCCCAATTTCTATGTGGAATATAAGATAGTGGATGAGCAGGGACGCAGAGTTGAACCTAATGAAGTAGGAGAGTTTTGTCTGAAAGGACCAATGGTCACCCCAGGCTACTGGAGAAATGAGGAAGCCAGTCAAAAGGCGATTGTGGAAGGGTGGTTCCATACCGGTGATCTGGTGAAGGAGGATAATGATGGTTACTTGTACGTGGTGGATCGCAAGAAGTGTATGTTCATTTCCGGTGGTGAGAATGTCTATCCAGCAGAGATTGAGCGGGTGTTGAGAGCGGTGTATGGTGTGGATGAAGCGGCAGTGATAGGAGTGAAGGATGCCAAATGGGGTGAAGTGGGAAAAGCTTTTGTGACGATGAAACCAGGCTGCTCATTTTCTGAGTCGTTGCTGAGGGAACATTGTGCCAATCACCTGGCCAAATTTAAGGTACCCAGACATTTTGAGGTGTTGGACGAGTTGCCCAAAAATGGAAGCGGAAAAATAGATCGAAAAAATTTAGCCTAGCAATTATGTGTCAGTTTAGAAAAATACTAGCCATTTGTTTTACCGTGATACTGCCCTTTTTGACACATGGGCAAAACTCCACTAATGTGAGCGAAATGATAGCTACCTACAAGTACCCCGTGCAGTATCTGTCGATCAATTGGGAGACAGAAGTTGCTTATATTGATGAGGGACAAGGAGATCAAACCTTAGTGTTTATACATGGTTTGGCTACCTATATCCCGTCATGGTATCCTATGGTAGATCATTTTCGGAGCCAATACCGATGTGTCGCCATTGATCTGCCGGGGTATGGCCGATCCTCCAAAGGTGATTATCCGGCCACCATGAGCTATTATGCCGGAGTGGTTGGTCAGTTGATCGACTCACTTGGGTTGGAAGATGTGGTACTGGTAGGGCACAGTATGGGCGCACAGGTAGCCGTGACCACCGTGTTGGATTTTCCGAATCAGTTTGAAAAGCTCATTCTTTTGGCACCGGCTGGTTTCGAGACATTCAGCCCTGAGCATGCCAGTCTTCTGAAAGCGACAGCTGTCACGGAAACTTTTCTGAACGCCACTGAGGCGCAGATTCGCGCCAGCTGGGCGCTGAACTTCTATCAAATGCCCGAATCGGTGGAGTTCATGATCCAGGACAGGATCAATATGATGGAGGCCAGTGACTTTGAGCGCTATTGCCAATCTGTAGCGAGAGGTGTGCATGGGATGCTGAATCAACCCATTGCTGATCGATTAGGAGAGATCAGGCAGAAAACATTGGTGGTATATGGGGAGGAAGATGCCCTCATTCCCAATCGCTACCTGAACCCCGACCTGACCACTAAAAAGGTGGCGGAATCCGGTGCTTCAAAAATTCCCAAGGTGGTACTCAAGTATGTTCCGGCATGCGGTCATTTTATATCTTTTGATAAACCTGCCGAGATTAACGAAATTGTGGATAGTTTTCTGACCAACTAGCCAACAACCCATTGAAGACCAAACTCAAGAAATTCACGGCCTTTGCTGCGGAGATTCTGCCTCACGAGGCAGACTACCTCACCAGTATTCAGCAGTTTGAAGATGCCGAGAAAGAGGAAATTCTGAAGCGCGTGAGTGCCAATGCTCACGGCCAGCAGAATAAGATGCCCTTTAATACCAAAATTGACAAGCGCAAATACTCCAGCCTGATGGATTGGATCCAGAAGCGCCTGGATAACATTGATGTTGATAGCTACTTCGAATGGGTCAATGACATGGACCGCAAGGTTATTACCGATGCCATTAGTCATGAGGAGGAAAAGGTCCTTTTGAAGCGAATCAAAAATTACGAGCACCCGGTTCATAACTTCATGAAATTTTACGAATTGGTGCAGAATTACCGGCATTATCTGCTCATTCGCCTCAGACACAAGGACTATCAGGAGGTCAATGATTTCATAGAGAAATATAAGGCTGACTATGATTACTCCAAGGAGGTAAATCAAAAGCTACATCAGGCGACAGTGGATATTATCGAGCAGTTTAACCTCAAAAAGGGGGACTCCAAACAGTGGGAAGACTGGCTGCTTTCGTTATTCAGAAATGAAAATCTGGATGGGTTCAATCGTTACATGGCGGTAGTTCGGCTTACTTTCCTTTATTTCAATAGTCGGGAGTTTGAAAAACTGAAAGAGGTCTACGACAGGTTGGACGAGCTGCTGGCTAGAGGCATTTTTTATACTCGCAGGATCTTGTATAACTACTATGCCAACCGGCTGATGCTTCACTCCAAGTTTGATGTACTGCAGCAGGCTGAAGAATACGGTTACCTGTCTATCCGTCAGAAGAACGCTGATCATGTGCAGTACCTGAGTAATTTCAGCTCCATTCTCATTCGTAGGGGTAAAATAGAAGAGGCGCTGAATCTATTGAAAGAGTCCTTCTCGGAAGTTCAGAAGTCCTCCAATTTTTACCATAAGATTGGCTTCATCTCTTTCTATATCAAATGCCTCAATCTTAACAATCAACCGCAGCGCGGAGAGATGTTGGCGGATAGTTTCCTGAGGATCTACAAAGATGAGATTCTCAAGGAGCGTTGGTACTCTTTTTTTACGGCTTATATCCAGGGCCTGATCAAGCAGGAAAAATATGATAAGATCCTGCAGGTGTTCAAGCGCTATAATCTTATTGCCAAAGACGAAGAGGACAGTAACAAATCTATTTATCTACCCACCATCCGATGGTATTATGAGATCGCCCTGCTCAAGGTAGGTCGCCTGGAAGCCAAGGAATTGGTTGAATCTATCGTAGATTTCTCCCAAGAGCATGTGGCCAATCCACACAAATCCTTTATTCTCAATCAGGTATTGTCCGAACTCGAATCCTACATCCCGAGGACGGTTATCATGGCCAGAACCCGGCTATATCAGAAGTAATTAAAATTCAACTTCTTGATTCCCGACTTATTTTAATCGCTTTTAGTGGAGATACTCACCAAACATCTTCGGGAAGTGTTTAATCAAATTGTATCATTACGGTGCTGGTTATTTTTTCCATTGGAGAAGGATTCTATGACCGCAGGTCATAAAAGATTCATTCAAACTGGCAAGTTCTATAAATAACCCGATTCGGGGCTTTTTTGGTATTTGGAAAGTCAGGGTATGTTTTTATGATCGTATATTGTTGATATATAGTGATTTATGTGAATTTACTGGTTTTTGCGCACCAAAAGTCATTACCTTTTATAATTACGATATTCACATTCTTGTTGGGCACTTTTCTATGTTTATTGAACAGGATTTAATCAAACAACCTAAAAACTTAAAAAATGAAAAAAACTTATACCATCTTAATCGCAAGTCTTTTCTTCTTGTGTTTTGAGTCATTCGCCCAAAATGTCGTGAGCGGAAAGGTGATCGACGCAAAATCAGGAGAGGCCTTAATAGGGGCGTCGGCTATATTGAGCGGCACGTCTAAGGGAGCGACTACCAATGTCGACGGATCATTTGAAATATCAGGGGTGGCCGATGGCTCATATATCATTAAGGTATCCTTTGTAGGATATGAGGAGCTTTCACGGTCAGTGAACGTGTCAGGTGCTGATGTTGACCTGGGGAGCATTGGTCTGGCTGAGTCTATTTTCTCATTCGATCAGGTGGTGATCTCCGGATCCCGCCAACCAGAGAAGATCACACAGACACCAGCTACCATAGAGATTATTTCCAGTAAAAGCCTTGATGAGCTACCTTCTTTTAATCCAGGAGAACTACTCTCTAGGATGAAAGGGGTCGACTATTTGAGAGCCGGAGTAGTGGGAACGGGGATTAATATCCGTGGTTTCAATAGTAACTTCAATTCCAAGAACCTGCAGGTAAACGATGGTCGATTCTCCACGCTTATCGCCACAGGATTACCTATGGGACCTCTCACCACTCAGATCAAGGAGGATATTGAGCAGGTAGAGGTGATCTTGGGTCCAAATGCAGCACTTTATGGACCCAATGCTCACAATGGATTAGTACATACCATCACTAAGGATCCCAGGTCCTCTGCGGGTACCACCGTGGCGTTGGGTGTTGGGAACCAGAGCATGCTCTCTGCCAGGGTGCGACATGCTCAGGTGCTCAATGATAAGCTGTCATTCAAGGTAAGTGGTGAGTATACCAAAGCGGAAGAGTTTGAATTTATGGACTCAGTATACATAGACAGAAACGCCGATGGTGTGAAAGAAGGATATGAAGAGTACAAGCTTGATAATGACATTGAATTTCTGAGAGCAGAGGCAGCTCTTTACTATAGCGTCACTGATAATTCGGACCTTATTTTTAGCTGGGGCGGGAGTAACAGTACCTACCTGTCTCCAACCAACGTAGGACGAAATCAGATCAAGGATTGGAAGATGAATTACTTTCACCTGAGATATGTCTCGGACAAGTTCTTTGCGCAGGTTTACAACACCACCAGCTCTACTGAAGATACCTACGCTATTGATCAGCGTACCAAAAATTACTACGCAGCTATAGATGGAGGAGCCACTGAAGCCGAAGCGGAGAAAAGCTCACTGGGTAATGGGGCCACCTTTGCCGATGACTCCAAAAGATGGAATGCTGAAGTGCAGTATCATGATACTTTTGGCAAAGCCAAAGTGGTAGTGGGCTCACAGTGGCAAAGGGATAATGCGAATAGTAACGGCACCTACTTGCTCGATAATGGTGGAAAAGATCCAATCATCATCAATCAGATAGGAGTATACGGGCAGCTGGATTATCAGTTTACAGAAGCTTTCAAAGCCGTGGCTGCTTTCCGTGGAGATAATCATGAAGTATACGGTTTCAACTTTATTCCCAAGGCAGGTCTGGTATACAGCGCCGGAAATGGAGCCTTTAGACTTACTTATGGTAAAGGGATAGCTACTCCAACTATTTTGAACATGTATGGTGATCTGTTTGCAGGGCTTATTCTTGGAAATGCGGAAGGATTCACCCTGACTGATGGCTCAAAAGTGGATAAGCAAACTGTGGAGAAGATCCAGACTTTCGAGATTGGTTACAAAGGTGAGCTGGTACCGCAGCGATTCTTTTTGGATGCCAATGCTTACTACAACATCTCTGAGGACTTCCTGTCACCAGCCACAGTGGTGGGTGTAGCTACTCATCGTGGAGATACGCCTATGAGTGAGGTACAGAGTGGTTATGGAGCCTACGGTGGCCTGGTAGCGTCTTATGTCAATTTTGGTCGGGTAGATACCTACGGGTTTGATATCGGAACCAACGTATACCTTAATGACAAGATCAACTGGACATTCAACTATTCCTATTTCGACTATAGTGTGGATGAAGATGACCTTGAAAACAATGACTTCAACAAGGACGGTGTAGTGAATAAACTGGACATCCTCGTCAACGCACCGAAGCATAAGTTTGGAACCGGACTTTACTTCAGAGGTGATAAACTTTTTGGAAATGTATATATGAGATGGGTACAGGAGTATGACTACTTCTCCAGCTACCAGATTGCTGCCAAAACCCAGGATTTGAATTGGAGGGGTACTCCGATCAGGGAGAATGCCAGAAGCACAGATACATGGAACTATGGTCCGCTGGGAGGTTTTGTCAATGTAGACCTGGGATTGGGATATAAAATCAATGATATCTTCCAGGTAGCTGGTCAGGTGACCAACCTGTTCGATTCAGAATTCAGGGAATTCACAGCAGCACCATTTACCGGCAGGCTGTATTCCATAGAAGTAAAAGCTAAACTTCCGGCTGTCAAAAAGTAAATATTTCTTATCAATTGATTGAGGAAAAAGACCGCCAGATTGGTGGTCTTTTTTTTGGTTAATACTGAACTTTCACGCTTTGGAAATGGGAGGAGCCAAGCTCACCAAATAGTTTATTGCCGAGCGCATCAGGATCGTTACTCTTGAAAAAATCCATAGCCGCATGCACCAGCTCATCAGTACTGATAAATCCATCACCATTTAAGTCCATGGCTTTGAAGCACTGATTGGCAAAGCGAACTTCCACCCGGAAGGACACAAAAATGCTCATAAACTCAAGACGGGAGATGAGCTGATCTTTGTTTTTATCAAATACACTCTGCAGGCGGTTGACAATCAATGTGATGTTTTGATCCAATACCTCGTCATCTGCCCCAAAGAAGAAGTTTTCCATAAATTCAATCCACTGTTTGGAGTCAATGTTTTGGAGGTTTGGCTGCTGAAAGTAGGCCTGAATAAAGCCCCAAATCATATTGCCTTCTTCCCGTAGCAGGTTGTCATGGTCATCATCTTCAATGATCCCTGTGAAAATGGCTACATTGTCTGCAATGCTTTGAAAATCGGATTTTTGTAGGAGACCATTGTGATCAAAGTCAATGATGCGAAAGAGGTGTTCCAGTTTCCTGATTTGTAATTCTTGGAGCATAGCGTTGTTTACAGGCATGAAGTAACCACTTTTTGGGCAATGAATCAATACTATCCTTTCAAAATACCATAAAAGGGGGAGCCGGAGGGGTCTTGAAGCCCAATTAGCTTTTCCGCTTGACTCCACTCACTGCCTCCGCACTCCACGGGTCATCCGGCCAGGAGTGTTTGGGGTATCTTCTTTTCAGGTCTTTTTTCACTTCAAAATAGGCGTTGTCCCAAAAGCTGCGCAGGTCAGCGGTAATCTGTACGGGCTTATAGCCGGGAGAAAGCAGGTGCATAAGTACCCCATTTTTACCACCGTTTACCTTGGGTGTGTCTGCCAGACCGAACACTTCCTGAAGACGCACGGCCAATATGGGAGGCTCACCATCGGCCCTGTACTGAAGGGAGACGTAAGAACCACTGGGAACCTCTATTTTTTCAGGAGCCAGCCGGGTCAGGAGCTCTTGCAGCTCCCAGCTCAGGCTGTGGTGGAGTACTTTTGTCAGATCTATCTTTTTCAGGTCTTCGGGTTTCTTCACCTGATCCAGATAAGGAGTTAACCATTCACCATTGTTCATGAGGAGGGTAGGTGTGCTTACATCGGGCCAGTTGCCCTGTGGATTCCATTTTCTTAATGACAGCACCCGATTTTGCCATTGCTGCACGCTTTCGTTGAAATCCAGCAGATGGCCCCCTTCTTTTTTGAGCGCTTCAGAGATGGCCTGCACCAGATGAGATTCGTCAGGATCGGGGAGTGGTTTAGATTGGAGAATGATACTGCCAATTCTCAGGTCTTTCGTGGCAATCAACCCGCCTCTTTTGGTATCCCAGGTAATTACTTCGCGCTCCTTCACCAATGGAGCCAGATCGCGGGGATTGAGCGGTGAGGCCATGAAGATTTTGCCCATGCCATCCCGGGCATCCATGTGCGCAATAGAGAGCCATGGCTCATGCGCCAGATCATCCTTGTGCCCGGCCATGGCATATTTTCCATTGGAAAGCTGAAACTGTGCATTGTTACCCGGGCGAGCAAAAGCAATTCTTTCCGGGTAGGCATGTGACAGGATGAGTCCCGTTTCGAAGGGGTCTACCGGGCCATTGTCCACTTCAATATCAAACATGCGGCGATAGGATTCTGCTACCTTTTCTATTCTCGCGAACTTCCGACCAAGGCGGTTCTCATCACGGAACCGTCGCAGTGTTTCTATCCTTAGATTAATGTCGATGCCAGCTTCACGCCCAAGCGGGTCACGCTCCTCCAGCAGAGCAGCCACATCTGTGGCCAGCTCGAGCATATCGGCCTCCTTGGCTTCCAGCAGCATGTGTGCGATTCGTGGATGACAGGGAAGTTGGTGGATCTTTTTTCCGTGGGCCGTGATGCGGCCGTGTTCCAGGGCATTGAGCTGATGAAGGGTTTCACTTGCCTGTGCCAGAGCGCCTTTTGGTGGAGGTGTGAGCCAGGTAAGTTGGTTGATGTCCATAATGCCCCACTGAGCCATGTCCAATACCAGTGCTGCCAGGTCGGCTTCCATGATTTCGGGGTTTCTGTGCTCCGACAGTCTGGCTTGTGTGGCTTTAGACCACATGCGGTAGCATACACCCGATGAAAGCCTTCCGGCCCGTCCTGCGCGCTGGTCGGCTGAGTCTTTGGAGATCTGTACCGTTTCCAGTCTGGAGAGTCCAGACTTGGGGTCAAATTTGGAGGTACGACCAAACCCAGTGTCCACCACTATTTTGATGCCCTCTATGGTGAGGCTGGTCTCCGCGATGGAAGTGGCCATCACCACTTTGCGCTTGCCCGATTTATCGGGCATGATGGCTGCAAACTGTTTTCTCTGAGGTAGCTGACCATAGAGCGGATGTAATGCTAACCCTTTTAACTCCTTTCTGAGGAGTTCTTCACATTTTCTGATTTCACCTTCACCGGGAAAAAATGCCAGCACGTCTCCCGAATGCTCTTTGGTGGCTTTGCTGATGGTGCGGGCGGTCATCTCGGGCAGGAGCATCAGGTCCTGCTCCCCAACGTACTGTACCTCAACGGGGTATTGACGTCCCTTGCTGACCACAGAGGGAGCTTTGAGCAGCATGGTGAGCTGAGGCATGTCCAATGTGGCAGACATGATCATAATCCTCAAATCAGGGCGGATAACCTGTTGAGCCTCACGGCAAAGTGCCAGTGCCACGTCTGCATGAATGCTGCGTTCGTGAAATTCATCAAAGATCACCAGTCCGACCCCCTCCAGACTATTGTCTGCATGAATCATGCGTGTAAGGATCCCTTCTGTAAGAACTTCTATCTTGGTGGTTTCTGATACTTTATTGTCAAACCTCACCCGGTAGCCAACCCTTTTACCCACCTGATCCTCAATGAGTTCAGACATGCGGCTGGCGATCGTTCTTGCAGCGAGCCTTCTGGGTTCTAACATCAGTATTTTTTGACCTTTGAGCCATTCCTCCTGCATCAGCGTCAGTGGCAGCAGAGTACTCTTACCAGCTCCGGGCGGGGCATTCACAATCAGGGTGTTATCAGTAGTGAGATGAGCCTTCACTTCATCGATCACTTCAGTAATGGGCAGGTCTATCTTATAAGGATCGAAAGACAATTTGGGTATCGGGATTTAGTGAATGGCGAAATTAATCGATTTGAATAAAAGGTGATGACTTTAGTGATCGATCCCCTTCAGAATGCGATTGAGGCTTCGGAGTGTGATGCCCAGATAGTCAGAAAGGTCCTGTTTTGGGATGGTGTGAAACAGGTCGGGGAATGACTGCTGCAGACGAAGCAGGTTATCGGCGGCAGGGTGTGACTGGTTGTGGGCATGCCGGAGGGCTTTGTAACGGACTTTGTTGGCGAGTGTCTCCATGATGAGCGTATTGAATCGGGGATCGCTACGGAGCAGCTTATGAAAATGTTCCTGATTCATCCTGAATGCTGATAGGTGAGTGATCGCCTCTACGCTGCTAAAGCTGAGAGATTGATGGATCAGTTCTATCTCTCCGAAGAGTTCGCCAGGGCCGAAAAACTCCTGAACGAAGATCTTGCCGTTATTCTCCCGATGAAAACACTTGGCGATACCCGCAGTGATCACAAAGGCGGCCTTTACATTTTTCTCCTGACTGATGATTTCCGTTTTGGGATGGAAATCGGTAACCGTCACAGGTCCATTCGACTGGTGCAATTGTGCAAGGTACTGGAGAAGGGCTGGATTTTCCCGGATCATATCATCTATGGGACAAATGTCCTTTACTATTAGGGAAAGTTGAGGTTCTTTTGTGAAGCCTAAAAGTAAACAGGTGAAAATTATCTACGAATCAAATGAATACAGATAGACTCACACAGCAGCTGGCCTTTATCAGGGAGATAGACAAGCTCAAGTACATACAGCGAAAAACGAGGCTCTTCAACAGTCAGCGCCATGAAAATGATGCAGAGCACAGCTGGCACCTGGCCATGATGGCGATGGTGTTGGCAGAGCATGCCACCACGGAAGTGGATCTGTTCAAGGTGATGAAGATGTTGCTCATTCATGATATAGTGGAGATAGATGCCGGGGACACTTTCCTTTATGACACCACACAGAGTCATGTGAACACGGAGGTGGAGTTGGAGGCAGCCAAACGGATTTTCGGGTTGCTCCCAGAGGATCAGATGCGGGATTTCATTGCGCTTTGGGAGGAATTTGAAGCTGGAGAAACCCCCGAGGCGCGCTTCGCTAAGGCTTTGGACAGGTTGGAGCCGATCATGCAAAATGCTTCCAATCAGGGGGGCACCTGGGCAGAGTATGACGTTCCTCTTAGTCGGGTGTTGGAAAAGGTGCAAGGGATTCGCAAAGGATCAGATAGCCTTTGGGCGTACACAGAAGACTTGCTGCGTGAGAATGTAGAGAATGGTAATTTGAAGGAGTAGGGGCTAAATTTTCCCACGCCATTTTTTCTTTTCACTGTGTTCTTTTTTGGCTTTTATACGCTTGTTGATAGCCGATTTGGACGGTTTGGTTTTCTTTCTGGGCTTGGGCACAAAGAAGGCTTTGGTCAGTATCCTGTCCAGTTTTTTAAAGGCCAGTTCTTTGTTTTTCAGCTGCGACTTATGACTATCCGCTGTGATGATGAGGGATCCATCGCTGGTGAGCTGGCTTCCGATTTTTTCTTTTAAACGCGATTTCTCTTCCTCCGTCAGGTGTCCAGACTCCAGAACATTGAATCGCAGGATCACTTTGGTTTCCACCTTATTCACGTGCTGGCCGCCCGGACCACCACTTCGTGCAGTGGTGATCTGGATATCAGGCTTGATCCTGGATATGGGAATGTAGTGGCTCATGGGGCAAAGGTAGGGATAGCCGGGAGAAGTACTGGCAGGTTGGTGGGTGCCGATTTGTGACGATCCAAATGAAAGGGTGGTTCCGAGTATTAGGTGTTATTTCAGTTTTCTAATACCAATTTAATCATCTCAGCGATTTAATTAATACCTACTCCAATACCTTAATGTCCTTTGAGATGAGGATTGGGGGGTATGTTTCTATGACACTTTCTATTTCTATGCTTATCGTGTCTCCTTCGTTTACTTCAATGTAGTTCCCATTGGGGATGCTAATGACCGTAGTGAACTCATTGTTATTCTGATCCTTCAGATGCAGGGTCTTTCCGTCCTTTTCCGGACTGATTTTCGAGACGTAGTAGATCTCTCTGGAGCCGCTTGAAGGGTTGCATCCAAAAAGAAGGGCGGCGAGTGCGAACTGTAGAATGGTTTTCATAGATATTTTAGTGGAGCATAAAAGACATCAAACGACGTGTTTTGGTTGGTAATGTTGTCGGATTTCTTTTTGGCCTCATGATCTATCTGCGGATAGTATTTACCTTGCAGTTCGCAGGGATAGTTGAATCACACACTGGAGCTCAAAGATCCTAGGCTTTTCAAAGAAACGTTAAATACAGACATTGAATGAATAAACTCATGTGGGTCATTATGGCCTTTATCTCAGGAGCCTTCCTGCCAATACAGGCAGGCCTCAACACTAAACTAGGCAAGGCAGGAGAAAGCCCTGTACATGCTTCCACTATCTCATTTGTGGTGGGCACAGTGGCGCTATTGCTCTATATTCTATTCACTCAGCAGTCGGTGTCCTGGGAGGGCATCAAATCCGCTCCCGGCTATGTTTGGATAGGTGGGGTGCTTGGTGCTTTTTATGTGACTGTTATCATTCTGGCTTTCCCACAGCTTGGCCCTGGCCTCACCTTTGGACTCGTTGTGGCTGGTCAGCTCATCATTTCAGCGCTTTTGGAGCACTTCAACGTGCTGGTTGCTCAGCAGCAGTCCATCAGCCCTATGCGTGTATTGGGCATTGTGCTGGTGGTGGTTGGAGTGGTGATTGTGCGGAAGTTTTAGTAATCAGGCGGTGATCTTTTGCTGAGGCTTGAAAATCTTGGCGTCTGCATAGAAGGTACCAAAGGGAATCAACGACGCACCCAGCGAAAGTACAGAAGCTTTGAAACCCCAGCCATGAATGAAGATGTTTTGAATACAAAACAGCACGTAAAGAATAAACAGCCAGCCATGGGTCATGCCTACATATAAATTGGGTTCGGGGATTTGAAACCAATATTTCAATGGCATGGTGATAGCAAAAAGCAGAAAGCTGACACCTTCCAGAATGGCCAGTACTCTTAATCTTCCGATGGGTGTTTTGAGGTTCATTGAGTCATCGTTTTGGTGCTGCGAAATTGGGCAAGCCAACCCGGTTCTCCTAGCAATGACCAGAAATTGTGATCATTTTTCTCTGTTCAGAGCATCTTGAGTAGCTCCGCTTTCGACAAGAGCTTGGCTGAGGCACTGTCTTCTGTAATGAGCTCCCCGGAGAGTTGCTTCTTGGTGGTTTGTAGCTGTAAGATTTTTTGCTCAATGGTATCAGGGCAGATGAGGCGTATAGCGGTCACATTGTTTTCCTGGCCGATCCTGTGTACCCGATCGATGGCCTGGTTTTCCACAGCAGGATTCCACCAGGGGTCTACCAGGTAAACATAGCTGGCTTCTACCAGGTTGAGGCCGGTACCGCCAGCCTTGAGGCTGATGAGAAACACCCGGATGTCTTCATTTTGCTGAAAGGACTCCACAACCGCCTCACGATTCCTGGTGTTGCCAGTGAGAAGGGCATAGCCAATCCCCCTGGCGTCCAGTTCCTCCCGGATCAGCTCTAGCATAGAAACAAACTGAGAGAAGACCAGCATCTTATGATGAGGAGCGTTGTTTTCTATTTGCTCCATGAGCGTATCGATCTTAGAGGAGGTCTTTTTGCCCAGGATCTCGTCACTTTTCAGCAGCTTGGTAGAGTTGCAGATCTGGCGCAGTTTGGTGAGGCCTTTGAGGGCATGCATTGGATTCCTTTCCAACTCTTCTGCCTCTGTGACCGAAATGTAGTCGCGAAACTCCTTCTCATAGGCGTTATAGGTTTCCCGCTGCTCAGTGTCCATGGGGCAGTAGAGAATCATTTCGGTCTTTTTCGGAAGCTCTTTGGCCACCTGCTGTTTGGTTCTTCTGAGCAGGAAGGGTTTGATTTTTTGCTGTAGTTCCTTAGCTCGTCGGCTGTCTTTGAAGCGGTCTATTGGCACGGAGTATAGTTCTTTGAAGTGCCGTTTGTTACCAAACAGGCCAGGACACGCAAAGGAGAACTGACTATACAGATCGAAGGTATTGTTTTCGATGGGTGTGCCGGTGATGACCACTTTGTTACGGGACTGGAGTAGCCGTGCCGCCTTGTAGCGCTGAGATTCAGGGTTTTTGATTTGCTGCGATTCATCCAGAAAGATGTAGTTGAACTCAAAATTACGGAGGTAGCTGATGTCTGTGAGCAGCGTGTTATACGAGATCAGGATGATGTCAAATTTTTCCAATCCATCGGTCCCTTTTATTCGGTCTGCACCCTGAAGGGTATACACCGATAGGCTGGGTGCAAACCGGGAGATCTCCGCCTGCCAGTTGAAAATCAGCGTAGTGGGCACCACTAGCAGGTTGGTACTGTTGGGAGTTTTCTCCTTTTGCAGGAGTGCAAAAGCGATGATCTGAATGGATTTGCCCAGTCCCATGTCATCAGCGAGGCACCCGCCAAAGTTGTACTCGTCCAGAAAGTTCAGCCAGTTTAACCCTTCCTGCTGATAGGTCCGCAGGGTGCCTTGCAGTGTTTTGGGAACTGGTACGGGTTGAATACTGGTAAAGTCTTCCACTTTCTGCTTCAGCAGCCGGATGTCCCTTTTGGTGGTTTCGTCCAGCATTTCTTCATCAAAGAGCTCTTCTATGTCGGAGAAGTTGATTTTTGGGATGCTGATCATGTCTTCCTCGTTCAGGTCTCCGGCGGTGAAATAGGCCGCAAACTTCTCTATCCACTCCTGAGGCAGTATGCCCATCGTACCATCGTCCAGCTGTACGTACTTGCTTTTGTTTTTCACCGCCACCTGGATCTTTTTGACAGAAGCTTTCTTTCGGCCAAAGCGGGCACTGATGGTGGCGTTGAACCAGTTGAGGCCGCTCAGTACTTTGATGTCAATTCGGGCTTTGTGTGGGTTGACCTTGTTGCCTTCCAGCTCATTGAATCCGAGTACTCTGATCCCGGCATGCCCCCAGTCTTCAAAGGCAGGGAGAAACCAGTCTTCATTCAAAAATTGTCGCTTGTGGAGGTAAAAGTGATCCAGTTCGTTTTCCAGCTGCTCCCGGAAGTCGGGGTGCTGCTTGATGAGGAGGGCAGTGAGTTCTATTTCCGACTGGGTGTCCCGGTCTACCAGAAACTCGCCACCGTTTTCGTCCTTGCCAAACACCTGACGCTTGGTTCTCACGGGTATCTCCACGTCGTTGTAGCGCATCACCGGCATGATCATCACATGGCTGCCAAAATCGGAAAGGTAGATGATCTTTTCTGTGTCGGAGACATACTCGCTGGCTGCCAACTGGCGAGGGGAAGCTTTTGCGATGAAGGTGTACTCAATGTGGATCTTATCGGCCACCTTGTCCAGAAACTGTGCCTTGAACTCACGGAAAGCCGAGGCGTAGATGAGCATCCGGCCCGACTTCTGTTTGAGTAGCTGCACGATGGAGAGCACGGGAAGCTTGTCCACGAAATACCAGACCTCAGCAATCACCAGAAAGCATTGCAGTCTGAGGGACAGGTCAGCTACCTGATGCGTCACACCATTGATCGATACCGAGGCGGAGATTTCATAAACTCCTTTGCTTTCGCTCACCGTCAGGGTGATGTCCTTCTGAAGCCGACGTACTTTGATCGGTAGCAATGATTTGGGCGAAAGGCTTTCTGAGGCGCTGGCCTGGTGGTAGTAGATGGGGTAGTTCGCAGGGTTTTGGATCACCGCTCGCAGGGCAGTGATGTCCCGTGTGCCCAGACGCTCCTCTGTGCGGTTCTTGAGCTGCCCGATGCCCATCAGAAACTTAATGTCCCCAGGACTGGAGGTATGCCAGATGGCTGCCTGCGTGTCGATGGTGCGGATAGGAGCCTTTATTTTTCCTTGCTGGTTATGGGGCGCCGCGCAAAGCTCTGCCTGCAGACCTTTGTAATATTTGTGTTGCCTGAGGACAATGAATTCGGTTTCAGCCTCAGAATTGGCGGCCGGTGCTGGCGGAGGCTCCGGGGAGAGGATGCTGTTTCTGAGCTCGGCCAGGTGCTCATGGGTGACGGCAGTGAGTGCCGGATTCACCGGGTTGATCACCAGACGGTTTTGATAGAGCTCCAGCCGGAAGTACTCATCCAGGTCGGGCTCGTTTTCCAACCCATAGTCATAAGCCACTCGCTTGAGGCGTGCATGCCGCAGCTGGTTATTGAAGAAGAGCTGCAGATCCTCCTGCCTGGTCAGGGCGGAGAGGGCTCTCGCTTGATGGAGGCACATTTGGCCGGTGTTTTCAGCGCATTCGCAAAAGAGGATGGTTTGGCTTTGCTGCTGGATCACCGATACGGAAAAGGTAGTGTTGTTGGCCTCAATAGCAAAAAAGGCCTCGTTCAACGTGATGCCGTAAGGAAACAGACTACCACCGGAGATGGTCTCTGAGGTGTCCATGCTCACATGCTGATAGAGGATGCGATCGGTGATTTGATCTACCGGGGTGTCAAGGATGAATCGGTGGTTTTGGATGGAAGCGCTGATGGATACCGCAGTTTATGTGGTCAATGGATCAAAGATACTATGAGCGCCTGATGTGTAGGTGGTTTATTCACTTTGAGTTACTGTATTCTGGATCTGCCCGATTGGTACTGCTGAGCAAAAGCCGAAGGAGTGAGCTTTGTCCATTTTTTGAAAAGCCGTGAAAAGTAGGCGTAATCCTCGTATCCCAAATCATAGGAGATCTGCGAGAGTGAGGAGGTGCCGTGTACCAGCATGCGCTTGGCCTCCAGGAGTATGCGCTCGGTGATGAGTTGTGTCGGTGATTTATTCAGCGATCCCTGGGTCAGTCTGTTGAGATGACGCACTGTCATGTGCAGCATGTTGGCATATGCCCCAGGTGACTTTTCGGTACGGAAGTTTTCTTCTATCAATTTTTCCAGCTTGCGCAAATGCTCGGAGTGCACACCTGTTTTAGAAACCTCCATTTGGCCCTGAGCCAGGTATAGCCGACTGAGCTCTATGTAGGTAAGGCTCAGCAGGGATGAGAGCTTCTGGGCGGTCATGAAGGTGTTTTTGCCGCTGTACTCCGTGAGTAATTCATTGAACCGGGCCGCCATTTTATGGGTGTCCGGGGTATCCAGCTGCAGCACTGCGGAGTTCAGCTGAGAGTAGAAGAAAGGAAAATCATAGACAGAGCGATCGGTAAAGGACAGGTCGAAGAATTCCTGAGAATGAAAGAAGATGAGCCCTTCAATGTCGTCAGACAGCTCCCAGTAGTGCGTTTGCCCGGGCGAGAGGAAGAAGACACTCCCGGGTGTTACCCGATATTTTTCAAAGTCAATTTCATGGAGGCCACTACCGCTGGTGAAAAGCACAATGAGGAAGAAGTTGTGTTTGTGCGGAACCGTGATGGCGCCATGGTGCGCCTGCAGGTGCCGGGTGAAGGTGTTGCAGTGAAAGGCTATCGGGTCTCCGTGGCTTTCAAATTCGGTCAGGTCCAGTACATTGATGCTTTTCATGATTGGGGGGGGATGTCTCTTTTGTGCAAATATTGGAAACTTTAGTTTAATCAATCATTGGTAATTATCCATCAATTTTGCTGATAATCATTTGAGAAATGCAAAACAGGCTTAAGGGAGTTTTTCAGGAGAAATGTCCGATTTGTGGAAAAGGGGAGGTCTTTGAGACCAAAGGAAATGTGCTGCTGATGAAAATGCCGCAGATGCATGAGACCTGTGCGCACTGCCACCACCGGTATGAGATAGAGCCGGGGTATTTCATGGGGGCCATGTATGTGAGCTATGGGCTGAACATTGCCGAGATGGTCGCTGTGCTGCTGGTTTGTCTGGTGATCGGTGTGTCGCTGGATTACATTCTGTACCTGGCCATTTTCACCGTATTGCTCCTGTGGGGCTTCAATTTCCGCATGAGTCGCGTTATCTGGATGTATTTGTTCAATAAAGGGTGATTACCTCTATAGTCGTATATCGGGTTACCCGAGTTTCTTATTACTGAACAGTCCGTTGATTTCGGCATCTATTCGCTCCACGATGAATGAAAAGTCTTCCGGTCTATTCACGAAATCCAAATTGTTGACGTCTATGATCAGGAGATTGCCCTGGTCATAGTTGCCGATCCACTCTGCGTAGTGTTCGTTGAGGTTTTTGAGGTAGTCCAGGCGAATGGCACTTTCATATTCGCGTCCTCTTTTCTGAATCTGGCTCACCAGCCTCGGGATGTCAGCCTTGAGGTAAATCAAGAGGTCAGGCGCATGAATGTGCTCAATCATCGAGTTGAAAAGTGCCAGGTAGGTTTCGTAGTCCCTTTCATTGAGCAGCTGCGATTTTTTTAGGTTCATGGCAAAGATGTAGGCATCTTCATAGATGGTACGGTCCTGGATGGCCGACTGCTTGCTGTCCTGTATGGTTTTGATCTGGGAGAAGCGACTGTTCAGGAAGTGGATTTGCAGATGGAAGGCCCATTTCTCCATGTTTTCGTAGAAATCAGCCAGGTAGGGGTTGTTATCTACGCTCTCGTAGAGCACGTCCCAGCCGTAGTGATGTCCTAATTTTTCTGCCAGGCTCGTCTTTCCCGAACCGATATTTCCACAAATCGCCATGTACATGCCGCAAAAATAGGGGACACGAATGACCTGGGCAGCAGAAGCGGAAAAAGTATTTTGAATGGGTGAGTATTTAGGGTGATCCGGTGGTGAGTTTCCATGAACTCCACTATTTATTCAATTCTTTTTGCCTCCGGCTGGTATCCAATCTTTCCTTTTATAATTTCGCAGCAACCCTAATCCATAGAAATCCATTGCTGAAGCGACTTGTTACATTTTTGCTGCTGGCAGGCAGCTATCTTACCCATGCCCAGGAGCACAAAAAAGTAATGGCCGTGCAGGGCGATGGGATCTACTCACTCCTGAGAAACAGCGGCCTGGAGCCCAAGAAATACCTCGCGCCGTTTATTGAGCTGAATAAGGAAAACCTGAGTTCAGAAAATGGCCTGTTCATCGGCAGGATCTACCTGCTGCCCAAGCCGGAAGAAAAAGTGGAAAAGGCCGATGAGGAGGTGGTAATGCCCGATAGTGTGGACATGCAGACCGTGAAGGCCACCAAAGTGCTGGAGAAGCGGTACTATGGCATATTCGGCGCAGACTATGCCATGGTCTCGATAGAGAGCCGACAGCTGGAGGGCGCGGTGTTTTACCTCATCTCCGGCCATGGTGGGCCAGACCCGGGGGCGGTGGAGCACTACGGCGGCCAGCTCCTGGCAGAAGATGAATATGCCTATGATGTGACCCTGCGCCTGGCCCGTAAGCTGATCGCCAATGGTGCGCTCGTCTACCTGATCACGCGCGACCCCAATGACGGCATACGGGATGCACGCCTGCTGGAGGTAGACCATGATGAAGAGACTTACCCCTCCAAACGCATCCCCCGCAACCACTCACTGCGCCTGAAACAGCGGGTGGAGGTGGTCAACGAGCTTTATGAGCGCCATGCCGCGAAACCTTATCAGCGGATCATTGAGACCCATGTGGATAGCCGCAGCAAAAGTGAAAACATCGACGTGTTTTTCTACTACCATGAGCTGAGCAAGGATGGGCAGCGACTGGCACAAAACCTCCAGCAGACTTTCAAACAGAAGTATGCCCGCTATCAGCCCAACCGCAAATACTCCGGCACCATAGAGCCACGAAACAGCCTGTACATCATCAAGTACTCCAAAGCACCCACGGTGTATGTGGAGATCGGCAATCTGAAAAACACTCGTGACCAGCGGCGCATCCTCGACTGGGAAAACCGTGATGCCATAGCCATGTGGATTACCGACGGAGTGATTGCGGACTTTAAGGAAAGGTAGGGGGGATGAGAGGAAGTACCCGCTCATGACCTGTCCGGAAATGAAACTGCACGTTTTTGCTTTGTCCGCCTGAGCTCTGTCGAAGGGTGAGACAAAGCAGTGAGATTCCTATAGCCAATAATGGTTTGATCAGGATAGAAAATCTGCTAGATTTGGTAGTGTTACAAGTGCATAACAACCATTGGTGGTTGTTAGGCTCAACTCTTCCAACATGAAAAGACTCTTTCTATTTTTCTGTCTATTTCCAGTTCTGTGTTATTCGCAGAACAAAAAGGAATTCACGCTATATCTCTCTGTGTCAGCTGATGATATTATTGAAGCACAAGCTAAGAGTAACATATCTAGGCTTTTAAGGGAATTCAGTGACGTTACCATAACTGACAGCTATGACTGTAATTATGAACTGAGAATTATTATTCTTGAAAACCATAACAAATCTGGCTATCAAACAGGATATACAGCTTCAATTAACATTCTGAAACCATTAACTCCAACAGATTTTACATTCCCAATTGCACAGAGATACACTGAAGAAAACAGGAAAGATGAAGATGATTTCCTTGAACTCTTCAACAATAAAATGAAAATCGACACCTCTTACATCTTTTATGGAATTGCTGATAAGATTTATGAAAAAGGTGTATACCAAACAGTTAACTCGTTTCTATTTGTTGATAATGAACTTAGAAGCATTTGTGAAAGGATAGTAGCTGAAATTGATACAGAAATCCTCGAACCAGATAGAATTGCATATGACAAAATTTGGAAGAATTAAACTGACAATCTTATTTGCTACTTTGGCTATTTGTGCCAACGCCCAAACTCTTTCAAAAGCGGATTTTAAGGGAAAACTTTCGAAATTCTTCAGTGAAAAATACAACATCACTTATCTTCCTAATGAATTCTATGACTGTAGCTATAAGGAATATCTAGATGACAATCTAGGTGACATGAATGAGGCGTATCTAACTGGCAAAAAATGTTTATTCAACTATATTGATGATATCAAACTCTCAGATCGAGGAGTAAAAATGTTGGCTGAATTTGAAGATGCATTTGTGGTCAGTTGTCTCAAACAAGTTGAAGGTTATGAAGAAGCAGTTTACACCGGAAGGTATTGCAAATGCGTTCATGAACAATATGTAAAATATAAAATTGGTTTTCAGGACTTTCTCAATCCTGAGTTCGCGAACTCAGAAATCCATCAAAAAATGCTCACCTATTGCTTATCAATTAATGAGAAATGAAAGAAGATAAACTACGGCAGAAAGTATTTGAAAATAACTGGTATACTCGGCAAAACCGACCCAAAATTTCTGAGACAAATAGTTCTATTGTTGAGATAAAAATCGAATTATATTTTGAATACATCAGTGCCACAAAAATAGAAAAGCACGTAATGGAAATATTTAGACCCACCGATCCTTTTTATTTCAAAATTGATTGTATCAATGATGAATGCTTGCACTCAACATTAGATTTGGAGCCAGAAATCAGAAATATGCTATATGAGAAACAGGAAACACGAACCGGCGAAAAACTCTGTGAAGGATACAACAACTACACGCAATACCTTTATAAAGGAAATTCCTGTTTGGCGACAATGAAATATTTTATAACCATTATTTATAATAAATGAGCCTAACAGGCCTTTAGATTCACCCCATTGAATTATTTCAAGATTAGGACATAGCTTAATGTTCTAAAATTATGTTTAACCAGAAAGGATACTGATAGGGGAACATTAACTAACAGGCCAGGTTTTGAAACCTAATTAGCGATT
>NZ_JBIPKE010000009.1:0-160957 GCF_044005705.1 Marinoscillum luteum | reverse complement strand
ACTCATCTCCGCCTCATAGAGCAATGAGCTCAACACCCTCACCTCTTCATCATTCATCTTGGCTATCGTACAGTAGCCAAATGAAGACTCAATCACCTCTTTGGTATAGGCATCCCTGCGCAAATTCACATCATAAAATATAGTGTTGAACGATCCTCTGGCCATGATGAAATCCATCGCTGCTTTGGATACGGGGTGTCGCTGGGCGAGCGTACCGAAGTAAAACGCCCCATATTCGTTCAGTTTGGCTGTATTTATACCGGACTGCTCGATGTAGTCATAGGCGACATCATTTCTGATGCGGTAGGTGGGCTGACCCTCCTCTAAAAACACCATCACCCGCCCAGTGAGGTGGCTATTTCGCTGCACAAAATCCTGACCCACGCCGAGTTTGATCATCTCCTCCACGGCCTGATCACCAAGTTTATCTGTACCAACAGCCGTGACAATAGACGCCTCTCGACCACACTGCACCATGTGTGCTGCGAAATTGACCGGCGCTCCGCCAAAATGTTTATATCCTTCTATGAAATCCCATAATACTTCCCCAAAGGCCAATACTTTCGTGTTTTCCATTTGCTTATAAATTTTAGAGTTCTACCAGATCAGATTTTAAAGAAGACATTTTCACGTCCAATCCTTCCGTAAATGAAATGGACGTATATACCTCATTGGGAAACATCAGATCTGTCATCACCACCAGTCCGTCATTTACAAAGACCTCTATGGAAGATTTATCCATAAAAATCTGAAGCTTTTCTATCTCTACATCCGGCAAAGGTGCTTTATGAACAGACGCAAATAAATCATTAAAATCAGAGAGGCCCGATGATGTTCTATCAATGAGCAATTCATCTTTAGACAGAGAAATAGTGAGCTTTTCAGCAATGTTATTTTCGAAGATCAACTCCAATCCCGACTCAGGAATATTGGACAGTTCCAACTTGTAGGCCGCAGATTCGAGCTGACCACCCGAATCAATAGAACTTGATGTCTCAAAGTGCTCGCCGAGTTCTTCTACTGGCACCGACTGCAAAACGGGCTGATCATTGATCGTGAGCAGCTTCAGTTCTCGTGGTAGGGTCATAGCGCTTCTCCAGTTATCGGTAGGCACCGCTACAGCGTACTGCCAGTTACTCATCCACCCCAAAAACAACCTACGCCCATCTGACTCAGGCACATCAGACCAGGTAACTCCGGCGTAGTTGTCCGCTCCATAATCTACCCATCGGATAGTAGAATCACCAGGTGTAAATACAGATCCATCAAAATCGCCCACAAAATACTGGGTAGCCGAACCTCCCTGTGGCCCTCCCGGATTGATGCTCACCAGCATCACCCATTTTTCAGTTTCGTTTTCGTCCGTCAAAGGAAAAAGGTCTGGGCACTCCCATACGCCTCCATGGGCCCCAATAGACTGACCAAATTCACTTTCCAACTTCCATTCTTTTAGGTCTGGAGAAGAATAAATATTCACATGATCTTTCACTGCCAAGATCATCGTCCATTGCTGGAACTCTTCATTCCATGATACTTTTGGGTCTCTGAAATCTATGATCCCCGGATTCTCCAAAACAGGGTTTTGTTGATATTTGGTCCAACTTCTTCCTCTATCCAGGCTATATGCGATTCCCTGGGTTTGAAAATCAATTCTTCGGGCATCGGCTCCAACCGGATCATGATAGGTATAGATAGCTACCATTGGTGGGTTGTCCCTGGTTCCAAAACCTGAGGTGTTTTGCCAATCGATGACCGCACTACCGCTAAAAATATAACCCAGAGAGTCTGGATATAATGCAATAGGCAGATGCTCCCAGTTGATCATATCCTCAGAGACGGCATGCCCCCAATGCATAGGCCCCCAAACATTGCTGTCGGGAAAATGCTGATAAAAGAGGTGATACTCTCCTTCAAAATAGACCATTCCATTTGGATCATTCATCCATTGAGCAGGTGGTGTGAAATGATAAGCCGGTCGGTATTCCTCTCCTCCGCTTAGTTTGATCGGCTCCTTCTGCTGAACAGTAGAAGCACAACCGTAAAAAATGATCGCAAATAGAATGGTGCTATATTTCATGTGTATAAGTTTATTTTAATGGGTCACATGAAATTCGCATAGACTTTATTCAACCCGCGGGTTGCCGCCGCCTGATGTCTAAAGTCTATGCTCCTTTCAAATAGTTTATCGTTTAATTATTCTAAAAACATGCTTTTGACTGTCCGTAGTTACCATCACCAGATACATTCCCGGATTCAGTGCCCGAACATCCAGTGTTGAGCCCGTCAGCGTTTGATTTCTGACTTCTCTACCATCCATAGACAGAATGCTCAACTCATATACCGACTCCTTAGGTAAATCCAAATGCAACTCATCAGTCACAGGGTTTGGATATACCCTCAAGACAATCGTTTCCTCCACCTTTTCGAGCTCTTCGGTAATTCGCGCTGTTGCGTTTCCTACAGTAGGGATGATCAGGTTATCGAGGTTGATATGCCCCCATCCACCGGTAGCATTGTCCACCAACTTCAGATAGCACTCGGTGCCCACAAATGCGGAAGCATCAAATTGCTTCTGTATGTAATCCTCACTGTCGTTGTTGTCACCAGTGGCTTTCATCAGTACGGCACCATCTGACTTACGAACAAGTGCCAGATAGACGGTGTTAAAATCAAATCCTCCACCGATCAAAAAAGTAATGATTCCATTCCCACCCAGTGTAAAATCGGCGGTTTGAAGGGTGCCTGTATCGGCATCACTTCCAGACTGCACGGACCACAAGTGATAAGTACCCTGTGGATTGAATGGGCCTCCCCATCCCCAGTTCACTGCATTGGTAGCATCGGCTGAGACGAATGCATTTCCTGTGGAGGTCCAGCCAGAAAGGTTGCCCGACTCAAAGTCATAAACCAGATATTGCTGCGCCTCTACAGTGACACTTGTCTGATCAGAGAAAGCTCCTTCGTTGGTGGTGACCGTGATCGTAGCACTCCCCGAAGCTATTGCTGTAACCGTACCATTTGCGTCTACTGTGGCCACATTGGTATTGGACGAACTCCAACTTACTCCCTGATTGGAAGCTCCTACTGGCAGTACGGTAGCTGTAAAAGTGGCACTGTGGCCCTCTGTCAAAATCACAGAAGCCTGGTCAAGATCGACCCCAGTCACAGACACGCTGGCTACCGGAATCCTTACATTGTCCAGGTTAATATGCCCCCATCCGCCGGTGGAATTGTCCACTAGTTTGAGGTAACATTCTGTACCCACATAGTCTACAGCATTAAACTGCCTTGTGGCATAGGCTTCACTGTCATTATTATCTCCGGTGACTTTCATCAGTACAGCACCGTCAGATTTGCGAACTAGCGCCAGATAGAGGGTATTGAGGTCAAATCCTCCACCGATCATAAAGGTGATCACGCCATTTCCATCCAATATAAAATCCTGAGACTGCATGGTACCAGTATCTGCATCACCACCTGACTTGACAGACCACAAATGATAGCTGCCCTGCTGATTGAAAGGGCCACCCCATCCCCAATTGACATCAGTGGTTACATCAGCTGAGACAAAAGCGCTACCAGTAGTCGTCCATCCGCTGAGGTTTCCAGACTCAAAATCATAAACCAGATAATCCTGGGCCACCACTGTTGCCGTAGCCTGTGCAGTAAACCCACCATCTATAGTAGTCGCTGTTATTGTGGCCGTTCCGGCTGACACTCCGGTAACTACTCCATCATTGACGGTGGCCACATTGATATTTGATGAACTCCAGCATATGTCTTTGTTGGTAGAATTCGCAGGTGTCACTGTTGCTACCAGACTCTTTGAGGCCCCGGCGGTGAGTGTAAGCGAGCTGGCATTTAATGACACTCCTGTAGCTGGCACATTGTTATTGCCAATAGGCACCACCAGGTTATCCAAGTTGATGTGTCCCCATCCACCTGTAGAATTATCCACAAGTCTGACATAACACTCCACCCCAATGTAAGCCGAAGCATCGAATTGTTTGGACACATAATTCTCACTGTCGTTATCATCTCCGGTCGCTTTCATCAACTCCACTCCATCAGACTTCCTGACCAGGGCGAGGTAGACTGTATTGATATCAAAACCACCACCTATCATGAAAGTAATAATACCGTCTCCGCCAATCACAAAATCCTGAGACCTTAACGATCCGGTCTCTGTGTCGCTCCCAGAGCTGACTCCCCAAAGATGATAGCTACCTTGTGGTGTAAATGGGCCTCCCCAGCCCCAGTTTGCTGCCGTGGTAACGTCCGCATTGACAAATGCTGTACCAGATATGGTCCAACCAGTAAGGTCACCACTTTCAAAGTCATAGATCAGAAACTCCTGATTAGACACCGTCACGGTGGCCTGCTCTGTGAATCCGCCATCGGCAGTAGTCACTGTCACTACCGCCTGACCAGTGGCCACAGCAGTGACCAAACCTGCACTACTCACAGTAGCTACCCCCGTGTTGCTTGAAGACCATGTCACCGATTGATTGGCTGCATTGGAAGGACTTACCGTAGCCTCCAAAGCGAAGGTTGCCTGTGGTGCCAAAGTCAAAGCGGTTTGATTGAGCGAAACGCCTGTAGCTGCTATCGGTGTTCCGGACTGGATAGGAATCCGTACATCATCAAGGTTCAAATGCCCAAATCCTCCGGTAGAATTGTCCACCGCTTTGAGGTAGCAGACTGTACCCAGTGCGGCAGATCCATCAATGATCACTTTGGAATAGGTCTCATGGTTATTGGCTGTCACTTTCGCAAGTAGCGCATCATCAGAGGCACGATAAAGGCCCACAAAAAGGTTGTTGATGTCATTTCCTCCACCTATCAAAAGTTCGATTTGGCCATGGGATCCCAATGTGAAATTGCTTGTAGTAAGAGATCCCACCTGTCCATCACCTCCATCTTTAAAACCATGCAAGTGATAGGTACCCTGATGCTGGAATAGGCCTCCCCACCAGGCAGTGTCACTCGTGACATCTGCAGTGTCGAAAGCTGCACCTGATACAGTCCAGCCTGAAAGATTACCACTCTCAAAATCATATACCAGATAAGTTGGTGCATCTGAAACAGTCACTTCGCATGTAGCACTGTGACCATTTGCTGCGGACGCCGTGACCGTAGCTGTGCCTTTGGCTACAGGTGTTAATTTCCCGTCAACAACCGTCACTACCCCAGCGTTGCTGGTGGTCCAGGTAACCTGCTGATTGGTGGCAGTTGCCGGAGAGACCGAGGCTGTCAAAGTACCAGAGGTTGTCAGGGGCAAAATAAGGCTTGACTTGTTTAGTGAAACACTGGTCACACCAATACCTTGTCCTCCAGCTCCTAGCAAGTAGCTCTGTACAGAAGTGAAACTAGTCGATCCTCCATCAGAATATAGCTCCACACCGTTACTGCTAACCATGGTTGGATATATCCTATTGGAGAATGCCGCTTTACCATTGATAAACACATCGATAGCAGAGTGGTCAAGGAATATATGGAACTTCTCGGGCTTGCCAAAAGCGGTTTCGTCATAGTCCTCTGTAAAGCTTAATCTTTCAAAACTCCGTGGTGATAAACTAGAATTCAACTTATCCAGAACTACCTGCTTGTTCACTGCATCATAGTACAGTCGGGTAATCTCCTGCCCATCATCCGACACAAGGAAGTTCACTCCATACTTATCACCCGCAGTATTCGGGTTGAGTTCCACGATCAACTCCATTGACTGACCTTTTGCCTGTATCTTTTGTGTACCAGATACGGAAAGGTTAGTTTGGGTGATGGCTGTGCCTGCTATCCGCAATGTTTGCAGCTCTGGAGCCGGACTTTGTCCTAATGTCTGCCCATCTGCCAGCAGGGTGTAAACGCGCGGAAGGCTAAACGTATGGCACCAGCCAGCATCCAACTGAGCCTGTGAATCCCATCGCTCATCCACGATCCCCATGCCCACCAACTGGCCGTTGGTGTTTCTGGCTACTGTAGGAGAAAGGTGCCCATGAATCACGTCCAGATTTTTAGGCTGAGTGTAGTCAGGTGTAAAAAGCCCCCCAGACCAAACACCGGTCCAGTATACCGCCCGGGTGTGACCTGGTCCGGGAATCGGATTGACTATTAGTATGTGTTTGCCATTTCCTATACTTTCAAATACTGGCATTTCCCACAGAGACTGGGCTGGGGCTACCTGATTGTAATCCAATGTAGTAAACTGAGATTGACGTGTCCAGTTGTTCAAATCTGAAGAAGTGTAGTACTCTAGTCCACCTCTTCCACTGGTGAGTTTTGCTCCAATGATCATGTGCCATGTCGTACCTTCTTTCCACAAGTAAGGATCTCTGAAATCTGCCACTACTTCTCGGTCAATCACTGGTCCAAGCTTTGTCCAGTTCTCTAATCGACCATTGCTACTGGTGGCATGCGAAATCCCCGGATTGTAAGGCCCGGAATGATTCACACTGGTATAAAAGGCATGGGCAGTTCCATTGTCCACCACTACATCACCAGACCAGATACCTTTCATGTCATAGCCTGAAGTAGATGACCACTCCAAAGTAGGCCAAAGGGCATCTTTCTCATGCTCCCAGTTTACAAAATCGCTGCTGATCATATGTCCCCAGTGCATCATGGTTTTGAATGGGCCATTGGGCGTGCGCTGATAAAACAGGTGATATTGTCCATTGTACTCCACCATACCGTGGGGTTCGTTGGTCCAGTTGGCAGCTGGCATAGCATGATATACAGGCCGCTGAACATCGTTTGCAAATCGACTGGATGGTACGGCCAGCGACTCAAAACCTGATGTGGGAATATTAGCGACTAAGGCCTGATACGCTGAAGAAATAGCGGTCCCGGATTTCGCAATGTCATATATTTTGGTTTCGTCTATCGCTGCATTAAGTGCATTGATCAGGAAAATCCCGCTGTAGGTATCCACATTGCTCTTACCAATGATCAGGGGAGCAGAAGCTTTCTGTATGGTGCCCCCGTTGGGTATGGATGCCGAAGCTACTTCCTGTCCGTTGAGATACAGCCTCATCACGCTGGCACCTGCATCTACTACACCTGCCACATGTACCCACTCATAGAGCGGAAATGGGTTTGGTGCCTGGCAGGTATATTTGAGGCCATTGACATTGACCGAAAACCAATACACACCAAATGTATTGATCCCGATCTGATAGCCCTGATCTCCCTGCACCTGACTGATGATAGCCGATGGGGTAAGATTACCATAGGGCACTTCATGATCAGACGGATAACTTTCCAGACTGATCCATGTCTCCACGGTCATAGTACCACCAAAATTGGTGGTCAAATCCCGGCTGGCCCAGGTTGAGAACCCATCGGTTCTTAGCGCCTTGCCGGTGACACCAGAGACTCGCTCTGGTTTATTAAACGTATTCGCAACTTGAAAACTCAATCCTCCTGCCTCATCCAACGCCGTTTGAGTTCCACTGGCTTCATCATACTTCAGGTAGACGATGGGGCTTTGTGCCATGGCACAGTATGCCCAGATCACCATTATAATGGAGATAAATGTTTTCATCATTTTGTAAGGGTTTAAGTTTAAATCATATGTTCACCTCTTGCCTTTTATTCTTTGTTTTTGATCAGTATCCTCTCTGAGTAAAAGAGGGTGCCATCGCTGGCGGTCAGTAAATACATTCCGGCGGGAATTTGATGTACATCTATAGCTGCCCTCTCCTGATCAATGGCTCCACTTAGTAGCTGCTGACCTGAGAGAGAATAAATAAAATATTGGCCGTTTTCTATTCCGGGAGTATCCAGGTTGATCACGTCAAACGAGGGATTAGGGTAGAGCTTCCACCCGGATTTAAAGCCCGATTTCAAAGGCTCCTCGGGTTCCTCTGGCTCTTTGGGTATCTTGTTAAAATGCGTAGGAAGGTTACTCGGGACACAACTTTGATCCACTATTTCATGGTCCAACATGGAGGCCATTTCCCATTTCTTAGCTGACACCACAGATACCTCGCCATCTATGGCTACCACGTCTATCAGGTCGCTTTCCGCCCGAGAAGGATAAACCCTGGCAGAAAACACAGTAAGGTTTTGCACAAACACCTCTAAAGTAGAGTGATCAATGAATATGCGCACGTTCAAAGTGTCATTTGGGTTGAATACAAAATCCCCTATTCTGGTGTTCTTTAAGGTATTCGAAAGGGATGATTGGCGCCTATCCAGAATGATTTTATTCAGTTCATAATCAAAAGTAATGGTTGTATACTCGCGCTCATCTTCATGCTTGAGCACCTGAATTACAAAGTTGGCATTGGAATCAGCTTTGATATCAAATTCCATTTCGATCTGATTCCCTCTAAACTGAGGGAGGTTGTTTCTTTTGCCATTTTCCAAAACCAATTTTTCCACCGATATCTCGTCAGACCTTAGCCTGCAAAGGTTTGGATGAGGTATTTGCCCAATGGTGCTATCTTCCAGCAGACGCACCTGGCGTGGTATGCTAAAAGTCTGTCGCCACCCGGCATTGATCTGATCATTGCCATCCCGATCTTCGGGAATAATCCCGATGTAAGTATCTCCCGTCTCATCATCTGTACCAAAGGCCGGAGCCAGCATGTGGCTATCAAATAACTCGAGTGATTTCGGGGTTTCAAAATAAGGTTTGAAGGTTTCATTTTCCCAGGCGCCCAACAAATAAATAGAACGTGCACGTTTCCCATTGTTAGGCGTAGGTGTCAACTGTAGCAGGTAGGTATCCCCCGCCAACTTCCTGAAGGTTGGCATTTCCCAAAACTCTCCGTATTCGGAAATGCCTGAATTGGCATACAACCTCGGGATTAGCGTCCAATTGACCAAATCTGAAGAACGATAGGTAAAGAGTATGCCGCCACCATTGTTTTGCAAACCTGAACCCACTATCATGTAATACAACCCATCACTTTTCCACAGGTATGGGTCTCTAAAGTCCATGTGACTAAAGCTGGTAGGTGCATTGGCCAATAAGGGATTGGACTCACTTTCGGTCCAGGTGAGCAAAGAATCCCCGGTGGGAATGGCCATACCAATACCGGCTTTGGCACCATCTACCCCCGTGTAAAAAATATAGGGACTTCCAGCATTGTCCTTAAGCGTGGTACCTGACCATGCGCCGAAATTGTCAAAACCCGGAGTTGGCCTCAAAGCAATATCTACTTCGCGCCAATGTACCATATCCGGGCTGATCAGATGGCCCCAGTGCATGAAATATAGCTGGGGAGCATTCGGGTTTTTCTGAAAAAACAGGTGATAGTTACCCTCGTAATACATCAAACCATAGCACTCATTGGCCCAGCTGTTGTTGGGCATAGGATGGTATTGTGGTCGCAAATGATCTCCGGCAAACCTCACGGCCGGATCTATGTATAAATCAACTTTCCTCTCAGGTACAGATTGACTTGCATCCGTTATTTCTGCCTCTGTGAGTGCTACATTATAGACTTTTAGATCATCCAAAGCTCCATTGAGCACATTGACAGAGAATCCATTTGCGCGTTGATCAAGACTTCTTTTACCAATGTACAAGGTACTCTCCGGGACAGAAATAGAGGATGCCGAAAGTCCTTGTTTTAAAAACCACACTACACCATCCACATACACCCTGGTCTCCCCAGCATTCAGGTCTATAGTGGCTACAATATGATGCCATCGATAAGTAGAAAGCCTGTTTGGTGTATTGTGCACATAAAACGTATTATCCAGGTGGTAGCCAAAGTTAAGTTCCCCATAAGGGCCCACACTTAGATAAAACCCAGAAGCCCCTGATGCTGAAGACAGCTCAATGATAGAGGAAGATTCTCTATTGAAAGCCTCAGTGGCATACCATGCTTCTATGGTGAGTGCACGATCGATCCCTGATAAACTAAAGTTGGATTGTGAAATATAAGTAGACCACCCATCCAGTCGCATGGCGTTTCCATCAGGTGCCGTAATACGCTCAGGACGATCAAAAAGGTTTTCGATACTCAGAGATTGTGAGGACACCTCCTCCGTGGTGGTATTTGTCCCTGAAACTTCGTTGAACCCTACATGAAATACCTCTTGAGCAATGACCTGCTCTGTCAACATCAATCCTACCCAAAACAACAATTGTATCTTCTTCATATCCCTCTATTGATTGATTAACTGTTCGGTAATTATTTGGTTATCAGCCACTATCCTCAAAATGATCACTCCTGAGTAAGTCTCGTTATCCAAGACTATCTCATACCCTTCGTTCTTAGTACTAATGGTAAACGGAAGTCTATTGCCTGACATCCCGATCAACTCAACATGAGCAAGAGACTTTACCCCTTCCACCCGAAACTTTCCTTGGGATGGATTTGGGAAAATTTTAACCCTCGATTTGGGAGTGAAAGTGACCAGCGCCTCCGCTTCCCGCCAAATATTCCCATATTCAAAATGCGAAACCTCAGTAATAGATCCAACGTCCCCATAAAACCTTAGCCCGGTGGCCCCTGAAGTTGGGAAAATACGGGCTGAAATCAATTCCTCACCATCATTTACAAAAACCTCTACTGACGACTGATCTACAAAAATCTGGAAATTCAATGACTGGAGTTCAGATGTACTAAAATCAAACAACTGAGTGTAGTCTCCGGAAAAAGCTACTCCAGAATGTTTCCTATCCAAAAAAACCTTAGCCGTTTTGGGATCATATCCTATCTGGGTATAGTAGCTGCCCTCAGCTGCAAGAATTACCCCTGCTCCAGATTGGGTATTTGTTTGGTTAATAGAAAACCGCAACTCGTACTGGTTAGAGCTTTGCGCTCTGCCAACAAGGGCAGTATTGAGCGCGTCCAAATCACCCTGAATAACAAGTGTATCCTGTCTCAACTCATAGACCTCAGCAGCAGGTTGCTGAAACAGCCGAATACCAGCAGGAGTCTCTTTCAAAGTAAGTTCTCTGGGCAAAGACATTCCTCCACGCCAGGTGGAGGTAGGCAGGTTGCCCGCATATGACCAGTTATTCATCCAGCTCATCCACAGCACTCGGCCATCAGGAGTTTGTTGAAAGCTACGCCCGGCATAATCATCAGGCCCATGATTTACCCAAAAAGCCTCCTTTTGTACAATTGCCTGATCAGAAAAATAGACATGGTCGACATTGATGTGCCCCCATCCACCAGTCACTTCATCCACAATCTTAAGTTGGGCAGATTTGCCAGCATATTCTGACACATCCCAGGCGTACCACCTCAGTTGTTCGGTGTTGCTACCTGTAGCACTCCTCACCACCTGATCGTCAACGATAAGCTTGATGGCCGTCAGGTCTGGGTGGTGGCCACCCCCTATCAGAAAGTTGATATAATTGGATTCAATGATGAAGGGCGCTGAGGTAAGACTGCCTGTAGCTGCATCACCATTCAGATAGCTATTCACCAGTTGATCTCCCTGATAATTTGTGACGAGTTGTTGATCGGGGAGTGTACCTGCCACAGGTGCCTGGCCAAAGGCCGTTCCTGTCACCGTCCAGTTTTCATAGCCGGACTCAAAGTCTTCAAAAACCAACACCTCATCTGTTGGCTGGGGGTTGAGCAGTAGCTCAAACTCGGGGGTAAGTGTAAATGACTTCCCATCAAAATCACCCACAAAATACTGAGTACCAGATCCGCCGGAGGGTGAGCCAGGGTTGATACTGACCATCAGCACCCATAGTTTCCTTGAGGTGCCTTGCACCTCCAACTGAAACAGGTCAGGGCACTCCCACACTCCACCGTGGGCACCCATTCCTTTTCCAAAGGCACTCTGATAGGTCCAGTCTTTTAAGTTTGGAGAGGAGTAAAACCCGATTTGATCCTGCTCGGCTAATGTCATCACCCAGGTGTGTGTGGATTCGTGCCAAAGCACCGTGGGGTCTCTAAAATCGATAATTCCTTTATTTGGCAGCACTGGATTCCCAGAATACTTAGTCCAGTTTATACCTTGATCCAGGCTGTACGCCAGACTTTGCTTTTGAGTCTGTCCTGCACTTGTGTAAATGGCCACCATAGCGGAGTCTCCAAAGCCGCTGGTATTGTGATAGTCAATGACTGCTCCCCCCGAAAAAATGGCACCCTGACTGTCATTATACAGGACTACACCTTGTTCTTTCCAGTGCATCAGGTCGGTGGATGTGGCATGCCCCCAAGACATATTGCCCCATTGCGTGCCGTGAGGATTGTATTGGTACATCAGATGGTAAGTACCGTTGAGGTAGACCATGCCACATGGGTCATTGACCCAGTTTCGCTCCGGAGAAAAATGATATTGCATTCGATATTGCTCAGTATAAGTCTGCGCTTTGGCCGGGAGGCCAAAAATCAGTGCTATGAATATCAAAAAGAGCTTAGTGAGAAGATGCATGGTATGTGTGAAAAAACCGGAAGAGGAAACCCCCTCCCGGTTCAGTATGAAGAAAATTTACTTTTCTATTAAATAGTTAATTGAATTAACGGTCATTGCAGCATTGTTGCTCATAAATGCATTATCAGCGCCGTTTTGCTCCCACTCATATGCAGCAGCTCCAATCACGATGATCGAACCTTCAGCTGGTGCAGAAGCCCTCGCATGAAGCTCTACTACTGCTCCACAGCACAGGTCCACCACGTGACCCCACGTACCAATAAGTGTAGCTTCCATAGCTGCTTCCCATTTATCTGCTTTATCAAAAGCATCCACATGATCGGTGATCGGTGCGGCGTTGATATCCCACATGGAATTATGATCTTCTTTGTACCCAGCTGCTATCATTGGTATAGCAGGATGACCATAGGAAGTTTGATCTACAGGGTTGGCAATGTCACTGGTAGTGCAGCCCTCAAGTATGGCATGACCAGATCGATCCCAATCAGAACTGGAAACGGTCTCAATGGCATTAACATTCAAGTTGACATTAATTCCCCACTGATCAGGGTTTTCAAAACCATCACCACTTCCGTAGATTCTAGGCGCCCATCCATTCTCTTCGTACGGCTTTCCAGCATCATCTGGAATCCTTCCCAGTTGGTTGAGGTACTGTGTGCCATGACCAGCCAACACGAAATCTCCACCGGCTGCATGCCATGCTTTGAATGCGTCAACCACTGAAGCTGCCCGTGCTGATGCAGGGATACTCTCTAATAAACCAGGGTTGTTTCCCGGATCGCTATCCTGATAGTAAACCACTACTTCGATGTATTGTAACGCATCGGTATTTACACTAGAGAACGGAATGTACTCCAGGTCATCACCATACTCTCCCGAAAGATACGCATAAGCAGCGGCCATGTCTTTTTCTTTAATACTACCCGGAGCATTGGCATCTCCCACGAAAGCGATAGAAGCAGCAAATTCAGCAGTCACAGAAACCTCAAAAGAGAGCTCCTCACTACCATTGGAAATGGTGTAAGTCACTGCTCCTGCTGAAAAATCCTGAGCAGTACCAGATGCTGGAGATACTGTAACGCCCTCTGGCAAGGTAACTGCAATAGTCACAGCCGAAATATCCGTACGTGGTGGAAATGGCTGGAAAATAACCGTACCAGCGGCGGCATCTACCACACCCGTTCTGGTGATATCAGCCGACGTAGCTGTGATGGATGTGATTTCCAATGATGGTGCCGGATCCTCGCCACCGTCCCCACAGGCAATAAAGCCCACTGTTGCGATGATCATCACCGCATAAAACAAAATTGACTTCTTCATAATTATTTTGGTTTAGAAAATTGAATGTTTATTGAAAAGTTGATTGAATTAATAACCGTTATTCTGTTGGTAAAGGCCCGGATTCTTATCCAACTCGGCTTGCGGAATTGGATAATACTCATGAGTACCCTCTACAAACTCTACCCCTTCCAAATAAGGTGTTACTGTGTATTCATCGGATAAGTATTCACTGATGGTCTGGGCTGTAATCCCCCATCTGTTGAGGTCAAACAAACGATGGCCCTCCATGGCCAGTTCAAGCCTTCTTTCTCTCCTCAATGCCTGACGGGCATAGCTCTGGTTCCATCCGGTAGTTGGATAGGGTTCTATCGCATAATTGGCAGCTGTAGATACTCCGTCCAACGTTCGAACGTAAGTACTGTTCTTAGCTCTGTTTCGGATTTGATTGATGAGGGCACGAGCCTCATTCAGATCAATATTCCCTTCTATCAACGCCTCCGCCTTCCATAGGAGCACCTCGGCATACCTAATGATTGCGAAGTTTAGTCCGGAAGCTGCCCATGGCAAACCATCATGCATCCTGGGATCGTTAGAATCTATGACGTGCTTTTTGGAAGAGTAATTATTTGGATAATCTGCACTCCTGCCCCACTCTGAAAAAGTGTAGATGCCGCTCTGTTTCCATGGTATGTTATTTCTTCCTAAAGAGAAATCAACTCTAGGATCCACAGGATTGAGATAGGAAGCTCCGGTAGCATGTGGAGGATTGTCAAATCCATCAAATACCGGCAACCCATTGGCATCTGTTTTGAAGGCGTTCACAAGGTTCTGGCTAGCCAGATAAAAGTCGTCCCCTCCCGGATAAGCGTTACTATAGGTGACATTGAGAATGTTCCCAATATTGTGCCCCAAATCCGGGTTTTCGGTCAATGCAAACTGCACGGTAAACACTATCTCTGAGCTGTTTTCAAAATCTAGTGATGCCAGATCTTCAAACTCATTCAGCAAAGCGTATTGTCCAGAGCCTATCACCTCATCGGCAAATGGAATTACCTCACTCCACTTTTTCTCCTCTACCAGTATTTTACACATATAAGCCGCGGCTGTATATTTATTGACCCTTCCGAGTTCCGGCTGACTAAGGGGGAGATGGTCATACGCAAATTGCATATCCGCTTCTATCAGTTCCAAAAGTTCCTCCTTGGTGTAAGTGGTATTAGACGCTTCTGAGCCCAATACATTTTCGTCCAACCAGGGCACCTGGTTATAGTTTCTCACCATATCAAAGTGAAAATGAGCACGTAAGAATCTCATTTCGGCCATTCTGATTTCAGAAGGATAGTTTGGGTTTTCGTATTCCAAAAGGTTGCTTATGGCCACATTCACACGGGCTATGGCCCAGGTAAGATTGAGCCATTTATTGAAGGCAAGATCATTGGTAGGATTCAACACATAAGTTTCAGCCTGATGCATTGGTACCTGGTCCACGATTCCGCCCCCGCCCTTGTAGGCATCATCTGATCTGATGTCTGCAATCCAGTTGGTTGTTGGCCCCTGAAAAGTGACATGATGAAGACCGATAAACCTGGCCGTGAGAGAAGAATACGCAGCAGTGATCAGGTTCTCCATGATTCCCTCATCTACCTCTACACCTTCCGCCAGGGCACCTTGTGGTACCTGATCCAGAACCTGGTCTTTGCATGCTGGCAGAAGTACTGCCACTATCGAAATTGCTATAAATATCTTTTTCATGACTGTCAGTTAGAGTTTGAGATTTAGACCGAGAATGAAAGTGCGGGGTAATGGATAAACTCCATTGTCAAATCCGCCCGGCACTTCGGGATCAATACCCGAATAATTAGTAATAGTGAATACGTTTTGTACTTCAGTGTAGAGGTTTACATTGAACCCCTCGAATATTTTTGGAGTAAAATTGTATCCCAAACGAAGCGTCCTCATTTTCAGGAACGTGCCATCTTCTATGAAATAAGAGGAGGCCCTGCTTTCGTCATTTCCCTTATCATCCAAAGTGAGCATGGGTACTGTAGCCCCAGTGTTCTCTGGAGTCCAGGAATTTAAAATGGCTGAGGTACGATTGTAGGTACCTATTTGTGCAAACTCAGAGGTTACCCGAAGATTGTTGTAAATCTCATGCCCGATGGAGCTGTAGAAAAACATATCGAGTGTGAAGTTTTTGTATTTCACCTGTGAGTTGAGGCCCAGGGTTACATCCGGGTGGGGACTGCCCAGGTAAGTTCTGTCCTCGTCATTGATGATGCTATCCCCGTTGATATCTGCATAACGAATACGCCCTACGCCCTTCCCGGTCTGGTTGGCATGTGCCTCCACCTCCTCGGTGTTCTGGAAAATACCGTCTGCCACCCAGCCGTAAAATTCGCGCATCTGCCGGCCTTCAGCGATTCTACCCCCACTATCGAAGTATCTTTCTCCCTCGTAACCCAAAGGATACCTATCGTCAAGATCATCTACCACAGATTTGTACCTTGACACCTGCACAGAATTGGTGATTTTAAGTCCTGAATTGCTCCTATAGAAATGCGTAAGACTCATATCAAAACCAGTGTTGGTAACCTGGGCCGAGTTTACAAATGGAGCAGTACCCTCGCCAATGGCCAGGGCCAAAGGAGGATTGCTTATCAGGTCAGTAGTAACCTTCTGATATACATCAAAAGTAAAATCCAACGACTTATTAAAAAGACGAACATCCGCTCCAATGTTGTAGCTTTTTGTCGTTTCCCATCTCAAGAATGGATTACCTCGTGTTAGCACTACAAATCCCTGTTGTACTGAGGTATTGGTTCCGGTCAGATCATAGTTTGCGTTGAGATCATTTGGCCCGTAAAAAGTGGATTGATTATGCAGAGTTCCGGTATTCTGATTGCCCAACTCCCCATAGCTGGCTCTTAACTTGAAATCATTGAGCACGTTATCTCCTATCGCTCGTCTGATGGCCGGTTCGTCCGTCACTCTCCATCCTACCATATAGGTCAGGAAGTCTCTATCAGTAGCAAACCTTGAGGTCATGTCGTGCCGGTAAAGCACCGTGGCCAAATACCTTTCTTTGAAGATATAATCCAGGCGGGCAATCTCTGAGTATAACCCCCAGTTGCTGCGCCCACCCTCGGCGATGCCTATGTCATCTCCACTGCTAATGGTCAGGTAGCTGGGTGTCTCTGAAGAATACCCAGTACGTGAAGCGGCCAAATCCCGGTAGCTAAATTGGATGGATTCTATCCCTCCGATTAAGGTGAGGTTATGGTCTTTCTTCCTGAATGAATACTCAGCAAAATTGTTCCAGGTGAGTGTGACACCCCGACCATATTTATTAAAATAACTATTGTTATCTATTTGATAGACGCCCTCATGTAAACTAGATCCGAAAAAATCATCATAGTAATCACTGTAGTCTAAGCCCACATTGGTGCGCAGTTTAAAAGCATGTGCTTCAGGCAAGATATCAAGTGCGTCCAGCAGGCTCACTTCCCCATGTGCATTACCAAAGATCCTCCAGCTTTTAGTGGTATTATTTCGGTTTCTATCCAACTGACTGACCGTATTTCTAATGTCCGGGAAGTCTCCCACTCTGCCTGCGTAATCTCCATCAGTATCGTATACAGGAAGCGCCGGATGCTGCCTTACCACATCGTTGGCAGCTCCACCAACACCCACACGCTCTGAATTAGATATGCTTAGATTCTCTCCCACTTTCATCCATTTGGTAAGATTGTAGTTAGAATTCAACCTGGCAGTAATCCTGTTGAAATAGGAGGTGATGATGGTTCCTTGCTCATCGAAGTAGGATGCGCCAAACATGACATTCCCTTTATCATTACCATTAGATATATTCACATAGTATTGTTGAGATTGACCATCTCTATAAATCCTGTCCGCCCAGTTCGTCCCTTCAGGTGTGTAGAGATAGGACTGATCTTTGCTCGGATCGTCTTTGTCTGGCTGATAGAGCTGTGGATCTGCCGGAATGCCGGGCTTACCACCAAGATCAAAGTACCCGGTAAATGAAGGTGTACCGTTTCGGCTGTTCTTATAGGCTTCCCAGTATACCTGCCCCCATTCCTCAGCATTTAGAAGATCCAGATAGTTGGCACGTGTCTGTCGACCTAAAATCACACCTGCATCAATCTCCAGCTTATCCTTTTTACCTGTTTTCGTGGTGATCAAGATTACTCCTGCGGCAGCCCTGGCACCATACACCGAAGCTGCACCATCCTTCAACACCTGAATAGAAGCAATATCATTTCCATTAAGATTGTTGGGAGGCTCCTGTGAAGGAATCCCATCGATCACATAGAGTGGCGTATTGTCCCCAAAAGTGGTGAACCCACGAATGTTGACACTAGTCCCCACTGATCCCGGCTCCCCTGTTTGATTAAAGGTCACCCCGGCTACTCGCCCCTGAAGTGCCTGAAGAGGATTGGCATAAACGATTTTTCCAACCTCCTCCATGTCCACGACACTTACAGATCCTACCAGATCTTTCTTTTTCTTAGAAGTATAGCCTACCACTACTACTTCCTCCAGAGATTGCAAATCTGCCGCCAACGCTACATCTAACCTCGTTTGCCCGCTCAGCTTTATTTTCTTTGTTTCATAACCAATGAATGAGAACATCAGGGTGGCATTGGCCTCCGTTGTGATCGTGTATTTACCATCTATATCTGTGATGGTTCCGGTATATTCATTTTCAATAGTGATGGTAGCACCTGGCAAGGTCTCACCACGCTCCTGGTCCGTCACGGAACCTGATATGGTCACTTCCTGTGCCAGCAAATCGGTAGCACACATTGTGGCCAGTAGCAGCAAAAATCCGTTGAGTAATTTTTTCATCATAATTAGAGGTTTAGTTGCCCACTTCGGCGACATAATTTTCTTTTACTTCTTGAATAGTCGATTGAGATTTTTTCGTTTTCATTCCGCCTAAGCGGCTCTGTAGCTCTTCCAGGGAAGCGCCTTTGGTTTCGGGCATCATGAAAATCACAAAGAGTAACTGGAGGACCATGAAACTCCCAAAGAGCCAAAAGACCGTCCAGGGATTCATCGAATTGATCAGCACAGAACCAAACAGGGTGATCAATGCGGCAAATAGCCAGTGAACTCCTGACCCCCAGGCCTGCCCATATGCTCTGACCTTGTTGGGAAATATCTCTGAAATAAATACCCAGATCACTGCCCCTTGTCCAATGGCATGGGCTGCGATAAACGTGAGTATAAATGTCAGCTTAAACACCGCGCTGAGCTCAGCATAAAAAGCGTATCCGACCATGCCCAGACTGATGATGTAGCCTATTGAGCCAATGTACATCAGCATTTTTCTGCCAGAACGATCGATCAGAAATACGCCCAGCATGGTAAAGAGTAGATTGACCACACCAATGAATATTGCACTAAATAAGGAGTCGGAGCTTCCAAAGCCAGCTTTCACCAGTATTTCCGGGGCATAGTACAAAATAAAGTTGATGCCCGAAAGCTGATTGAAAGCGGCCAGTAGAAAAGCCAACATGAGTGACCATCTGTACTTAACCGAAAACACGCTGGTATGAGCACTCAAATTATTTTTAACATCTTGCTTGATGCTGGCTATGATCGACCTGGCCTCAGATTCGCTATTGTTTAATTCTAATATTTTCAAAGCGCCAGGCTCATCCTTTTTGTGAATGAGTACCCACCGGGGACTCCTTGGCACCCCCAACACCATGATTATATACGCCGCAGCGGGGATGGCCTCTACACCTAACATCCATCTCCAGTCATTGGCACCTCCCACACCTTGCAAAAGGTAATTGGAAACAAAAGCCACCAGAATACCCAATACTATGTTGAATTGGTAAAGGGCAACCAGGCGCCCTCTGCTGGAAGGTGCGGCGATCTCAGAAGTATAAGTGGGTGCTGCAATGGACGAAATACCCACCCCTACTCCACCAATAAACCTGAAGAAAGAAAACAAATAAGGATCTGTGGCCAACGCCGACCCTAGTGCGGAAGTCAGATAAAGCACGCCTACCCAATACAGTGTGGAGCGTCTACCTATGAGGTCCGTGGGATACCCGCCGAAGATGGCTCCCACCACCGTACCCCATAGTGCCATTGACATAATGAAGGTGCCATGAAACCAATCACTGGTATTCCATAACTCTTTAATAGGAAGGTTGGCACCTGAAATAACTACTGTATCGAATCCGAATAAGAATCCGGCGAGTCCAACAACAATAGCATAATATAAAATTCGTGCATTCATAATCTTGAAAACTTTCATCCAAGTTATGTCACGAGTCATTTTCAAGTTTCTAATGCCGTACCAATAAATTGCAATTTTGATTTTATAAGGCCTATTTCATTGAAATAAGTGCTTTTATAACGCCTTAAATGAGGTTTTAAATTATAATTTCAGCAAAGCGCTTTCAATTTTGATCGGGGGTTTCAAAATTGTAACATCCTCATGACTCGTGATTTGATTTGAACTCTGAAGGAGTCATACCAAACTGATTCTTGAATGCTGTAGAAAAATATGAAGCCGTTGAAAACCCAACGATATGTGCAATTTCAGAGATATTGTGCTCCCCTTCCAGAATCAAATGTTTGGCTTTCTTTAGACGGACGTTGCTGATGTAGTCATTGACACTATACCCCAAAAGGGCCTTCACCTTTCGGTATAGTTGCATTCGGGAGAGTCCCAATTCATGACCTATTTCATTTACTCCGAACCCAGCATCAGCGAGGTTAGCCTCTACAAGGGCCGTAAACTCACTCACAAACTTTTTATCGATCCGAGAGTTCGATACGCCCTTCTGGTCCACAGGCAGTTCATGCAGGAAGTGCTCTCTCAACTTCTGACGATTCGCAAGCAAAGTATGTATGCGCTCGCAAAGAATGGCCACATCAAAAGGCTTGGTGATGTAATCATCTGCCCCCAGTCGGATTCCTTTGATTTTTTCTTCTGTTGAGGACTTTGCTGTAAGGATGACTATAGGTATATGGGAAGACCTCAAGTCTTCTTTCAGTCTTCGAATGACCTCATAGCCTGATTCATGCTTTAGCATCAAATCACAGACTATCAGGTCGGGCACCTCATTCATCGCCATCTCAATACCCTCTGCCACGTTGTTTGCCTCCATCACAAAGTAGTCACGGCCTAAGCGGCCTTTGAGATAGGCCCGAAGCTCATCATTATCTTCAATCAATAAAATGCTACCACTCCCGTCCTCAGATTTTTCCCGAATCAGTGGTTCTTCTGTTGATTCATAGTCTGCAGGAAAAAGTGATTCGTCGGACCTCAAATAGAGGCCTTCCTCAAGGGCAAGCATGGACTCATCCAAATGGTCTTTGCCAGTCTTTAGCTTGATTACAAACCTCGTTCCTTTGTTGGGGATACTTTCGACTTCAATGCTCCCCTTGTGTAAGTCTATGATTTCCTTGGACAAAGCCAATCCCAGGCCAGTCCCCAGGCTTCTGTATTGATCGCCCTGATAAAACCGATCAAATATATGAGTGACCTGTTCTTCGGTCATTCCATTCCCTGTATCATCCACAGATATTCTCACCTCATCACTCAGCTGATTAGTTTCCACCCGAATGAATATAGACCCACCCTTACTCGTGAATTTAAATGCGTTGGACAGAAGGTTGAAAAATACCTTATCCATCATATTACCATCAAACCAGAGCTTCACCTGATCATTGTCGTGAATCAGTTTGAAAGTTATCTTCTTATCTCCGGCCAGCTTTTCGAAGGAGTCCATGATTTCCTTCAGAAAGGGTATCAACGGCTGCTCATTGATTCTCAAGTTCATTTTTGAGTTATCAATTTTACGGAAATCCATAATTTGATTGACCAACCGCAACAACCGCAACGTATTCTTTCGGATCAGCTTTAAGTCCTTTTTGAACAAACTGGCTTCCTTTCGTTCCAGCAGCTCATCTACCGGTGCTTTGATGAGGGTGAGAGGTGTCCTGAACTCATGAGAGATGTTGGTGAAAAACCTGAATTTTGCCTGAGTTGCTTCTTCTGCCTGCTGAGCATATTGGGTGATCTGCTCATTTTTGCTTTGCAACTCATTATTGATCCGACGCTTTTCCACCAAAGATTTAAGCACTGAAGCCGTCATGATAATGGATATCACCATGGTAAGTGCAAACAAATACGTAAGGGTCCGCTGAGTTTTGAAAACCCGCTGGATAACCCCAAGCTTATCCGACAAACTGAGAATATCCGTTTGCTGATCCAATATCTTCCTGGCCTGGGTTTGGATGATTTTCACGTTGGTAGAATCCACCACCAGGGTCTGAAGGATGTTTTCCTTCTCATAGGGCTCGCCATTGAGAATTCTCGAAGCAATATCAATAGACAGGTCACCACCTGTGGGATAAATAATGGAAGCCGTCAAAATACCGTTCTCAACCATCTCAAGACCATTACCGGTTCCTGGCAATGCATCTATACCAATATAGTACTTGTTCCTGCCCTCTGGATACGCTTCTTGTGCCACATCATACGCAAACTTGGCCGCCACATCCGTGGCTGCAAAAACTACATCATATTGCTCATTGGCGATCAGCTCCCTGTACTTTGACTCACCCTTAGCGATGGCTTTGACAGAATCTATCTGAATCTGAGGATGCCCCACCATAACCTCACGAAACCCAAAATGTCGATCCGAAAATGCCGTGATCTTAAGGCTCTCGTATACTTCCAAGACTTTACCTCTACCATTCAGTAGCCGAGCCATATACTTCCCCCCAGCATTCCCTATCAGCTTGTTGTCAGCGCCTATGTATGCCGTGTATTTGCTGGAATTGATCCTCCTGTCCAGAATAATGACCGGGATGCCCTGATCAAAAACTGATTCGATGATTGGCTGGAGAGGGGCTGCCTCATTGGGAGAAACTATGAGTAAATCAATGCCATCCTCCACCATCTGGAGTATCTGCGCGATCTGTATGCTGGTCTGAGAATCCCCATCTTTGAAAATCAGCTCTATCTCATCATGAAATATCAGCTGACGCTGCATTTCATTATACATGGCTTGTCTCCATGCATCTTTCATGATTGGCTGAGAGAAGCCCACCTTGAATTTCTTTTCTTGTTCCTGTTCAGCCTGGCAGCCAAATAAAAAACCGAAACAAAAAATGCCCAACCAAATGATTATTGACCTCATAGTTTAAGTTACCCACCACAAGGTTAATAAATCGCAACCAAAACCAATTATCAAGTTGGTTAAAGCAATTTCAGATGCTTACTAATACCTTGTTTATCAAAAAAAAACAGACCTGAAACACCGCATACAAGTTCAATTTGCAGGAAGGGAAAGGCTGTTTGATACATGTAGAGAAGCATGATAATTGTAAACTATACCTTCTGACTATACCTTCATAAATTCATCAATTCGATGAAAACGAAAAAACCCACCCTATTTACATAGAGTGGGTTTATCCAAGAGCCTCCTATCGGGATCGAACCAATGACCTACTGATTACAAGTCAGTTGCTCTACCAGCTGAGCTAAGGAGGCCTGATCTACTGCGCCGCAGTGAAATCTGGTTTTGCTTTCTCTGAAAGCGAGTGCAAATGTATAATTCCTCTTAAGAATTACAAAGCCTCACAGAGAAAAAAATCAAATCTGTTTCAACATTTGTAGCTGCTTCTTCAATTCCTCCATTTCGGCAGTAGCCTTTTCAATTTTTTCATTGAAATCTGCTTTCAGTTTATCAGCCGTCTTGGAATCCGCGAAAAAGTCGAGATTGGTTTTCCATGTAGCTATATCACTTTCCAGAGACGATAGTTTACGTTTAATCGCGCCTTCTTTTCGTTGAATTTTCTGTCCACCATGAGGGCTGTTCTTAAGCTTGCTCAACTGCACCTGCGTCTCCAATTCCGACCGCTGACTATCAGAAAGATCCTCAAGACTCACGAGTCGGTTGGTGATGTCGTCATACCTGTCGTGTATCTTCTTGATGGCATTTCGTGGTACAAAACCAATTTCTGAGTACTGCTCCAACAGGTCATATACCTGACCCAACTCTATGGTATCAGCGTTGATATAGGCCTCCAGCATGGCACAGATTTCCTCCTTCTTTTTCAGGTTTTGATCAAACTCCTTGTTCTGCACACTGCCCTGAGCACGCTTCCGCTCAAAGAAGGTATCACATGCAGCCTTGAACTTCTGATACACCTCGTTGCGATACTTCTCTGGTACAGGACCAATGTCACGCCAGGCATTCTGGAGCTTTTTCAGTTCGTTGGCAGTCTGATCCCACTCTTCACTGTTTTTAAGGGCTTCTGCTTTCTCAAGCAGCTCCTTCTTTTTGTTATAGTTTTCCTCACGCTGGGTCTCCAGCGTTTTGAAAAATGCATTTTTATTGGCAAAGAAGGTCTTGAAATTGCCCCAAAAATGTTTGTTGATGTGTTTGGCCCGGTCGCGAGGCAGTCCACCGATGGCCTCCCATTTTTTCTGAAGCTCGAGCAGCTGTTTGGTCTTTTTGTTCCAGTCGCTAATCTTGTCAGAATTAAACGACACAAACTCTGCCGCCTCATCACCCAACGCCTGCTTCTTATCAGCGTTTTCGTTCAGATCGTGCTTGAGTTCATCAAAAAACTCCTTGCGCTTGGCATATATTTCATCAGAGGCGGCCTTGAAGCGCTGCCATACAGGCTCCTGGTCCTCCTTGGGGATCGGTCCGATATGTTTGAACTCCTCGTGGAGCTCATTGAGCTGTACGATGGCTTCTTTTATGTTTTCCAGGTTCACCAACTCCTCTGCACGTGCGCATAGCTCCAGTTTACCCTCCAGGTTCTTCCTCCTGTCCAGTTCTTTCAGCTCAAAGTAGATGCTTCTGTTGTCATAGAACCTATCGATCAGGGCGTTGTAGTTGGCCCACAGGCTCTTCACGTGAGCTCCAGGCACCTGACCCAGTTTTTTCCATTCCTCCTGGAGTGCTTTCAGTGTATTGATCGAAGCGGTGCTTTCTTCACCATCCACGAGCTCCCTCAACTTCTCCAGTATTTCATTTTTCTTCCTGAGGTTCTCATCCTTGGATTTTTCAAGCTCAGAAAAGAAACGTTGTTTCTTATTCCTTAATTGATTGTATAGCTCAAAGAATTGCCCATCTGTATCATCCCCTTTGTAGACAAAGTCAGCAGCATCATTGCCTGCTTCCACAAAGTTTTTGAGGGCAACCTCTTTCTCTTTTTCATAGATATGGTCAAAAGGAGGTTTGATCTCCTTCAGGGCCTTATCCAACACACGCATTTTCTCTATGCCGGAAACCTTTTTAAGGGCAGCCAGGAGTTCATCCTTGGTAGGGTTATCAAAATGCAACGATTCCAGCAGCTTATCATCTTCATCGCCATGATCCTCATCGTCATCGTGCGAATCATCTTCAGACGCTGAATCATCCTGCGTATCCTCGTTGGCAGTTACAGCTGCAACAGGCTCAGGAGCTTCCTTGGGGCTTTCTTCTACCACCTCCTCTGCTGGAGTTTCCTCGGTCTTGGCTACCTCGGCCGCTTGACCTTCAGGCGCTTCCTCCACCTCTGCTTTGGGAGCTTCCTCCGGCTCTGCTTTGCTGGTTTCGCCCGAGTCTTCCGGGGTTGTGCTTTCGTCAGTCAATTCAGGGTTTTCCTGAACACCATCCTGCAAATCCTCGAGATTTTCAGGCAATTTGTTTTCCTTATCCTCCATGATGGAATCTTTCTATATTGGCTTCAACCTATAAATTTAATAAATCCGTCGTACTAATTCAGTCTCGGGTCGGTAGGATAGTTTGAGATTACTCTAAACTTCCCTCCCATTGTCTTAAGTGCCTCTCTCCACAGGTCATCCGGATTCATTTCAAAAACCACTTCCGGGGAAGCCTTTTTATAGACTATCCATGATTTGGATTTTAGCTCGTCCATCAGCTGCCCTGGTGACCAACCAGAATAGCCCACAAAGAACTTTAATTCCTCTTTAGCCACCTGCCTGGTATTTATCGAGCTCAGCAATCCTTCAAAGTCAATGCCCCAATATACACCATCCACCACTTTCTTGTCACCTTTTAAAGTGGCCGGAGATTTATGTAAGAAATGTAACGTATTTTGCTGTACTGGTCCACCCACAAATACATCGGTGCTAAACCCCTCCGCTTCCTCAATCAGCTCATCCAGCCTGGACTGAGCACGTTTGTTAAGCACAAAGCCAAAGGATCCATTCTCGTCATGCTCACAAAGTAAAATCACCGTGCGCTCAAAGTTTGGATCTGGCAAATAGGGCTCTGAAATCAGCAAGTCTCCTCGCTCTGGTTCTATGATCTGGTCTGTTGCAAAGTAGTCCATCAGTGTAATGCAGGTTTTAGTGGTAAACTCTGAAGCACAACGGCTTCATAATCAGTCATTTCCTCTAGTCTTTTATAGACCGCCTTTTCTTCAAAATAGTTTAAGGCCATCCGCACAAATACTTCCCCGTGCTTGGCTTCAGAAGCCCAAAGTTCCTGATAGAAGCGTCTTAGTTCGGGATCATCCATGGCCTCATACACCATCCTAAATCGCTCTGCACCCCTAGTCTCTACCAGAGATGCCAGCAGCAACCGATCCATAAATCGCTCCTCACGACCGTCACGACATTTATCCAAAAGCTGCTTCACATAGATGTCTTGCCCTATTTCATGAGTAAGCTCTATTCCGCGCTCTTCCATAATGGCATAGACCGACCGGAAATGTTCCAACTCCTCCACTGCGGTATTGATGAGCTCCGGGATAATTTCCACACGATTTGGATATTTGGCCACAAAACTCATGGCCATAGCGGAAGCCTTGCGTTCACAATTGGCATGATCCTTTAAAAACTCATCAAAATCAGACACCACCGTGTCAATCCACTCCTGGCTACTCTCTACTTTCAGATCAATTCTCTGTTTCATTCGTCACTCCTTTTCTGGTGATTTACTATAAATCAGTAAATTTTGACACCTCTTCGTCACTCCTTCTTGGTAACTTTGGTTTAAGAACAAATAAAACAATTTTGAACCTTAATTCTGTATCTCAGTAAAATTAGTATGAGTCTGGATCTTGCATCACTTAGACAGGAATACACAAAGGCCTCACTGGATTTGGATAGCGTCTGTGCCTCTCCCTTTGACCAGTTTCAGCAGTGGTTTGACGAAGCTCAAAAAAGTAAAGTCACTGAACCGAATGCCATGGTACTGAGTACCAGCGACCTGAGTGGGCACATCACTCAAAGAACCGTTTTATTGAAAGCAATAGACCCGAATGGTTTTGTGTTTTACACCAACTACAAAAGTCGGAAAGCTCGCCAGATCGAGGAGAATCCTCAGGTGTGCATTCTTTTTCCATGGTACCAGCTGGAGCGTCAGGTTATCATCACTGGCAGGGCCGAAAAAGTAAGCACCGCGCAATCCATGAAGTATTTTCTAAGCAGACCTCTGGGCAGTCAGCTGGGTGCATGGGTTTCTCACCAGAGCGAGGTGATCACTTCCAGGAGCATTCTGGAAATGAAGCTACAGGAAATGAAGGCGAAATTTAAGGATGGAAAAATTCCCCTTCCAGATTTCTGGGGTGGTTACAAGATCGTACCTGACTCCATCGAATTTTGGCAGGGAAGAGCCAGCCGCCTTCATGACCGTATTCTTTACACCCGATCAGACTCAGATTGGTCCACACAGCGATTGGCCCCTTGAAGGCAGAGAGCATTTATCTGAAAAGATACGCCTGGCCAGCCACCGGCCTTGCAGGCAAAGTCAGCGGAAACCCTCAGATGATCGTTGTGATCCCGGCTTTCTGTGAAGACCACCTGCCCGAGGCGCTCACCTCCTTACATCGATGTACACCTCCAGCACTCGAAATGGTGGTGCTCATCATAGTGAATGAATCGGAGAACGCTTCTCTGGAAATTCAGCAAAAAAACCAGGCGTGCCTACTGGCCATACAGCAAGTCATCCCCACCTTTCAGCAGCATGTATTGCATGTGAAACTCCCCCCAAAAAAAGCTGGCGTGGGTCTGGCACGCAAAATCGGGATGGACGAAGCGGTCAGGGTATTTGAAGATCGTCAGGAGGATGGAATCATCGTCTGCTACGATGCAGACTGCCATTGCGATGATAACTACCTTCAGGCCATTGAGCATTTCTATCAGGATCCTCAAAATAACCTCGGGCTTGTTCATTACGAACATGAGCTCCACGGCCCCAATCATGAGGCCATTCTCAACTATGAACTGTATCTCCGCTACTATACCAATGCACTAAGGGTATGCGGGTATCCTTATGCGCTTCAGACACTCGGATCATGTATTACGGTGAGATCCTCTGCCTACCAGAAGCAAGGTGGAATGAACACCAGAAAGGCCGGTGAAGACTTCTATTTTATCCATAAGACCATTCCTCTCAAAGGAATTGGTGAAATCAATCAAACCACGATCTACCCCTCCGACAGGGTATCTGATCGGGTGCCCTTTGGCACCGGACATGCCATTGCTAAATACCTGGAAGATGAAGCCGATGACTACTCCGTCTATCACCCCGATATATTTGAACAGCTCAGACCTGTAAACAAGGATCTAAAAGACCTTTATACCACACGAATATTCGATATTTCAGAGGTTTCTCCCTGCCTAAGGGCTTTCTATCTTGAAAACAATTTCGAAGAAGCATTACACCAAATCCTAGATCAGTCTGGCAGCTACAGCAACTTCCTGGATAGGTATTTTCAATGGTGGGATGCCTTCAGAGTCCTTAAGTATGTCCACTTTGCCCGGGATCACTTTTACGGCAGTGTCCCCTTGCATTCTGCTATGCAGTGGCTCTCTTTACAGCTTCCTGAGCTTCTGCTAGCAGAAAAGGATCAACTGGCCCAGCTCCTGAGAATGCGTGAGTATGACCGGGCAAATACCTTTTACATCAGGTGATAAAGGTCTTTCACTCCAAGTGATTGCTTGGTCATAAAGCCCTCTGCATATTTCACACCTATGCGGTGACCATATTCCAAAGCTCTCGCTTCGATCATCTGCATAAACTCTGGTTTTGAAATGTAGGTCTGGGGCTCCTGACTATTAGGGTCAAAAAACTGCGACTTATAGGCCCGAACTGCCTCCATTTTGAGTTCTTGCGCATCCGAAATATCCACCAGAAAATCGGGTGTCAAGGAGACGCTCTGTACACAAAAATAGGTCTTCTTTGGCCTCCAGGCCTTCTGTGGGTTTCCTTCCGCATCCAGGGTTTCTACCTTCTTCAATCCCGCTTTGAAACAGGCCTCTTCTACCATGGTCGCTGCGCGTCCGTGATCCGGGTGGCGGTCATAGAGCGCGTTCGTCAGCACGATATCCGGTTGAAATTCTCTGATTTTCTGAACGATCTTCAGCTGATGCTCAGTATCGTTGGTGAAGAAAGAGTCTGCAAATCCAAGGTTCTCGCGTACAGAGACTTTCATGATTTCACCTGCTCTTTTGGCTTCCTGTAGTCGCTGCTCGGCAGTACCTCTGGTGCCCATTTCTCCCTGGGTAAGGTCTATAATACCGGTAGTAAAGCCCCGCATCTGATGAACGATGAGCGTGCCGGCGCAGCACAGTTCCACATCATCAGGATGAGCAGCAAAGGCTAGTATATTTATCTTCATAACAAAAAAAGTCCCGACATAGTCGGGACCATAGGGTTAATTCTATCCTCCAAAATTACAATGCCGCTTCCTGAAGTTCTACCTCTTTCTCAGCGATAAACTTCTCTGCATCCAGTGCGCCCATACATCCGCTACCAGCTGCCGTCACTGCCTGTCTGTAAATCTTATCCTGAGCATCACCAGTGGCAAATACTCCCGGAATATTGGTCTTGGACGTACCCGGGATCGTTTTAATATACCCTGCACTGTCCATATCCAGAAATCCTTTAAAAATGTCTGTATTAGGTTTGTGACCAATGGCCACAAAGAAGCCTTGTACCTCAATCTCTCTCTTCTCTCCTGTCACAGTGTCCTTGATACGCAGGCCTGTTACTTCTTCTTCTCCCAACACCTCATCAGTTTCAGAGTTCCAGAGCACTTCTATGTTTGGCGCGTTCAGCACACGTTGCTGCATGATTTTACTGGCGCGCATCTCATCTCTTCTCACCAGCATGTATACCTTATTTACCAGCTTCGACAGGTAAGTAGCTTCCTCAGCGGCAGTATCCCCACCACCCACTATGGCTACGTCCTGACCTCTGAAAAAGAATCCATCACATACCGCACAGGCAGAAACACCTCTTCCATTCAATCGTTGCTCACTCTCCAGTCCCAACCACTTGGCAGATGCTCCGGTAGAAATGATCACTGCCTCCGCTTCGATCTCTGTCTTGTTATCCACGGTAACACTGTGTGGCCATCCTGAAAAGTCAACCGCCGTGATCATGCCGCTGCGGATGTCTGTCCCAAAGCGTTCGGCTTGCTTTTGAAAATCCACCATCATCTGTGGCCCCATGATTCCCTCAGGATATCCAGGGTAGTTTTCTACGTCAGTGGTGATGGTCAGCTGACCGCCAGGTTGACCGCCCTGGTAAAGCACGGGCTTCATACCCGCACGTGCTGCATAAATCGCAGCTGTAAAACCTGCAGGACCGGAACCTATGATCAATACTTTTACTCTTTCTTTAGTCATTTTTACGAATATGTTTCAATTTTCTATTACAACGACGATGCAAAGTTATTGTAACAAAGAAAACGCCATAATGTAACGAAATGTCATTTTGGCTACTATCCAAGAAAAGTTTTCAATGACCTACTTCTCGAAGCGTGACGTAATCTTCTTATTGCTTTTTCTTTAATCTGTCTCACACGCTCCCGAGTAAGGTCGAATCTTTCTCCGATTTCCTCCAGGGTAAGCGCATGCTGTTCATTGAGTCCAAAGTAAAAAGCCACCACATCCGCCTCACGCTGAGTAAGGGTGGATAAAGCCCGCTGTATTTCTCTTCTCAATGAATCGGTCAGTAAGCTACTGTCGGGAGTATCCTCGCCCACATCCTCCAGCACATCCAGCAAACTGCTCTCTTCACCGTTGGCAAAGGGTGCATCCATAGAAATGTGCCTTCCGGAAATTTTCATGGTGTCTAGCACTTCACCTTCTGTCATCTCCAACACTTCTGCCATTTCGTCAGCTGAAGGTTCTCTTTCAAACTTTTGTTCCAGAAATGAAAAGGTCTTGGAGATTTTATTGAGTGAACCTACCCTATTGAGTGGTAGCCTGACGATCCTGGACTGCTCAGCAAGGGCTTGCAAAATGGATTGTCTGATCCACCAAACGGCATAGGAGATGAACTTAAAGCCTCTGGTCTCATCGAAGCGCTGAGCAGCTTTGATCAGACCGAGGTTTCCCTCATTGATCAAATCCCCCAGTGTAAGTCCTTGATTTTGATACTGTTTAGCCACTGACACAACAAAACGCAGATTGGCTTTGGTAAGCCTCTCCAGCGCAAGCTGGTCACCTTCTTTTATTTTCTTGGCTAGTATTACTTCCTCATCGGCGGTGATTAACTCAACTCTTCCGATTTCCTGCAAATACTTATCGAGAGATTGACTCTCCCGATTCGTAATTTGCTTGCTAATTTTCAGTTGTCTCATTTGGCGGTGTTAATTAAGCTGCACAAGATGTGCAGCCAGTATTATCACCACTAAATTTAATCAGCTTTCTCTTTTCTTTCCGGCTTAGGTAGTAAAACTTTTCTTGACAACCGATATTTACCGGTTTTCTTGTCGATCTCGATGAGTTTCACTTTGATCTCTTCACCTACTTCCAGAACGTCCTCTACATTATCTACCCGATCCCACTTGATCTCTGAAATATGTAGAAGGCCGTCTTTACCAGGCAATACCTCAACGAAAGCACCAAATGGCATGATGGCTTTTACTTTACCTTCATAGATCTCTCCCACTTCAGGCACCTGTACGATGGCCTTGATGCGTGACAGAGCGTTGTCCAAGGCTCCTTTGTCTGCAGCGAATACACTCACAAGGCCTCCCTTGTCAGTTTCTTCAATATTTACAGTAGCACCAGATTCTCTCTGGATTTCCTGAATAATCTTTCCGCCAGGTCCGATCACTGCACCGATCATATCGCGCTCGATCACCAACTGTACCAGACGTGGTGCGTTTTCTTTCATTTCGGCTCTAGGCTCAGAAATGGTTTTCTTCATTTCGTTCAGAATATGAAGACGACCTCTGTTGGCCTGAGAAAGTGCTTCTTTCAACACATCATATGACAATCCGTCAATCTTGATGTCCATCTGACAAGCTGTGATTCCTTTTTCTGTTCCGGTCACTTTGAAGTCCATGTCACCAAGGTGATCTTCGTCTCCAAGAATATCAGAAAGTACTGCATACCTTCCTGTAGCGCTATCAGAGATCATTCCCATGGCGATACCTGAAACAGGGCTCTTGATCTTAATACCGGCATCCATCAAGGCCAATGCTCCCGCACAAACGGTAGCCATAGACGATGATCCGTTTGACTCCAGAATGTCTGAAACAATACGAATGGTATAAGGATTGTCTTCTGTAGGAATCATGGGTTTCAATGCCCTCATGGCAAGGTTACCGTGACCTACTTCTCTTCTACCCGGTCCTCTGTTGGGTCTTACTTCACCCGTAGAAAAACCTGGGAAATTGTAATGAAGGATAAATTTGTTGTAACCAGAGATCATGGCACCGTCGATCATCTGCTCATCCATTTTGGAACCGAGCGTCACGGTGGTCAATGATTGTGTTTCACCTCTGGTGAAGATAGCCGATCCGTGCGCAGAAGGGAGACAGTCCACTTCACTCCAAATCGGTCTGATCTGATCCAGATCTCTTCCATCCAGACGCTTTTTAGTATCTAGCACGCAGTTTCTTACTGCGTCTTTCTGCACGTCGTGGAAATATTTTTTTACCAGAAAGCTGTTAAGCTCTTCTCTTTCTTCTTCAGTATAGGTGGCCAGGAACGACTCTTTAATCGCATCAAACCCTTCTGATCTTTCTGTTTTGTTGGCAGAACCTTTCTTAGCGATTTCGTAGCAAGCATCATAGCAATGTGCTCTGATCTTGGCTTCCAACTCAGCATCTGAAGGCTCATGATCAAACTCACGCTTCACGGTAGCTCCCACTTCAGCTGCAAGCTCTACTTGTGCCTGACACTGAATCTTAATGGCTTCATGTGCCACCTTGATACCTTCGAGCATATCCTCTTCGCTCACCTCTTTAGACTCGCCTTCCACCATCATGATGTTATCAGCAGAACCCGCCACAATGAGGTCAAGAGAAGCTTCAGCCATCTGCGCTGGTGTTGGATTCACTAGAAATTCATCACCAAGCTTAATCACCCGTGCTTCTGAGATAGGACCATCGAATGGAATATCTGATACCGCAAGTGCGGCTGATGCTGCCAAGGCTGCCAGTGCATCCGGCATTACCTCCGGATCTGCGGAGATCAATGAGAGCATCACCTGAGTGTCTGCGTGATAGGTAGATGGAAAAAGAGGTCTTAACGCTCTGTCCACCAAACGACAAATCAACACCTCGTAATCAGAGAGTCTGCTTTCGCGCTTCAAAAACCCACCAGGGATCTTTCCTGCTGCTGCAAATTTTTCCTGATAATCAACTGATAACGGAAGGAAGTCAACGCCCTCTCCCGCTTCTTTTTTGGATACTACTGTGGCAAGGATCATGGCATCACCCATTCTCACCACTACTGAACCGTCAGCTTGTTTGGCCAGGCGGCCTGTTTCGATGGAAATCTCTCTGCCATCTGCCAACGCAAATTTTTTAACCGTGTATTGAGGCTTCATATGTGAATGTTGTTAAAATGATATCCTGGAGCCCCATCTTTTTACTGTTTTCTTTCAGGCGCCGAAGATAAAAAAAGGGAATCCTGAGTTGAATTCCCCCTTAAATAGTGTCTTATAATTACTTTCGGATTTTCAACTCCGCGATAATGCTTCTGTATCGCTCGATATCCTTTTTGTAAAGGTAATCCAGCAATCTCCTTCTCTTACCGACTAGTTTCATCAATCCCAATCGGGTAGAGTGGTCTTGCTTGTTTTGCTTTAGATGCTCGGTGAGGTGGTTGATACGGAAGGTGAAAAGTGCGATCTGACCTTCAGAAGAACCAGTGTCCTCTGTACCTTTTCCGTGTTTAGTGAAGAATTCTTCCTTCTTTTCCTTCGTTAAATACATTATTTGTTGTTCTCTTGTTTGTCTCCTTAAATCAAAGCGCAAATCTAGGGGGCTTTAGGCTGAAAAGCAATAATTACTGCTTAACTTTTCTTGAGCCGCTGTTTTAATTGATCAAACCATACCAGATAAAAATCTGTATCAAAAAGCTTGGCATCCACTCTGGCCTGTCGTAAAAAGAACAAACCTACCGGCAGGAGTGCCAAATCCGCCACCCAAACCGCCAAAACCGGGTCCATCACCCCTTCTTTGGCAGATTTTTCACAGATAATGCCTATGATGTAATAAATCAGGAAAAAGATAATCGACACAATGACCGGTACACCAAGCCCCCCTTTCTTAATAATAGATCCCAATGGTGCTCCTATCAAAAACATCACCACACAGGCAAATGCCTGACTGTATTTCTTATATTTTTCTATGACAAATTTTCTGTAGTCACGACTCAGGTTATCCACCCGGGATGCCACAGAGGACAGGTTGATCTTCACATTCTGAGCCTGATTTCTGGCTGTTTGCAATACATCCGCACTCTTACCCTCCACCTTAGCATTCAGATAGTCCCAACCAAGGGTATCCAGCAGGACTTGCTCCTTTTGGGTAATGGAGCCAGGACCATCCGGACGAGGCTGTTTTCTCTGGATGCCTGTATTGGCTGCAATCAATCCGCCATCCGGCTTCTCCAGTGTCTTGACAGGCTTAGCGCCCATACCCTCTTTGATCATCGGTCGCTTAACCTTAGGCTTGGGCAAGGAATCCTCGGTCATCTCTTTTGGATGATTCCTCTCCACATAGGCTAGCATAGCTGCTTTCATACTATCCGGCTCAGCTTCTGGTGACTCCACAACAGATTCATCATCGGCTTTATCATCTTCCATCGGGCTCCTTACCGACTCTTCCATGACCTGCTGAGCCTTACTCTTTTTGGCTACCTTTTCCATGTTAATCTCTAATGAATCCAGGTGGTAAGAGAAAAAACCCTTGGCATTGGCAAAAAAACCATGCTTGGCCTCATAGATAGAGTAGGCCAGCGAATCCATATCTTCTGTGAGTTCGGCAATGTTCTTCATTTGCCGGTTGTTCTGAAAAAGCTCTTCCTTGGTTCGTTTCAGATCAAATGAAGACAAGTTGAACACCATGTCCATACGTGCGAAATTGGTGCGGTAAAACTGATCGACAGGTTCCCGGGCCTTAGGCTCCTCGCTATAATAATTTCCATTATAAAGCTCCAGCTTCAGGTATTTATCATTGTAAATCATGAACATCTTGCTGGAATCTGCCAGAATTACCCGATTGTTTCCGATCCCACTGGTGTGATCATAGATGAGCACATTCTTCATGGTCTTGTTATCCGGAAACTTCTCCTGTGCCTTGATGCTGTAATCGGGTATGCCGTTGTAAAAAACACCTTCTTTGATGTCCAAAGCAGGCTTCTTGTGCTTGATGTCGTAGAGTAGGCTGTAGGCCTTGAGGTTAGCAGCAGGCACTATGTAGTTATTGAACTCGAATGCGGCGAAGGTGAGTACAATGACGAAAAAGAAAATCGGCCGAAGGGCTCTCACCAGTGAAATCCCGGCACTCTTGATCGCTGTGAGTTCAAAATTTTCGCCAAGGTTTCCGAAGGTCATGAGCGAAGACACCAGTACTCCCAATGGAAGGGCCACCTGAAGCATATTCAGGCTAAAGTAGAAAAGCAGCTCTGCAAAGACCTCTGCACCCAGGTCTTTACCCACAAAATCATCGAAGTACTTCATCATGTACTGGATGAGCAGCACGAATGTGGCCACCACAGTAGTGAGGATAAAAGGACCTACAAATGATTTAATGATTAATGTATCTAGCCTGCGCATAAAACCCCGCAAATATGCTTAAGAAAACTCAAAGGGCATACGCATGGTCTGGATAGATAGTTACCCTCCAACAATTTCCTTGAGGTCATTGATGAGGCTCTCATATAGATCATTCACTTCTTCCTGATCTATATCGCTGTAGTCTGTCACCCGAATGAACACTTCCTGTGTCAGCTCATTCATATCGAGTTTGAATTCAACATAAGTGGGGTCATCTTCATCCCCATCCTCTTCTATAAATTCAAAGCGTACATGAGAGTTGGTTCTGCTGGAGACCATCTTCGCCTTGTTTTCATCTCCATCCCACAAAAAAGTATAGATTTTATCCTCATCAATATTCACATCATCTGCAAACCACTGCGCCAGACCAGAAGCCGTGCTGAAGTAAGGATAGAGCATTTTTTTGGATGCGTTAATCGGGTACTCGCCAACAAATTTTTCTTTCGGCATGGATGATTAATTTTTGGATAAGGTAAAAAAAAAATTGAAATCAGCAATATGCTATGATAAAAAAGAAAACTTTTTACATTTGCACTCCTTTTCCAACGGCGAGGTAGCTCAGATGGTTAGAGCGTCGGATTCATAACCCGGAGGTCGGGGGTTCGATTCCCCCCCTCGCTACTCTATTTTTATTTACAGAATCACGATAAAAGCTATATACTGATGACCAGTAATATAGCTTTTTATCTTTATCCGAGCAACACGACACGTGGGGTAATTTCTATCCTCAATCATGCTACCCATCTGACATAATCTCCGGCAGGCAACTGTACCCTTGTCACTGCGCTTTCAGTGCTTTGATTGAATTTAACTGGAGAGTTTCGATGCCCCGCCAAATCTCCTTTCTGGTATGATCAAAAGTGGATAACTTTACTCAAAAGAATCGCAATGAAAGCTATACAGTCAAACCTGATCATTTTGTTACTCCTGCTATGTTTTGTTCTGGGATGTAAAAAGGAAGATATTCAAAAAGAAAATAAGACCAACATTGTGGGCACATGGCTGCTCAATGCCACGTCTCAGTCTAACTGTGATGACGCTGAACTCAATGGACTCCAGTCGTATGAATGCACTGATGACAACTGCACGAAGTATATCTTCTCCAGCGACTCCACTGGCATGAACTACATCAAAGAGTTCATTGAAGATGGCATCCTGATGACGGAAGTGGGAACCTATTCTGTGGGTGAGTCCAAACTGACGATGTGTGTGGAAACAGAAGATGGTCCCGAATGCACAAATTTCAAACTTGCACTGACGGTAAGCACCATGAACATCAGCGGTAAGAATGACGAAACCGGCTGTACAGAAGCACTCTACTTCGACAAAGAAGCCCAGGAAGAAACCAACTAGGTTTTTTGTTCAAAACAATTTTTCAACACAACCACACCTCATGAATAAAGAAGCTGCTAAGCATCATAAGGAAGCTCATATTCATGGTGAAAAGCACTTTCTCTCCAAATTTCAAGACTACCTGGGTGAATTTGTTTACGGAGCCATAGATGGTAGTGTGACCACCTTTGCGGTGGTGGCCGGCTCAGCTGGAGCTGGTCTGGACAGTGCCGTAGTGATCATTCTTGGGTTTGCCAATCTTATTGCCGATGGATTTGCCATGTCTGTGGGTAGTTACCTATCTACCAAATCGGAGCAGCAAAACTATCATAAGCACAAGCAAATAGAATATTGGGAGGTGGATCACATGCCCGAAAAAGAAAGAGAAGAAATCAGGGAAATCTACGCTGCGAAGGGGTTTGAAGGAGACCTGCTGGATCAAGTGGTGGCAACCATCACCGCCGACAAGGACCGGTGGGTAGATGTGATGATGAAAGAAGAACTGGAAATGGCTGAAGAAACCAAATCCCCGCTGGCTATGGGCTTTGTGACCTTTATCTCTTTTATCAGTCTGGGATTCATCCCACTGATCATTTATGTAGGTGATTACATTCAGCCCATATCTGCCGATCTGTTTCTGATTTCCAGCCTGCTCACAGGCGTTTGTTTTTTAGGTATAGGCTATCTGAAGAGCATTGTCACCAATACGCCAAAGCTCCAAAGCATTCTGGAAACACTCCTCCTTGGAGGTGCCGCAGCCACGCTTTCGTACTTCGTGGGGAATATTCTCGAGCGAATTATTTCCTGATAAATCAACCTTTTTGAAAATATTGATTCAGAAAACATTCACCCTCTTCACCTTTTATTTTGATAACAAATCTTCCAAATCTTCCAGACTTTTTCCTTTTGTTTCTGGCATCATAAAATGGGTGTAGAGCAACTGTAGGACCATAAAGCATCCGAAAAACACAAATGCCACCCACGGCGCAAATGTATTGATCAATACTGCCCCAAAAAGTGTGATCAAAGCTGCAAATACCCAGTGTGTGCCACTGCCCCAAGCCTGACCGTAGGCTCGCACCCTATTAGGAAATATTTCAGATATAAATATCCAGATCACAGATCCCTGGCCAATGGCATGGGAGGCAATGAAAGTCAAAATGAATATGAGCTTGAATAGGGCACTGGACTCAACATAAAACCCATAAGCCACCATGAACAGGCTGGTGATATAGCCGATAGAGCCAATATACATCAGTTGCTTTCTTCCTGCTTTGTCGATCAACACCATCCCCACAAAAGTGAAAGCCAAGTTCACGATACCGATTGAGATCGAACTTAACAGTGAATCGGATGAGCCAAATCCTGCCTTCTGCAGAATCTCCGGAGCATAGTAAAGAATAAAGTTGATCCCAGACAGCTGGTTGAAAAAAGCAATCAGAAAAGCCAGTATTAACGAACGTTTGTACTTTGCTGAGAATACTGAAGATTTATCATCTTTTGTTTTACGGTGATCCTCTTCTATGGCCTTTAGCATAGCAGAAGCTTCTGCCTCAGTTGAAGACAACTCCTTGAGCACCTTTTCGGCACCAACATAATCGTTCAGATGAGTAATCAACCATCTTGGGCTTTTGGGCACACCCAGCACCATTAATGTGTAGATGAATGCGGGTAATGCCTCTATTCCCAACATCCAGCGCCAATCGTTATCTCCTCCTACACCCTGAAGAAGGTAGTTAGAGATGAATGCTATTAGGATTCCAAATACGAGATTGAACTGATAGAGAATACCCAAACGACCCCTGTTACTGGCTGAAGATATCTCCGAGATATAAGTAGGAACGGCAATTGAAGACACCCCCACTCCTAATCCTCCAATGAAGCGAAAAAATGAGAACCAATAAGGGTCTAATGCTAAGCCACTGCCGAGAGCTGACACAAAATACAGAACACCAACCCAGATCAATGTGGTCTTTCTGCCAAGTCTATCGGTAGGAATACCTGCCAGCATAGCCCCCACCACAGTGCCCCACAGCGCCATAGACATGATAAAAGTGCCATGAAACCACTCTGAGGTATTCCACAACTCTTTGAGAGGGAGGTTAGCTCCAGAGATAACCACCGTGTCAAATCCAAATAAAAAACCCGCTAAAGAAGCGGTTAGAGAGGCCATAATCAGCTTTCTACTCATGCTATTTTACTTTTCAGATTCATTTTCTTTTTGACATATGCCGAGGCAGCTCCTAGAATTGCTGCACTTTCTCCAAGGGTAGATAGGTGGATTGGCTCCTTTATTCCGGTTTTGGTGAGTTCCGCTTGCACCTTAGGCAAGAAAATATGTTGCGCTTTTAACATATTCCCTCCCAGGATGATCGCGTCAGGGTTTTCTTCGGACACAAACAGGCCAATCAATTTTGCGAGGTTAAAAGCGAACTCCTTAAATACTGATCTTATTGACGGTTCACTATTGCTCATTTCTGTGAGTTCCTTTACTCCAGAAATCTCCTGGCCGGTCAGCTCCGAGTATCTTCGCTTAAACCAATTCGTGGAAATAAAATCTTCAACTATTCCATCATTGAATGGGTATTGCCATAGCTCCCCATCTACACCTACTCCATGCCTGATTTTTGCGGTCCCGCATCCAGTTCCAAGCGTTATACCAATTGGATGTTGATATTTCCGACCAACTCCCATGTCCAATTCGCCTTGAAGAAAACAAGCAGCATCGTTGGTCATCTGAATGTTCTCCTCTGGGATACTCAAAGCATGAGCTAGCGTCTCACAGACATTTAATCCATACAAATTGGAGTATTTCGACAAGCCATCTATGTGGCAAATGCCTCGCTCATAATCACATGGACCAGGCATAGCCAATCCGATATGTTTGGACATATCATTATAATCACTATAACAAGACTCGACTATACCTCGCCAAACATTCAGTATCTCTTCAGTTGATCCCTGTGAATCCAATTCCACTCTTCGGAGAGAATCCTGAACAATTAACCCATTGTCCAAATCCACCAATCCGGCGGTTACATGTGAGCCCCCGATATCCATACCAAGGACATAACTATTTCCTACAAATAGATTAGTCATATGTGCTCTCAGACTACTTGATTCGTTTAAAAGTGATTACGCCTTGTCCGGTGTGAAATCTCAAAATATAATACCTGACTTCAACGAGTTCGCACCGATTTGATCCTTGTCACTCAACTTAGCATTTAGAAGCAGTTTTCCACTGAATCATCTATTTCAAATGGTGTCTGCTTCCAAAAGAGGTTATCGGATGATAACTCTGGTGACAAAAGTTCCATTGGTTGTACTGACCTTCAATAGGTAAATTCCTTTGACAGAGCGACCAATACTCACTTCAACTTCATTTGGTAGTTCATGATAGGATGACCGTTGTATTTGCTGACCACTCAGGTCAATCAATTCAATTTCTCTGATACCATCATCCTTGTATGTATGAACTATGAGTTGATCCCCAGCACTGATCGGGTTTGGATAAATCTGAACCTCTGCTGGCGATAATTTCTCAACGTGGCCCTTTTGATCTTCAAGGGTTTCCCGACAACTTACACAACTCTCTTCAACTCCAAATAACTGCCATTCTGCGAGCTGGAGTAGTGAAGACCCATTATTGGCAGTAATATCCAAGCGATAACGCTTGTAGCTGTTGTCATTATCAATGTAGAAAAACCTTCTTTGATAGCGATCGGAAAAATCCTGATTTGTTTGCGTGTCCAGGTCTACCCAGCTCGTGCCATTGTGCCCTTGCAGTTTCCAGTCTTTGGGATCCCTATCTTCAGCATCGTTAGCGGATGTTATGGAATAGGTAGTCACCCGGTGACCTTCGGATGTTTGATACTCAATATACCCTTCGGCATGAGTTGTCAGGTATTTAGTTAGTGATGAATTATCAATGACTTTATCAATCTCTTCCCCACTAGGAGAGTCGTCATGCTCCTCAGAAATGGTGCCACCCCCATCAGTGATATCATAGAGTAGTTCAAACCAATTCATATGAAACTCGCCCTCATTGCCTAGCAATTGAAGCACAGTATTACCTGCAGAAGGAAAATCAATCACTGCATCAAGATCGTGCCATCCAGTATTACTGGAAATTGAAATGGAATCGTAAAGCGTAGAAGAATTGGCATCTTTTATCATCATTTCGGCATCATTGCTAATGTGACTATTTGAGACCCTGGCCTTAAATAGGTATTGCCCCGCGTTATCAATGTCAAGAAAATAATCCATGTGATCTCCGACACCTATATCATTACTCGTATACACTATTCCATTGTCGCTTCTCTGATCCACGAACACTCCCGCTTCGCTATTGGAGTTTTCAGCCTCAATCTTCACATAATCACCAACCACAACAGCTTTATCGAAACGAATCCAATTCAAATTGAAAATTCCAGTTTGAGCATTAACCCTGAGAAGATGGGGCCCTTGGGAAAGGGATATTTGATCGTATAGGGTCACAAAATCACTCCAAGTGCCTGTGCCGTCAATAGTAAGTGTAACAAGTGTACTGCCATCTTCGACCAGTTGTAAAACACCCTGGCCTGAAAGTGCATTGTCTCTGGAAACCCTGGCCGAAAACAAATAGGTAGCAGTGGTGGGTACATATACGTAATAATCCAGCCAACTGCCTGTCTGCATCGATAGCTGCTTGGTACCGAGGTTATCTTCTGATTCCTCACCATAGATCTCCGTTTGATAGGGACTGGAACCATTGAAAGTTGGGCAGCCTGTACCACTTTGTTCACTATGCTCTGTATGGGCATTTTCTGCTTCAAGTCGAGCATCGGTGAGGCTGAAGGCTCGGAAAAATTTCAGCCAATTCAAATTGAATCCCCCTGTGCTGCTAGAAATTCTAATCGTATGACCTCCTTCACTAATATTCAAGATGGTCGAAATCGATTCATAAAATTGCCAATTCCCGGTGTTCGGAACATCTATCGTTTCCACTGGCGTACCATCAACCTCGACTGTTAAAGACTTTCCGGACAACTCACTGGACACTCTCGCGACAAACATATAATCCGTTGTAGAATCGGCATAAACCAAGTATTCTGCCCATTCGTTTGCGTCAATTCCAGCCAGGCTGAGTCCACTACCTATATCACAGTTCGTTTCTGTGCCTACACCAGCATGAGCGGATATAAAGTCCTCTGCCTGAATCGTTCTGACAAATTTGGGAATGAAGGTCAGTTCAAACCAGTTGATATTGAACCCGCCATCAACTGCATGAATTCTCAAAGTTTGAACCCCTGCGGTCAGTTGTACATAGGCGGTCTCCGTTTGAAAATTTTGCCATCCTCCAGTATTCGGAATATTCACTGTGGCCAGCACATCAGCTGACTTTTTCAATTGAAATGATCTCCCTGCATAAATACTCGCGATCCTCGCATCTAGCTTATACCACCCATCTGATTCAACGCTTAGCTCATAGTCCATCCATTCCCCAGCATCAATGCCGCCTACATTTTGCCCACCACCTGTATCTGTTGTAGTTTCAGTAACTACTCCACTCATAGATTGGTAATCTTCCGCTTCAATTTGGCCGCTGACCACACTTTTTATACTATCCAGTTTGAACCAATTGATATTGGCGTTTCCATGTTTCGACTCCAACCTGAGTATTTGAGCTCCTGCGGTTAAAGTAGCTGTAGTACTTTGGGTGGCCCAGTTTTCCCAACCTCCTGTGGAGGGGATGGCAATTTCCTGTATCAGGGTAGCACCACTTTTCAATTGGAGCGTATCACTTCCTACTGGCTGACGTGATGCGCGAACCAAAAAATTGTATTCTCTTGATTTTTTCACATCCACGTAATATTCCATCCAATCACCTGATCCTACCGCATCAACAGTTTCCCCACCACCAAAGTCAGAGGTTCCTGATGTTCCCACTCCCGACATCTCCACAAAATTCTCAGCTTCTATCTTTTCTGAGGTTAACACCAATGGGTTTTCAAAACGAATCCAATTGAGATTGAAACTACCATTTGGTGCTGACAATGTTAAAAGTGTATCCACACCTGCAGTTAAGTTGATCATGCCAGTCACCGTTGAATAGGTCTGAACATCACCCGTATTATCAATATCTATTGTTGCCAGAGCATTTCCATTTGATGAGATAGTGAGCTGACGTCCACTATTGACACTCGCCGCTCTCACCCGAACTAAATAGGTGTCGGTGGAGGTTACCCTAACTTTGTAGCTGATGTCATCTGGAGCATCAAAACTGGTAATATTCATACCACAATAAGGGTCTGCATCTCCATTTTCCTCAACACTAACTCCAGTTGCACTGGTATAATTTTCAGCATTAATTCCACCAGGGATCAAAAACCCATCATCATGTGAGATTAACCCAAGTTTCACGGCCATTTCTAATAGTGTAATTCCCGCCAGCTGAGCGGAAAGCACCGCATCACAGGTAGATTCACCCCAATATGGCCCTGTATGATAGTTCACCAGATTTAACCCTCCACTCACCAGAGCACTGGCATTGTCAGCAACCATCGCCTTATAAGTATCTCTCTTGATAGACGAAACGGATGTTTCCATGGCAAGCTCAGTTAAATACCTTATCAAAACTCCCTTAAACAAAGGAGCGTCCCCACTTGCTCCTTCACTCTTATAAATCCCATCATTCAACAGATTATTTGATTCCCCTACAGCATAATCTGCGGTAAGAATAGCATCATCCAAATAATGAGTGCTGTCTGTAGCTCTGTACATTTCCAGTGCAGCACCTATAAATGTCCCATGCCCATAAGTGAACTCCCAGAGATCAATTTCACCGGGTGCGTTTTTGGGGTCTCTGTTCACTCCATCATATACGCGACCCGAACTTGCCACCAGATTACTTTTAACCCAACTATAGAGTCTTCGAGCCAACGCAATATCTTCAGCATCACCCAAATACTGATACCTTCGGGCTGCCACTATTACAGTGGGAGAATTGGCAGCATTATTCTTGTAATCTCTTTGTGATTTGCGCCAGGCAATACCTCCTCCCATTATATCATTTTCCCCAGTCTTGATATCCTCCAATAATGTGGTGGAAACATCAAGAAATAAGGAAGAATCTGACGGATGAGTACCTTTGATGGCTTCAAACGCCCTAAAACTGGAAATGGCTAACCATTCCATATCATCATAAAAATTATTGTAGTGCCCATAGTTGTTGTTGAAGGTTTCATTGGCAGTTTCCATCCCATTCACCAAATCTTTCATGAGCTCTACAGCAGTGTCTCGTTGTGTCCCGGAAGTAGCTCTTTCATACCTATCTACCAGGACTTCTAATGCATAACCATTCCACCAATAATGAAAATACGTATTGGACGGGCTCGTACTCTGATCAAAAAAGTAGCCCCCCGTAACAGTATAAGAGTAATCGTCAACAAGAGCCTGCTGCGCCGAATCAGCCAACTGTTCATAGCTTTGGCTCCTTAAATTGAGCATGCTCAGCAAGCTTACTATTGTGAAAATTAGTTTGGTTTTCATGGATTAGGGGTTTGGTTTTAAAAAAATTAAATGCTCTTTAGCACTTCAGGCCTTTCATTGAATGTTTTGAGAATTAATTCACCAAACAGGGTATTTGCCCAGGCAAACCATTCTCTCGAAAACTTCTTTGGATCATCTTTATGGAAGGATTCATGCATAAACCCGGTCTCTGCATCTGTATCCATCAGGGTTTTGATACAAGCCGCTATTTCCGCATCGTTTTCGCTAGTCAGGGCTTTCATAATAATGGACATAGGCCAAACCATATCCATACCCACATGGGGACCTCCAATACCTGATGCAGCCTTTCCCTCGAAGAAGAATGGATTGTCCTTGCTCCAGACAAAATCTCTGGTGTTCTGATAGATGGGATCGTTCTCAGATACACACCCTAAATATGGAAGTGCTAAAAGGCTGGGCACATTGGCATCATCCATAAATAGCTTGTTTCCAAATCCATCTACCTCGAAAGGATAAATATTTCCATAACCCAAATGTTCTACAATAGCATATTCCTTGAGTGCCGCCTCTACCTCATCGGCTAAGGTTATACACTCCTGGGCAAGTGATCCATCACCTAATACTTCGGTAGCGATCTCAGCCACCTGTCGCAAACTTACCACGGCAAAGAAATTGGATGGTACCAGAAAAAGATATGTAGTAGCATCATCAGACGGTCTGAAAGCCGATGCAATCAAGCCAACGGGGACTACCGGGTTTCCAAAACCTCTACCTGGCATGGTGTCGGTTTGTATGGGCGTTTCGCGCATGAATTTGTAAGGACCATCCCCTCCTTTTCGTTGTTGCTCCTTAAATGTTTTAAGTACCAGTTTCATGGCCTCTTGCCACTCTGAAGTAAAGACAGAGGTATCTCCTGAGGTCTTCCAATAGTGGTAGGCCAGTCTAATGGTGTAACACAAAGAATCCACCTCCCACTTTCGCTCATGCAGCTCCAGCTTCATTTCTGTATCATCACTCTGCCAATGCCCTCCGGTAGCTTCCTTGTTGAATGCGTTGGCATACGGATCTATCAGTACACATTTGGTTTGCCGCCGTACAACACCCGCAATTAGCTTCCGAAGCTTGTCGTCTTTGTTTATCAAAGGTAAGTACGGCCATACCTGGGCCGTACTATCCCTTAACCACATAGCTGGTATATCTCCTGTAATAACAAATGTATCTGGCAACCCACCTTGCTCTTCGTACTGAACGGTGGTATCCAGTGTATTGGGAAAACAGTTTTCAAACATCCAAGCCAGTTTTGGGTTGTCAATACCCTTTTTCACTGTGCCTATAGTTTCTTCAACAGCTTTGCTGACAAAGTTTCGTTTTGACTTTGGAGGGCGGTTAGAGGTGTAACTCTTATCCCCTAAAGGCACTGGGAAACTCATTCCAGACAATAACGTGCCTACCCCAATCAGAGAAAGGGTATTGGTTTGAATAAACTTTCTTCTATTCATTTTATCAAATGTTATTGTTGAGTTATAAAGTTTTGAGAAGTCCTTTGTTTTCAAGAACTGCAAGTGTCTCCATTAAGAACACACCGCTCAGAGCCACTGTGAGGTCCACAGAAGATGAAACTTGCCCCTGACCATTTATAGGTGGGCTGACCCTCCAATCATGATTGAACAAAAACGGATAAGCAGGGTTTTTTGCCTTATCCCAGGCACTTTCCCCATTATCAACCAAGTAATCAATTACATTCCTTCGCTCTCCATCACTTAACCCTTCAGAAAGAGCCAGCACACCAAAATAGCGCATCATAATCCCTTTGAACAACCCCCCATCTCCATCGCCCTCCGGGCGGATGATGCCTCCAGAGCTTGATAAAAGTGATTCTGTAGCGGAGAACGTCTTTAGTGCTTTAACCAACAATTGGCGATCCTTTGTGATGGTATAGAGCTCAGCAAGAGCACCGGCATATGTTCCTTGGTTATAGGTGAAACGCCAAAAATCTTCGGTACTGTTGTCTCCGTCTATCTCAGTTCCTCCCTGACGACCAATGCCATCCCATACAATTCCGGTAACAGGATCAACGAGCTTTGATTCTTGCCAAGCCAGAATTTGTTTTCCGAAATCAAGGTCAGCAGCTGATCCGGTAATTTTATGAAGCCTAAAGGCCAAAATTGCTGCTGGACCATTCGAAGGGGCATTTTTATAATCCAGTTGGTTTTCATTCCATGCGATTCCTCCACCGTGATTGTCATTCCATCCAAGTTTGATATCTTCCCAAAGTCCCTTAACATCGTTGAGGTATTCTTCATTTTCTGTAAGCTCATAAGCTCTTAAAATGGACAGAGCCATCCATTCGCGATCGTCAAAAAAATCATTGTTTCGAAGTGAACTGATATTGTTTTTTATACCAGAAATCATTTCGTTCATCTGATTAATTGTTGATGGGCTCTTGGCCCTGACGGCAGCATCCACCACGGCGTCCAGCGCATTGGCCTGCCACCAGTAGTGCTGAGTATTCAGGTTCTTTTTATTATCCGTATTATAAACACCTTTTTCCGCGTTCCAATAAATTAGGTTCAGAGAATTGAATGAGGAATCAGCCCGAGATACCCAGGAAGGAGGCACCGGTTGTTTAGGTTCGTTTTCATCAGGATCCAGATTAGATTCTTCTTTGCAACCCATAAGGGGAAGCAGTATTAAAATAAATTTTAAGAGTATCATCCTATTTTTCATTAGTAGATTTTCAAATGGTTCTTGAAGAATTTTCTACACATTTCCGCGCAGGTCTGAACCAGTCTTTAAAAATTTGGGCAATAGTGTACAAGGCCGCACAATGATGTGCGGCGTTATACATGTATGAAGAAATGTGAAGTTTTATTAAACTATCGAGTGCTTACGATAGCTCCATCTACTAAGGACAAATTGTTCTCCCCTTCCGTATCTGAAGCCCAGTCTGTGATCAAATCAGTTGTAGCAGGCTTGGCAAAAGGCCAGTAGCCAATCAGGCCAGTTTCATCCCCGTCGATAACAAAATCCATGTCTTCTTTGATTTCGGCTACAGACCTTGCCACTCCCCAATAGCGCACATCAAACATTTTACCGACCAACCTTCTCTCAGGTTGTTTAAAACCCGCACTATTACCCAATGTAAGAGGCTGAGCTCCTTCTTGAGCAGCTACTTCACCCATTCTGTCTCTATCAGATGCATCTAGTGACCCTATTTCATTCCCATTGATGTAAGATTTCATAGTCGTACCATCAAAGGTGCATGCTATATGAACCCACTCATTTCTAGGAACAATAGCCCCGGGAACAGCCGTAACATCCGGTTGAAGTCTACTCTCTCCATCTGCATCCCCAATTGCAAAGTCAAGCGCGTCTCCATCTCCAACTCTTACATTCCACCCCCAAACACCGTCAGCATAAAACTCGGTAGAAGCCATTTGCCCAAAGAATCCCGGCTTATCCGTGTAGTAGACCCAGGTTTCGAATGTGAATTCGCCTCTATTGAAAATACTCGCGGAATTGCTACTTTGCTCCACGGCAATAGCATTTTCGGAACCATTGGCCGAAAACTGCAATGCTGCATCTTCAATCTCTCGAGCTGCAAATGCAAATCTGGCATCTTCGAGTGAGGTCAACGCGGCATCTATTTCTTCCTGAGTTGCAGCCTCGTTGTTGCTTACGGTTTGAGCGTCTGCCAAGGCCGTTTCCAGTGGTTCCTTAGAATTCTTATAGTACTCTCCAACACCGTTCCCCTCAACGGATGAAGAAAGCAAAGTCTCTACGGTTGATATTTCTGCTGTTAATGCTGTTAAATCAGTATTCGGACCTTTGTCCTCCCCGTCATCTCCGCATGAATTCAGGGTAAAAATCACAAGTACACCTAGGGACAGCACCAGGGCCCTAATCCCGTAAATTTTGGTTTTGTTGTTAAAATCAATCATTGTAGTTCAAGTTTAGATTTAATTAATATTCAATAATTATGCTTTTCGTTTGGTCACCTGGTTAATCCGGGTATCCTGGATTCTGATCCAGGTTTGGGTTTACGTTTCTACTGGACTGCGGAATAGGAAATAAGGTTCTGAATCCGTCACTCACCTCCTTATCCCACCAATTTCCAGTATACTTTTTGTATCTGATCATGTCCGTACGGCGTAAGCCCTCATAGGCCATTTCTCGTCCTTTTTCATCATACAACTCATCTAATGTTAGGTTTTGATAAGTTGGAACATTTGCTCTGTCTCGTATTACATTGATTGCATCAAGCACATCTTGAGGAACGATGCCTCCATTCCTGAGAGAAGCTTCGGCTATATTGAAATATATCTCCGCTAACCTGAAAAGCACTATATCATTGGAGAACCCTACCGCACCATATTCTACCTGATACTTAATGTTTCTGGCACCTGAAGCTTCATTGCCATCTTCCATGTTTGGTACATCCAACTCAAAAACCAAGTGCTGTCCATTCTTGTCATTAGTTCCCAGAATAGGATTACCATCTCTTCCGTACTGTGGTCCCCACATAAACTGGCCTCTCAGCAAAGTCGGATCATTCTCGTTTCCGGGAACAAAAACTCTTGAGTCAAAAAAGCATCTGGCATCATTTAGGGTGTCATAAGTTTCTATAAACTCACGGACACTGACCATGCCATTGTATCCACCATTTCCCTGATATCCAAACTGTGGTTCTCGCTGCTGCCAGTGGGTAGTGAATTGAAACATTTGCTGTAAATCATTTCCAAAAAGCTCATCGGCTGGAATAGCAAAAACATTTTCGTCGGAGGCATAATTATCGGTTTTGAAAGGAGCATCCCACTGTGCCTCCAGCGAGAACGAAGATCCCAATACCAAGCGACTAACTTCTATACAATCAGTCCATCTGGCCTCACCTGTATACACTTCAGCGTTCAGGTATAGCCTTGATAGCAGACCATTGGCAGCTTCTTGAGTAAATCGTCCGTACCATCCTATATCACCTTTCTTAGGAAGGTTGGCCCTGATGTCCAGGATTTCTTCTTCGATAAAATTGAATACTTCTACCCTTGTATTGTTGGACGGGCTAAATTGGTTAATCGCGGTTACTATCGGAACATTGCCAAACAGGTCGAGCAAATAATAGTAATATAGGGCTCTAAGTCCTCGTAGTTCAGCTTGATATTGTAGTTTGTCCGTAGAGTTAACCGCATCAATATCCTTAAAGTCAAAAAGCAGATTATTGCATAAAGCTATTCCTTTATACATGTCGTTCCAGGAAATAGCGAAAGAACCATCCTCCACAGTCCACTCATGGCGATGCAATCGAATCCAGTTTCCGTTATCAAAGCCATCTCTACCCTTGGTAGGCCAGGCAGCCTCATCCGTTGACAATTCTTGTAAGAGAAATACCCCGCATCCATTGGTGGAAAAATTGAGGAAGACTTGTCTTAGATGAGCATATGGCCTCATCACTGCCGACACCACTTCTTCTTCATTCTGATAGAAATTACTCGCTGTAACTTCACTATAAACTTCTTCATCCAAGTCTACACAACTGGATAGACTAATCCCTAGTAAAAATATTTTCAGTAAATTTTTCATGATCAAAATGTAATGTTGAGGCCTAGTAAATAAGTGGCAGATCTTGGGTAGAAACTACGTGTATCCCACCCGAAACTCAGCCCTCCGTTGGTTCCACTACCCACCTCCGGGTCAATTCCAGAGTAGTTAGTCAATAATGCCACATTTGTAACCGTGGTGTAAATTCGCGCCTGTTTGAACACAGACACATTTTTCAGGTTATAACCGAGGGTAATGTTATCGAGTCTTAGATAATTACCCTTTTCCAGATAGTAATCAGAAAATCTTAGGCGATCATCGAGTGAAGACTGGGGCTCATCCAACATTGATTTGAAGTAATTGGATGGTGAATTTGCCGTATTCTCATACCATAGCCGTTTCTCATTAAAAACATGATAACCTGCAGCTCCTACCATGTATATGGATAAATCAAATTGCCTCCAGCTAAACTGGTTGTTCAAGCTGAAAAAATACTTCGGGAGCCCATTCCCTATTACTTGGTAATCAATGTTTTCATCAATTCTTCCATCATTGTTTTGATCATTGAATACCCATTTCCCATCAGATCCGATCTCTTTAAACTTAAAGCCGTAGAATGTACCAACAGCTGTGCCTTCAGCCATCATATACAGAGACGTTGCTACATTTCCATAATCACCATAATAAATCGTATCTGCTTGAAACTGATCATTGGCCAGTGAAATGACTTCATTCGTATTGATAGAGAATGTGGGTGTAATGTCCCACTTAAATTCATTGCCATCTATGGCCTTGAAAGTTCCTATGAATTCAATCCCCTGATTCTTAATTGATCCGACATTGGTGAATAGCACTGGCTCTAAACTTGGGGGTGTTTGTGTGTTAAAGGAACCAAGCAAATCATCTGTGATTCTGGTATAAAAATCTACCGAACCAGTCACTCGTTCAGATAAAACACCAAAATCCAATCCTATATTCAACTCCTTGCTTCGTTCCCATCTCAAATCCGGATTGGGGTTATTAATGGGGCCATAAGTGAAGATCCATTGCCCATTGTAAAGTGCTCTTCCGCTTTCACCTATTCTGGCAAGAGACTGATAAGGTGCAATTCCCTGACTTCTTCCTGTCACTCCATATCCGGCTCTCAATTTTAAGGATGAAATAAAGGGAAGGTCAGACATGAAGTCTTCTTGCGAAATTCTCCAACCACCAGAAACGGCGGGAAATAAACCCCACTTATTGTTCTCACCAAAAACACTCGCTCCCTCTTGTCTCAAACTAGCATTAAAAAGATACTTAGTCGACCAGGAATAGTTGAACCTCCCAAAAAAGGCAATGAGTCTATAGCTCTGTTTGAAACTTCCAAAATCAGCTCGGCCATCCTGCAGAAAGCTCCCAGCTCCGATATCATTGTATTTGAGCTTGTTGGTAAGGAAACCTCGATTGAACATATTGCTACCGTGCGTAACATTGTTGATCAAGCTATATCCAGCCAGTAGTTTGATGTTGTGTTTACCAAACTGTTGATTGAAGTTTGATGTTGCTTCGAAAATATTCTCAACCGATGAATTATTCTCTTTTTCGGCTCTACCCGGAATACCTGACAACACGCTATTTCTTGAGTCTATGTCTTCAAAAAGTGAGCGTTCATAGTTTCTTAGAAAAGAAGACCCTTTGACCGAAACTGATAGGTTATCAGTAATATGACCTGTGAGGTTTACGTTCAGATTTACCCTGTTACTTATGGCTCCGTTTTCAATCTGTTTCAGCAGTGCAACCGGATTTGAAGCGCCCACACCCGGCAACTGATAGAAAGTACCATCTTCATTATACACTGGAGCGGTTGGGTCATATTTCAACGCCTCATCCAAAGCATTGTAATTGGCAAAAGCCTGATCGGAGCGGTTTCCACCAATGGTTCCTTCCGCCACCAGCCACTTGTATATTTGTTGTTTGAAGTTTAATCTAAAATTGGCCGTCTTATTGCTACTATTCAATATTAGCCCCTTGCTATCTCGATACCCCAAAGAGAAGCGCATCTGGGATGTTTTTGTTCCTTTTGATATTGCCAAAGAATGATAGGAACTCAATTTCGATGTGATCAACTCATCCGTCCAGTTGGTATCAAAACCCTTATCAATAGACTCTTTGCTAAAACCCAAGGTTCTCATCACATCTAGGTATTCCTGAGCATTCAACATTTCGGGGTTTCTTCTTGGCTTCTCTATAAAATAGGAACTGGTATAAATGATCTGACTCTTCTCTCGTTCACCAAACTTAGTCTCCACTATGATTACTCCATTACTACCTCGGGTTCCATAGATAGCGGCTGATGCGGCATCCTTCAGTACGTTAAAGGATTCAATGTCATTAGGGTTTAGAATGTACAAGTCAGGCATAGTACCGTATACACCGTCTATAATTACAAGCGGTTCATTGTTAGCGCTAATGGTACCCACGCCTCTAAGATTTACCTGCGGAGTGCTGTTTGGATCACTTCCTGCTTGGTTTATGATGGAAAGACCCGGCACTTTCCCTTTTAGCAACTCAACAGGATTATTTGTCACTCCTGCTCTGAAATCCTCACTTTTGATTTGAACTATGGAACTGGTAAGCTCCTCCTTTTTAGACGTGCCATAGCCCACAACCACTACTTCATCAAGCGCCTCAATATCCATACTCAACTCTACATTGATCTCAGTACGGCTATCTACGGGCACTTCCATTGTCTTAAAACCAACAAATGAAAATACCAGCACATCCTGCTCCTCTGCCACTATAGAATATAAACCATTCACATCTGTAATAGTGCCAGTAGATGTCCCTTTGACTTGCACTGTGGCACCTGGGAGCGTTTCGCCCGAGTCGTCAATCACGCGGCCACTTACTGTGATCTGTGATATTAATTCCTCGTACAACTCCGGATTTTGGGTATTGTCTAATACCAGTTTTATGGAAATTATTTCATTTACTCTGCGGATAGAAACTTTTGACTGGCTTGACACGTCCTTCATCAATCTTTCCATATTCCATTCTCCTTTTGGAATACTTATCTTTTTACCCTTTAAATCAGAACGGGTATACATAAATGAAAAGTCAGTGACGTCTTCAAGCTCCTTTATGAGACCCAGCAGCTCTTCATGGTTTTGCCTGACATCCACATGGGTCTCCACGAGTCTTTTTCTTTGCGCGAGCGACTCACCGGCAAATGCCATCGTGAGCGAATAGCAAAAAATCATCGTGCATATGGCCAGTTTGGACATAAAAGAAATAAATAAGTGTACTTTTGTATTCATAAGTTGTTGGTTAAATCCAAGACTTGTAGTTCAAAAAAGCCGAGTAGTTTTCCCCAAAACCATACTCGGCTTTTGTATTTATTTGATTAAAATATCGTTATTAAATCCCCATTTATCCTATAGTCAAATTCGTAGTTATAAGAAAGACTTTCCATCAGTTCCTGGATTGAGCAATCTTTACAATTGATAGTTATTTTCTTTTCTTTCAGTGCAATTTTGTCGTAGGAAACTGAAACACCGTACCACCTGGAAAGCCTTCTAAACACCACGGCGAGTTCTTCATCTTCGAAAACCAACCTCCCATCCATCCAACCGAAAGCTGCAGCACTATTCTCAATACTTGACCGACTAAGTATATTTTTTCTCTTGTTATAGGTTGCTCTCTCAGCTGGGAGGATATCGACAAAGCTTCTGCCCGAAGGATCGCTCACCCTGACTTTCCCGGACCTTACAAATACCTCAGAAAAAAACTCATCTTCATAGGCCTGAATAGAGAATGAAGTCCCTAATACCTCAATATTGATATTGTCGGTGGTTATAATAAATGGCTTGGATTCATTCCTGACTACATCGAAAAAGGCCTCACCGGTCAAAACCACCTGCCTACTGTTGCCTTCGAACACTTCCGGGTAACTAATCTTCGATCCTGAATTTAATTTGACGGTGCTACCATCAGCCAATTGTAACTCTAACTTCTTTCCTACAGGGGCCACCTTTTCAACCACACGAATAATATCCGAATTACTAAGATTGCTGCCTGACCAGAAATTATAAACTAGCCAACTTGAGGTAATAAGAAGCGCAACTGCAGCTGCAATGCGATACCATGTAACATGAAACTTCTTCGATTCCTTTTGACCATGATAACCTGCAGACAAATCGATTTCATCAAGTAGTTGAAGCCAAATTCGATTTTTTGCACTCTGAGCTGAAGGGTCTGATGATTTCCAGTATAACTCAATCTTAGTTAAAATCTGACGATTCTTCGGATCCTCATCCAACCACTTTGACAATCTGTGCTGATCGTCAATGTTCATTTCATTATTCAAATACTTAAGAATGATCTGGTCCATAAGATGCTTTAACTCTATGTACTATAAAGAGTCAAAAGCATGTCTCAAGTCACATTCAAATCTAAAAATTTGTAATTATTTTACTGAAATGAGCATGCGACCGCCTAAAATTACACCAAAAAAGCCCTTAAAATAACAATTTCATAATTATCCAAGCAACTCCATAGTACCAAGAAACAGCAGAACAGAGAAACTACCATAATTAGACTTAGTACCACCCGAAGCCTCAAGATAATCTGTAACTTCTTCTCTTATTCGGGAAACAGCCTTCGTCATGTGGTTTTTTACCGTTCCTTCCGATATACCCATTTCTGTTGCCACTTCTTTCACAGATTTCCCTTCCTGTCGGATCAGCTTATAAACAATCTGGCATTTATCCGGCAAAGCATTGATAGCATCATTTATGGCGCCAACCAGTTCTTGCTCCAGCATTACCTGTTCAGGGTCGTGTCTATCAATCTCTTTGATAGTTTCTTCCAAATTACTGCCAAAAAAACTATTGGGATTTCGTGTAACGAACCTTATCGCTGAATTCTTTACCGTAATGAAGAGATAAGAATTGATATCCCTAATTGAAGTGAGACTATCTCTATTACTCCAAAGATTCATAAATACTTCAGAAACAATATCTTCGGCAGATTGCACATCATGAGTTATGCTCTTAGCATATTGATAAAGACTTGTAAAGTTCTGATCGTAGCAGCTTTTGAACCATTGATGGGTGTCATCAAGTGAATTAATATTATGAATTTTCCGCCTTATGGTCATTTACTTTAAAAAGTTACTCATGCAAGCTGCATCTAAGCTGAAAATATTGCTTAAGTCACAATAATATAAATAATCAATCTCAATTGATAATAAAATAAAGTTCTCTCAAGCCTCTTTGATTCCTGTTATGTAGTCGGTCTGTTCCACTTTGAGCATATTATTCTCCAGAGCCAGAAACACTCCCGCCTGGAGGTTCCGCAGCCACACTTTCGTACTTCGTGGGGAATATTCTCGAGCGAATTATTTCCTGATAAATCAGTCTTTTTGAAAATATTGATTTGCAGCTTATTATAGGGCAAATTGGTTAATATTGCATTTTATCAGATCATGAATAACCAGACCAAAAATCCGCTTATGCTCATCTGGGATCGAGTCAAAAACATGGACGACCTCAGGGCCTTCATTGAATCTAAAGCGTTTCAATATTCCATCATAGCCCTTATTATTATCAATGCCATCACCATAGGACTGGAAACCTCTGCCACTATTCGGGAGTCAGCGGGGCTTTGGCTTACAGAAATAGACAAATATATTCTGGTCATCTTCACGCTCGAAATCTCTGTGAAAATCGTGGCCTATCGTCAGAAGTTTTTCGCCAACACCTGGAACATTTTTGACTTCCTCATTGTGGCCATTGCGCTGATCCCAGCTGCAGGCCCCCTGCACATCCTGCGTACCCTCCGCGTGCTACGAACCGCCCGCCTCATCAAAAATGTACCTAAGCTTCGTTTGATCATAGAGTCTTTGCTCAAATCTATTCCAAGCATTGGATGGATCGGGGTGCTGCTATTTATGATTTTCTACATTTTTGCGGTGATTGGTACCGATTTGTATCAGGATCAGTTTCCTGAGTACTTTGGTGATATGGGCAAGACCTTTTTCACCCTGTTTCAGGTAATGACGCTGGAAAGCTGGTCTTCAGGGATTGCAAGACCCATGATGCAGGAGGTTTCTTATTCCTACCTGTTTTTTATTCCTTTTATCCTGCTGGCTACCTATACCACACTCAATGTATTCATAGCGATAGTGGTCAACACCATGAATGAGATCAACCGTGCTGAAATGAAAGAAGAAGAAGAGCGGGTGAAGGATTTCGTACATCATGAGCACGAACAAATGCTCGAATACCTATCGAGTATTGAGAGAAAAATCACCCAGCTCGAGAAAAAAATAGATCAGAAGAATTGAGCTCAGCTCACTCTGCTTCTAGTTCAGGGTTTTTATCCACCAGTTCACCATCCTCATATCGGTAGGCTATCGACAGGTTTCCTTCCTGGTCATACCACTTTGCCAAACCGTGAAGTTTCCCATCAACATAGGGCGCTTCCTGCATCAGTGTGCCATTGTCATAGTATTTCGTCAACGGCCCATTCAACACCCCGTTGTTATAATTTCTGGTTTCTATGACTTTTTTCCGCTTGTAGACCACATACTCACCGTCCAGCTGATCGCTATGGTAGTAGCTCTTGGTCTCCACATACCCCTGCTTGTCAAACTTCAAAGCCACACCTTGTTTTTTACCCTCGTTAAAGGTTTCTAGTAAAGTAATCGCCCCTTCTTTGTCATAGGTAATCCACGAGCCATGCTTAAGCCCATTGAGCACATCCCCCTCCGCTACGATTCGTTGATCACTGCGCTGAGTGGCTTTGCTCAGTCCCTCCACATCGCCATAGGCACTCACCTCCGCAGTGGATGGAATCAAGGATGTTTCCAAAATCACAGGTGTTTCGTTCTGGCAGGCCATCATTACTCCCAAAACCAACATCAACCAAATTGAACCAATTCTATTCATGCTATTACAAAGTTTTTAGGTTTAAGATGTGCCAAAATTATACAACCAAAAGAAAAAATTCACTTCTGTAAAACCGGAAACTGAGACTCTGTCAAAACAATGAGTGAAAAGCAGCGTTGGTTTAGTAATGAAAAATAAGTACCTGGAGGCCTGGATGGAAGAGGCCGTACACATACCTGGAAAAATAGACCAGCACTTTAGTGGGCTTAATGAAGAAGTTCTGAACCACAAACCTACCCCTACTAAATGGAGCATTGGAGAACTACTGGACCATCTCATCGTCACCAATACCCTTTATTTCGGAAGGTTTGAGAAAATCATAGCCCAAAAACATTCCAATCCGCTCACAGCAAGATTCAAATACTTGTCGGCTTTTTTCGGCCAGTCCATACTGAAGTCTGTACATCCGGATAATACCCGGAAAATCAAAACCGTGCGTAAGTTTCAACCAGTGAAGAAGCAATTCACACTGGATAAATTAAAGGAATTCAAAGATCACCACTCCGTATTAATGGATTTCGCCCTTAAAACTGACGTGGCTGATCACCAAAAAACCATCATCACTTCGCCTGCCAGTGGGCTGATCTTCTATTCGCTGGAGGATGCATTCAGGATCATACTCGCCCATGAGCAGCGACACATCCAACAAGCCGTTCAGCTCCTGCCCACCTCAAAAGAAATGCCCGTATCTTCCTGAAAAATACGGGCACTTTCGTTTTTTGATCACACGGAACTCAGGTGGTATACATGGAATTAAACATGACATAATCTGTCGTAAGGTCTGTGCCCCAGCCGATCGCTGAAGACCGTCCCTCACGCAGCTTCATTTTGATGGTAATCTCAGATTGTTTCAATATCCGTTTCACCAAATTGATGTCAAATTCCTGAGGCTTACCCTGAACCATCATCATGACTTCTTCTTTCTCATTACCCAGCGAAAGGTCCACCTTATCCACATCGAAAGAGACCCCTGACCGCCCCATAGCGGCCAGTATGCGCCCCCAGTTGGGATCACGACCAAACATGGCGGTCTTCACCAATGAAGAGTCTGAAACCACCCGCACGATCTTCCGGGCATCTTCTCTGGTTTTGGCACCTGAGAGGCGATACTCTATAAACTTACTGGCCCCTTCTCCATCTGATATGATCAATTTGGCCAGGTGTACCATGAGCTCATTCAGTTTTTCTTTGAAGGTAATGTAATGCGGGTCGCTCGCTGAGGTGATCATCTCATTATCGGCCAGGCCATTGGCCATGATGCTGGCCATGTCATTGGTAGAGGTGTCCCCATCCACAGTGATCATGTTAAAGGAGTCCTCTACTACCTCTTTGAAGGCCTTGTCCAGCAGCTTCTGATCTATATTGATGTCGGTAAAAGCAAAGGCCAGCATGGTCGCCATGTTGGGATGAATCATTCCAGACCCCTTGGCAATCCCGCCAATGTTGATGGTATTGCCATCTATGTCAAACTCCACATAGCCTTCCTTCGCAAAGGTGTCTGTGGTCAAAATGGCATTTGCTGCAAAACTCCCTGCCCGGGAATTTTCAGAAATCTTCTTTACATTTTCCTTAATTCCATCTACCACTTCTTCCGTTGGAAATTTCTGCCCGATGATTCCTGTAGAGGCAATCATCACCTGATTGACATCTATTTTGAATTCATCCGCAGCTGTCTGTGCCATAGCCAGAGCTCCCTCCGCTCCTTGCTGACCTGTGACAGCATTGGCGTTACCCGAGTTAACAATAATGGCCTGTGCCATATAATTTGACTCCTGAAGGTGCTTTTTAGTTAATTTGATAGGCTCTGCAATGACGAGGTTCTGAGTAAAAACTGCCGACACTTTGGCCGGTACCTCTGAGTACATGATAGCCAAATCCCGGCGCATGGACTTCACTCCCGTATGCGCGCCCCAGCATTTGATGCCTCTTACATTGGTTATATTTCTGATCATATTCAAAGCAATAGTATTTTAAGGTTGTAGTGGTGAAATGTGAAGACCGGAGGTTTCGTCCAGTCCGAGCATAATGTTCATGTTTTGAACGGCCTGCCCAGCCGCCCCCTTCACCAGGTTGTCAATGACACTGATCGTAATGATGGTATTGGTCCGGTCATCATAGGTGGTGAAGATATCACAATAGTTGGTCCCACGCACCTGCTTTAGGTTGGGCAGATCACTTCTCAGTCGCACATAAGGTTCATTTTCATAGTATTCTCTAAAAATCTTTTCCAGCTCCGGAGTGCTGATCTCCCGGGTGGGCTTGGTGTAGGTGGTAGAGAGGATCCCACGATCCACAGGCAATAGATGCGGTGTGAAAAGCACGGTAGCTTCACTGTTGGCGTATTTCCCAACGATCTCCTGAATCTCTATGGTGTGCCGGTGGGATTTAACCCCATAGGCCGAAAAGTTGTCGTTCACCATCGGAAAATGGGTATTGGGCTTTGACTTGATCCCTGCGCCCGTCACGCCTGTTTTGGAGTCTACGGTGATCTGGTTTTTATCGATAATGCCCTCCTTCATCAATGGCGCCAGTGCCAGAATGGCGGATGTTGGGAAACAACCTGGATTTGCCACCAACCTACCTTCCCTGATCCTTTTTCGATAAAGCTCCGGCAAGCCGAATACCGTCTGGTCAAATCCCTGCTCAAAATGGTGATCCTTTTGATACCATGCCTCATAGACTGCTTTACTGGAAAGCCTGAAATCTCCACTGAGGTCCACGATTTTAAAAGATTTATGATGGTTGTCCTTAACAAAATCCATGGACACCCCATGTGGAAGGGCTAAAAAAACCAGGTCGAGGCCCTCTTCTTCCAGATCATCTATACCTATGAGCGTGAGGTCGAAGATGTCTTTAAACTGGGGGTGTACATCGGAAAACAGCTCCCCCTTTCTACTCTCTGAAGTAATCGCCGTGATGTTCACATCCGGGTGATTAATCAATATTCTTACCAATTCACTACCCGTATAACCGGTAGCGCCTACGATTGCTACATTATATTTAGACATTGTTATCTGTTTGCTTTGATTGACTTGAGCATTACCTCAAAAACTGTTTTCAAATCCTCCATGGGAATATTCAGAGGCGGGACCAGCCTGATCACATTGCCAGCCGTAGCGTTGGCCAATACCCCATGCTCCATCATGGTGGTTACCACCGGTTTGGATTCTAGGGTAAGTTCTATACCGATCATGAGCCCATAACCTCGGATCTCTTTGATTTCAGGATATTCTGATCTCACTTTTTCGACTTCAGCTTTGAGCCAGGCTCCTTTTTCCGTGGCCTGCTTCAGCATTCCTTCTTCCTCCATGGCCTCTATAGTAGCCAGGGCTGCCGCACAAGCCAACGGATTGCCACCAAACGTGGTACCGTGATCTCCCCAGTCTATGGCTGATCCTACCTTCTCTGAAGCCAGTACAGCGCCAATGGGCATTCCTCCGCCCAATGCTTTTGCCAGGGTCATGACATCCGGTGTTACTCCAAAATGCTCAAATGCAAACATTTTCCCGGTACGCCCCATTCCCGATTGGATCTCATCAAAAATCAATACCAGATTTTGCTCATCGCAATAGGCTCTGAGCGCCTTGAGGAACGAGGGATCTACCAGATTGATCCCGCCCTCACCCTGAATGGGCTCCAGCATAATGCCGCCAACCTCCTCAGTTACCATTTCCTTAATCGCCTCCAGGTCATTGAAGGGTGCATGGAGAAACCCTGCGGGGATTGGTGCAAAACCATTCATCATGGCTTCTTTACCGGTGGCTGCCACAGTGGCCAATGTACGCCCATGAAAGGCATTTTTCATGGCTATGATCGTGCCTCCACGTCCATTTTTGCTGGCATATTTCCTGGCAATTTTGATGGCTCCTTCAGCAGCTTCAGCTCCGCTGTTTCCAAGAAAAACGCGCTGCAGACCCGATAATTCTGCCAATTTCTTGGTCAGCATCACCTGTGGTTCACTCAGATAAAAATTGGAAATATGAATCAACTCATGCGCCTGCCTGCCAATAGCATCCGCTACTTTGGGATGCGCATGGCCGACATTGTTCACAGCGATACCTGCCAACGCATCGATGTATTCTTTGCCCTCCATATCCCAGAGGCGGGAGCCAGAGCCTTTTTTGAAGGCCAGCGGGTAGCGTTTAAAAGTGGGTAAATAGTAAGTTTTGTCTAATTCGTGTAGTTCTTTTGTTGAATAACTCATTGGTTATTTTAATGTGATCACCCGAAGGTTAATTAAAAAATGAAAGGTCTCCCAAAAAATAAACTGACCTGGAGACATAAAAATCCCAACCCAGATGGAGACATCTACATAAGTAATAGCTTAAGCCTTCAATTGTTCCTTAAAATTTCAAACAATAATAATAATCCAATAAATTATTACAATAACACAATATTACTTCACAATCCTTCTTGGAATGGCTGAAGGCAACCGGCTAAGCATTTCGTTATTAAGAAGCTGGGTGAGTTGGGTAAATGAGCTGATGTTGATGGTGTTATTCTGTTGGCGACCTACCAATACCACTTCGTCGCCCACCTCCACATTGGAGATATGAGAGATGTCTACCATAAATAGATTCATATTGATCAACCCGATGATTGGGGCTTTCTTTCCTTTGATCAACACAAACCCGCGGTTAGATTGTCCGCGAGGGTACCCGTTGGAATAGCCCAGAGGAAGTACGGCTACCTTCATATCCTGTGTGGCCTGATAGGCCGTACCATAGCCAATAAATTCACCTGCATCCACATCACGCACGTCCATCACGTCTGTTTTCCAGGTAAAAAGTCGCTTAAGAGAACCATTTCCCTTAGCCTCACCTGCCTGCATATGCATATAATAGATGTCCGGGCTTGGCCAAAAACCGTACTGAGCAACACCCATCCTCACCATATCGTAGACCGTGTCGGGGTAGGCCAGTGCCGCAGCAGAGCATGCAATGTGACGGATTTCAGGAATTACTCTTTTCTTCTCGCAGATTTTCACGAATTCTTTAAAACGCCCCTGCTGAGCGGTAATCTTAAACTGATTAGAAAAGCTCTCAGCTCCACCAAAATGAGTACATAGCCCTTTGAAAGCAACATGCGCATGATTTTTCTTCAGAAAAGCAAGCGTATCCGGAAACTCACGGGCGTTCATCCCCGTGCGGTTAGCACCCGTTTCTACTTCGATATGTACTTTGGCCTGTATGCCCAGCTTTTGAGCCTTTTCCAAAACCACGGGCAGCCGCTCATAGTTAAATACATAGAACTCAATGCCATGCTGAATGGCCCACTCAATATCCTCGTCGTACAGAATACCCATGATCATCACATCAGTTGCTTCGGATTTGACTTCCAAAACCTCCTCTGCTTCAAAAGCTGACGCTGTAGCAAAATGATTAACACCCGCTCGCTCGGCCATTTTCACGAATTGAGCAATGCCATGACCGTAGGCGTTGGCTTTCACTACTGATGAAATCCTGACGTCTTTCCCTACCTTCTTACGAATAAAGTTGATATTGTTGGTCAGTGACGATTGACTGAGTTCTATTCTTGATGAGTGCCTTACCATAGCTTGATTTGTTGATTCCAGATATAGGATTTGCCCCAGCTCTCCTGCGCCAGAGCAACTGCGTCTTTCAGTAAATGATCAGGTACACCACTTAAAAAATCGGCGGTATCCAGCGGGTTGTAATGGAACGCATACACCCTGGCTACAAACTGCCCAAATGGTAAAGAGGACTCGCCATGCTTCTCCCCATGGCCGAATACAGAGGGCTTGATACCCTGCCCCCAATCTTGTCTACCCTCATTGTTGGGATTAAGAAAATAGGCACGAACCACGCCTGTGGAGTCCTGATCTACCCTGAGTAATGAAATGGCGTGAAAGCCCATCATATCGCCCTTAGAACTGGTAATAAAAATTCCCACGGGATTGGGATAGACCATTTCTCTCTGCCCGTTAAATTCTGGATGAAAAGCTGCGTAAAAAATTCGTACAAAGCCCTCAAAATCCAGAATGGAATTGGTCAGGTAATCGTAGCAGGAAGCAAACCCCAACTGAATCCATTGCCCGTACATGAGTGGGTTCACCCACTTATGTGGATCTTCACCCCGACCGGTCGTGCGCCGCATCATTTCGTTGTACAGTTTGTCCAGATGTGGCACGAGCACTACGGAGACCGGATCCAGATTATAGTCCAGCTTTTCCACCAGCCCCTTACCCAACTGATTAGAGGTGAGGTCCACATTTTCAAACCTCATGATGAGGTTATTTTGGGTGGCCACTGTGATAATCATGTCAATTAACTTGGCAGGGGCATGCTGACTCCACATACTCATCCCTCTGGCTGACTGGCAAGTGGGGTTATTGCCCTGGCCTACCCCCAGTGGCTGTCCCAGGACTCTCAGCGTACCCCCCAGCAGGTACTTGAGAGCATTGGCATCTGGCTGCTGATTAACGAGTGACTTTAGGATCCGCTTCTCCACCTGACTGTTCAGCTTGATCTTCCTGAGATTTTCCAATCCCACACGGACTGGTCTTCTGGAAAACAGGTTTTTACCCAGCATACGCGCCAGCCCATAGATACACTGACAATTATCCGGGCTTACCACCTCCATAATGAGCGTGGATACCAGCTCATGAAACTTCTCCCATTCAGCTATACCCCGGTCGTTGAGGTCCAGACTGTCCGGTACCAGGTCGGGGTATTCCTGCACCAGTTTTTGAAGGAGAAGCGCATGAAAGCTACTTACCAGCCCTGTAGAGCTCATGTGATACCCCATCGCTTCAGCTTCAGCCTTGAGGGTTTTCATATTGGCATTGCTCAGAAAGTATTGATAATCCGATAGCTCGCTATGTGCTTTGGCTCCTTTTGATGGGCCATAAATCGCATTTATATAATGCCTTACTGACTCATCTGTTTTGGAGTTACCTGAGGTATCAAATCTCTCATCCACAAGCCTGATCAACTCACGAACTTTTCTGGTCACGATAGGCCGCTGAGCACAAATGAGCCTGATCTCCTCGGCCAGTTTTTCATAAACTCCTCCCAGGTCTATTTCACTCATGATAAACCCAAAGAGATTAAACGCTTTCTTCATCTCACGCTCTGACATCACAATCCTGGTTTCTTCAGAGGGTTCCTTCAGCGCAAATTCGAGATTGTGCACCACCACTTCCTCTAGAAAATGCTGCGCATCTTCAGCAGTCATGACCGGAGATACCATGTCTCCATTGGCCATGGCCAAAAGCCTGAGCTCTGAGAGAATTTCAAAGCTGGAGGAAGGATGCCCAAACGTAAGAGTTCCTTTAACCAGGTATGGTACTAGCTTATCAGGTTCGTTCCAGGCGGTGCCCGTAAATATTCCCGCTTCGTCAAGATCTGAACACTTCTTGTAGAGGTATGATAAGCCATCTCTCGTAAGGCTCAACAAGTCTATCTGGCTAGCCAACTTGGTTGCCTTTTCAGGTTTGGTGAGTTCAGTGGATTCGGAAAACTCCTTTAAGCTTAACTCAAAGTTATCAAATACCTGATCTGAAGCTGTTTGCATACGTTGTTTTGAATTCAATACTATTAAAAAAATGATCGCTTAAAGTCGTCCTACTATTTAGATATAAAAATCGACCTCTTCATAGTGCTGCAAAAGTTCTGTCATCCTATCCGGATCTTCCCCTTTGAAATTGATGGTACCAAAATGATTACCAAAACCCTCACGACTGTCGCTGAGCTTCTGACCACTGTAAGGTGGTACCAGCGTGTGGTCCACAAAGTATGGCTCATTATTGAGTTCCTCAGGTATCTCCAGCTTTGAAAACTGACGCTTGCGTGGGTAGATCATCACATTTCCGTGGTAGTTTTTGGGCTTAAAATCTTTGGCCGGAAAAATAGCATCCAATTCCTCCTCAGTGGCATTGGGATCATGAGAAACCACAAATGCCGCTAGTGCATCAAACTCCCATGATTTACTGGCCAGCTCCAAAATATGACCGCCCGGGATTCTGCAGGCTGTTTCTCCAAAATTGAGCTCATCATTGTCGGTCAGAAACCATTCTGGATGCACCATACCATACTCAATCCCAAAAATATCTACCAACTTCTGTACATGCTGATGAATGAGATCTCTTTTACTCCGCAGATAGTTTCCTTCGGGAATAAAATTGGAATAACCCAGCTTCACGTACTCGGTAATATTCAGAAACCGTATTTTCCCTTTGTGAATAAAAGCCTCACAAGAAAACTCCCTACCGGAAAGGTGGCTCTCAGCCAAACATGGAAAATCACCGTCTTCGCACTTTTCGTCTATGTCCTTCATGGAGCGAAGTAACCTGTGCCCGACGGTACCTGCCGAAGCAAAGGGCTTGATGTGTACCCAGCTATCTTCTTCGCCTTCCAACTGCAGGTTGGCTTCATTGAGACGCTTCATAAAGGCTTTGACTCCCTCTTTATTATGCACTTCCTCAAAAAGCCCAACACGCAACCCTCCAATAAGCGCCTTACGTTTCATCATGGCCTTATTTCTGAAAAGGAACGCACGATTGAGTACCCGTGGGTCACCGCGATAAATAGAATTGAGTGCACCTGCCCACTCCACTGTTTCTTCATAAAGAGGTACTGCCACATCTGCGTCAAAGGGTTTGAGCTTTTCCACCAGGTCTAATGAATTGGATGTATCACTCCATTCATCCAGCTGGTAAGACACAAACGGGATGTCGTTTTCCTTTGCATAAGGTTCAAAATCAGCAAAGGAAACCACTACATAAGGTTTTCCCAGCTTCTGCATACTCTCTATCACGGGCAGACTCCACCCAATCAATGCAAAACATTTAGCCATAACTATTTTCTATTTTAAGGTTGTGAAATCGATTAATCAGCGCAGACGCATCTCTTCGAAGGGACCCAATTGGACATATATTTCCTGTATTAGATAGACACATCTATCTATAGTAATGACTGAGTGTCTTTATTGTTCCTGAAAATCGCGATTACCTCTAAGAGTACAGCAGTTTCTTAGAATAGTTTAAAATGAGAATGCCTTAACTGATGATTGGTGCCAGTACCCGAAAAGTATTAATTTAAGCCTTCAAAAAAATCCAACCGAAATGAAAAGTCTGATTCATCTGATTTTAGTGTTTATTCCCCTGTTCTCCTTCAGTCAGGAAACCGTTCGTGTTTTCTATCTAGGTGGTCAGTCCAACATGGACGGCTATGGATACAACAAAGATTTGCCAGATTCACTGAGTGGATCATTCGATAATGTCTGGATATTTCATGGCAATCTCGCCGGAGATGGTGAGCCCAATGGTGGTCAGGGAATATGGGAAGCCCTTAAACCCGGCCATGGAGTCGGGTTTGCATCAGATGGTAAATCCAATCAGCTCAGCGATCGGTTTGGGCCAGAACTCGCGTTTGCGAAGAGAATGCAAGGACTTTACCCTGATGAAAAGATTGCATTGATCAAATATTCCAAAGGTGGTACCTCCATAGACAGCCTCGGTGCGGGGCCCTTTGGTTCATGGGAGCCCGACTTTCGGGGAAAGGGTGGGATCAATCAATACGATCATTTTTTAGCCACCATCCGAAATGCCACACAGGTGCAAGACATAGATGGTGATGGGGTAAATGACCTACTGGTCCCCAGCGGTATTCTCTGGATGCAGGGGGAAAGCGATGGCGACAAAACGGAAGCCATGGCCAACCGCTACTATGCCAACCTGAAACGTCTGATGGACCTTGTACGTGCTGCTCTACGGGTGGATGACCTTCCGGTAGTGATTGGAAAAATATCTGACTCCTGGAACGATGAAGATGGCAAAGTATGGGACTACGGCGAACTGGTGCAATACGCACAGGAAAAATATGCCCGCACCGACGGCAATGCTGCCATAGTAAGGAATACACGGTACTATGACTACTCAGATCCATGGCACTACAAGAGTGAAAATTACATTGACCTGGGCAAGGCCTTTGCTGATGCTTTATACCAAATAATGGGAGATCCATAGTCTCCCTTTGCCTTTAGGAGTAAAGCTTCAAACCTTCACCCAGCGGCACTTTTAAAAACCTCCAGGAAGTGATCGGCATCCTCTTTACTGAGGTTGAGCGCGGGCAGCAACCGAATGGTGTTCTTTCTGGAAGCCGAACCCGTGAATATGTGATGATCAAACAGCAACTTCTTTCGAAGGTCCGCTGCGGGATATTCCAGATCAATACCGATCATCAGGCCTTTTCCACGTACCTCCTGCACAGCGGATATTCCGGCCAGTTCACCCATCAGGTAGTCCCCAATAGCTCCTGCATTTTCGATCAGATGTTCCTCCTGAATCACCTCCGCCACGGCCAGTGCAGCTGCACAAGCCAGATGATTTCCGCCAAACGTGGTGCCCAGCATTCCGAACTTCGCTTCAAACTTGGGAGAGATGAGCACCCCTCCAATGGGGAAGCCATTGCCCATCCCTTTGGCCATGGTGTAGAGGTCGGCTTCCACACCATAGTAATCCTGGGAGAAAAATCGACCACTTCTCCCATAGCCGCACTGCACGGAATCGGCAATAAATACCGTTCCGTAGATATCGCATAGTGAGCGGATTTTCTTCATAAAAGACTCATCCGGCAAAAAAATACCGCCCACACCCTGAATGCCCTCTATGATCACTGCAGCAATCTCGTCGTTGGCAAAAGCCATCTCCAGTGCCTCCTCATCGTTGAAGGGCAGAATCAATGCATTGTCTGTAGCATTAACCGGAGCCACAATGCCCGGATTATCAGTCACCGCCACAGCCAGTGAAGTACGTCCATGAAATCCATTGGTAAATGAGATCACTTTCTTCCTCCCTGTGTGGAAAGAAGCCAGTTTCAGCGCATTTTCATTGGCCTCAGCTCCAGAGTTGCACAAAAACAAATCCCACTCAGGTCTACCAGAAAGTTCACCCACCTTAACAGCCAGCTCCTCCTGCAGTGGGTTCTGAATTGAATTGGAATAAAAACCTAATCGCTGCACTTGCTCTGTGATTCGCTGAACATAGCGCGGATGAGAATGGCCAATAGAAATGACCGCATGACCACCATACAAATCAAGGTATCGGGTGCCAGCTGTGTCGTAGACATAGCTGCCTTCACCTCGGGTGATCTCTATAGGAAAGAGTGGATATACATTGAATAAACCCATTTTCTGTATTTTGAAAAGTTGATATTATAAAGGTGAAAACACTTCCACCGTATCGGTCTGTTACTTTTATTAATTGTTCCGGATCTGTCCGTCTCCCCTCACTACCCATTTGTAGCTGGTCATTTCCCTCAACCCCATGGGGCCACGAGCGTGGAGTTTTTGCGTGCTGATACCGATCTCAGCACCCAGCCCAAACTCACCACCATCCGAAAAAGCAGTGGAAGCATTGGCGTATACGCAGGCCGCATCCACCTGTTTCAAAAACTGATCAATCGTCTGCTGATCTTCAGCAACAATCGCTTCACTGTGCTTGGAACTATATCTGGCAATATGCTCCAGTGCCTCCTCCAAGTCCGTTACCACGCGTATCGACATTTTGTAAGCCAGCCATTCTATCCCAAAATCTTCTTCATTGGCCGGATGTAACAAGTCACTTTGGTAATGACCTTTCAGCACTTTCAAACTTTCCTCGTCAGCGTAAATCCCCACCTGATGATGTTCATCCATTCCCGCCAGCAGTTGAGGCAGGTCACTAAGCAAACTCCTGTGCAATACCAGACAATCGAGGGCATTACACACGCTCACTCGCCTGGTTTTAGCATTCTGAATAATGGCCTTCGCTTTGACCAAATCTGCTGAGCTATCCACGTAGGTATGGACGATACCCGCTCCAGTCTCAATCACAGGAATGCTGGCGTTTTTCCGAACAAAATCGATCAGGCCCTGACTACCTCTGGGGATGGCACAGTCTATGAGACCCTCAGCTGTGAGGATCGGTTGCAGCGCTTCACGTTCGGCCGGAGCCAGGTAAACCACCTCTTCGAGTTGATGTGCCTTCAGGACCTCATGAATCACCGCTACTATAGCGGCATTGGAGTCTTTGGCATCCCGGCTACCCTTCAGCACACAGGCATTTCCTGTCTTTAGACAGAGTGAGAAGACATCAAATGTCACATTGGGGCGTGACTCATAAATCACAGCAATAACCCCAATAGGTACTGACACCCTCGACAGCATCAAACCATTGGGTAATGTGCGCTCTTCGAGCTGCTGACCCAACGGAGTGGGCAACCGGGCCACCCTGCGGATATCTTCGAGAATCGACTTCAAACGATCATCGCTTAGTAAGAGGCGGTCATATTTAGGATCCTCAGGATCCATGCGACTCAGGTCTTCCTGATTGGCTGCCAGTATCGAGTCTTTATTCTCCCATGACAAATCTGCCACATCATTCAGGATTTGCCGGACCTGCGCATCTTCCAGACTAACCAACCGACGGCTGGCGACCTGTACTCCCCTCAAACTTTTCAGTATCTCCTCTTTCATTTGCTTGCTTCTTTTGTGGCAAAACGAGTGCCCATCGCTTTCCCGTTGAGAACATCCAGAATAACATTATCTTGCTTGCCGTTGGCAATAAACGTCTCAATACCTCCGGCAGCGGCTCGCGTAGCGATCTCTACTTTTGAATGCATTCCTCCCCTGCCCATTCCTGATTTTTCCACGGAAATGTGCTTCTTGTGGGCATCATCACCAAAAGGAACCAGGCCAATCACGTGCCCGGCATCATCGTATACCCCATCTACGTTGCTCAGGATGATCAGTTTTTCAGCACCAATCATGGAGGCCGTGAGTCCAGCCAACTCGTCATTGTCTGTAAACATCAGTTCTGTAAGAGAAACCACGTCGTTTTCATTCACAATAGGAACAATCCCCTGACCAATGAGCCCCTCGAAGCAGTTCATCATGTTTTCATAGTGCTCTCCTTCAGCAAAGTCTTCTTTGGTGGTGAGCACCTGTGCGCACACAATGTCATACTCTATGAACAATTCAAAATAGCGCTTCATGAGGGAAGTCTGCCCGACCGCAGAAAGCACCTGTCTTCTGATAGCCTCACTGGTGATGCCACTGTCTCCAATAATGCTCCTGCCTGCACCCACAGCGCCTGAAGATACCAATACCGGATGCCAGCCCTCCTGAATCAGCTTCACGAGCTGTACCACCACTTGCCGGAAAATAAGCTTATCCAACATCCCATCGTGCCTGGTCAGCACGTTTGTTCCCACCTTTATTACGATCCGTTTCACCTCTTTTCGATGATTTAAAAATGTAAGTTGTTTTTTGGGTTGTGTTGCAATCAGACCTTTGGGGCAATGTCAAAGAGTAGACTTGGTCTAAATTGAGCGGAAAAGTAGCAGTAAATTGATTCAAAGTGAAGGAAATAAGTCAACAGTTGTCTTCATTTTTTGTGATCCCTACCCCATTGACTTTTTTTTGGATAATTCTTACCTTCAGGAATTCACGAACCTAACCATTTTTATGAAAATCCTAAAAATCCTTGGAATTATTATTGCTGGCGTCATTTTGCTGGCGCTTTGTGGCATAGCCTTCATCAAAACTACATTGCCCGATGTAGGACCAGCGCCCGAGGTATCCATAGCAGTCACTCCTGAATTGGTGGCTCGTGGTGCCTATCTGGCCAATAGTGTGACGGTCTGCATGGACTGTCATTCTGCTCGCGAATGGTCAAAATTCTCTGGCCCACTCAAACCCAATACCCTGGGACAAGGTGGAGAAATCTTCAATCAGGACTTTGGTTTTCGTGGCTCCTTCACCTCCAAAAACATCACCCCGGCTGGTGTGGGCGATTGGACAGACGGTGAGCTTTACAGACTGATTACCACGGGGGTCACCAAAGATGGTAACCCGATATTTCCGGTAATGCCCTACCAGAGATACGGCCAAATGGCTGATGAAGACATCTACTCCATCATCGCTTATATCCGATCTCTTGCTCCTATCCAAAATGAGGTAGCACCTTCTGAAGCTGATTTCCCGATGAACATCATCCTGCACACCATCCCTAAGCCAGGAAACCCACAACCTAAACCGGATAAAAGCGATGTATTGGCCTATGGAGCCTACATGACCAGCGCTGCCGCTTGTGGTGACTGCCACACTCCGCAGGATAAAGGCGCGCCAATTATGGCACTGAATTATGCTGGAAGTTTTGAATTTAACATGCCCGGATTCGGGATTGTTCGATCGGCCAATATCACCCCTGATGAGAAGACTGGTATCGGCTCGTGGTCCGAAGATTTCTTCGTGAACAGATTCAAAGCGTATGCAGACTCAAGCTATGTGCCACATGCTGTGGGCGAAAATGACATGCAAACGGTAATGCCCTGGTTGATGTATGCCACCATGGAAGAAGAAGACCTCAGAGCAATATATACCTACCTGAGATCCCTTCCGGCCATTGAAAATAAAGTGGTGAAATTCACACCAGCCTCAGAACTGTAAAAGGACTATCCTATTTTTTCCACCAATTGCTCCCAAGTAGCATTGAGCGTTTCCAGCTCAGCTTTCTTGCTCTGGTAGCGGTTGGTGGTTTTTTCCATTTTGGCAGCGTCTCCAAATACCTCTGGTTTACTAAGCTCCGTTTCCAGTTTAGTTACTTCGCTTTCCAGTGCTTCAATCTTGCCTTCCAGTTGAGCTATCTCTTTTTCCAGTTGTTTCTGGGTATCGTCGTGGCGTGGCTTTTCAACTGCTACTTTAGCCTTTTCCTTTTTCTCACTATTCTGAGGCTGGGGTGATGACTTTTTCTTCTCCTGCTCTCTATTATACCACCACTCCCACTCTTCGTAAGTACCGGGATACTCTTTGATTTCATGATCTTCAATCCACCAGATCTTATTGGCCACTTTTGAGATAAAATCCCTGTCGTGAGATACCAGCAAAAAGGTACCCTCAAATTGCTGTAGGGCCTGTACCAGTATACTCACCGACATCATATCCAGGTGGTTAGTAGGCTCATCCAGCATGAGAAAATTGGACTCGGTAATCAGGGTTTTGGCCAGTGCCACACGCGACTTCTCTCCTCCACTTAATACCTTTATTTTCTTAAAAACCTCATCATCGGTAAAAAGAAAACAGCCCAATACACCACGTAACTCCTGATCGGTTTTTCCGGAGCCCGCTTGCTTCAGTTCTTCAAGAATTTCATTCTGAATATTCAGCGCCTCCAGCTGATGCTGTGCATAGAAAGCCGTAGTTACGTTGTGTCCCTTCTGTAAGGTGCCCTGAAAAGATTCGGTCTCTGCCACAATACGCAGTGCTGTGGATTTTCCTTTACCATTGGCCCCTATAAAGGCAATTTTATCCCCACGCTCAATGTGCGCATTGGCATGTGAAAGGATGTTGAGGTCGCCATAGGACTTGGAGATATTCTCCATCTTCACTACATGGCGTCCTGATTTTACTTTGAATTTAAATTTGAAATCGACCGCCGCAGCTTCATCCGCCACAGCCTCTATGCGCTCCATTTTGTCCAGCATCTTGGCCCTGGACTGTGCCTGTTTTGCCTTTGAGGCCTTGGCCTTGAAGCGTTCCACAAAGCGTTCAGCCTGCCTGATTTTCTGCTGCTGGTTTTCAAATGCATTTTGTTGAATCTCATTTCGCAGCTCCTTCTCCTCCAGATAGAAATCGTAATTACCAGCGTACATATTGAGCTGATAAGCCGATACTTCCACTATTTTATTGATAGATGCATTCAAAAATCGTCTATCGTGCGAAACGATAATACAGGCACCGTCATAAGACTGCAGGTAATTCTCCAGCCACTGAATCGAAGGTAAATCCAGGTGGTTAGTAGGCTCATCCAGCATGAGCAGGGAAGGCTTTTCCAGCAGCAATTTGGCGAGCATCACGCGCATGCGCCACCCTCCGGAAAACTCCTTGAGTGGTCGCTGAAGGTCCTGGGTACTAAACCCTATTCCTTCCAGAATTTCTTCGGCCTTCGCCTGCATGGTGTAACCATCGTTGGTTTCAAACCGCTCCTGCAATTTGGCCAGTTTGTCCACGAGCTCATCACGGTAGTTGGTTTCCATCTCATGCAGCACCTCATCTATTTGCTTCTGAATCTTCATGGTCTCAGCAAAGGCCTGCATAGCCACATGAAGAATGGAATCGTCGGTCAGGTAAGAAAGCAGATCCTGGTTCAAAAAACCTATGGTCGTATCATTACTCATATTGATCTCGCCAGCTGTAGGCTGATCTTCGCCTGTGATCATTTTCAACAGGGTAGATTTACCGGTACCATTCAGCCCAATAAGGCCAATACGGTCCTTGGGACCTATAAAAAGCGATGCATCATCATACAGGGGCCTGTCTCCGATGTAATATGAAAGGTTATTGATACTAATCATGGCCGCAAAGTTATATGACTCAGCAGATGAAAAACGATTCCCGCTCGTTTTTTCCTCACTATCACTTAATTAAGTATCAATAGTATTATAGGAGGTTATTAATTAATTTTAGCCTTGAGCCATCTCATTTTTGAATAAGCCATGATATCTCCTAAATTTTACTTCCGCAAATCGTGCGTCATTGCACTGTTATTTCTCATTGTATCCTCGGCCGCCCAGGGACAGACCTGGGAAGTACTCCTAAAAAAAGCTGAAAAGCAGTACAACAAAGGCAAATATGCCAAAGTAGAAAAAGCCCTGACCAAGCTAAGAAGCAAGCACATTGCCAAGAAATACAAGGGGGACTCCTCCCTCTATCCTCTCACCTACATCATGGAAGCCCGGGCAGACTATGCCATGGCCGATTTTAAGGGTATGGAGGGCAATCTCAATATTGCTTTGAAATCGCTTCCTAAATGGAAAAATGGACATACCTACAATTACACCATGGGAATGCTCCGGGTCATTGATTTCTACAATGAATATGGAAACCACCGAAAAGCTGATAGCCTGACCTCCATCCTGGAAGGACTCAGTTCTACTTATCTGCAAAATGACATTCTGGCTCAGGAGATCAAAATGCGTCGGGCTTTTACCGATGTAGCCATGGGTTCATATGATGAGGCCCTCATCTCCCTCAAAGAACTCATTGCAGCATGGCCTACCAAACTCAAATTGAGCTACTCCTTTGAAGCCATAAAGGCAGAAGACGAGGCCTACAAAACACAACTTCTGGTAGATCTTTTCACAGCAGAAATAGAAGCATACCGGGGCAAAGGCGAATATCAAAAGGCCATTGAGCTGCTGGAGACTCGCAACAAACAGGTGAACCGACTAGTAGAAGCCACCACAGAGGCATATATAGACTTCAGAATTGCCGAAACCAACGTGTATCTGGATTATGGTGATGCCACCAAGGCCAGAAAAGTGAGTGACCAGATTCTCACGGTAAAACCAAAAGGGAAACTTTTTGAAAAAGCTGGCTTTGCCAACATCATTGCCAATGAACGAGAAGGGCGCTTTGGCGATGCTGTGACCACTTCCATGAAAGTAGAAACAGCTTTGATCAAGGCCAAAGTGAGTCGGGAATATGCCTATTTCAACACAGAGTTTCTCAACACCCTCATGCGCAGCTATGAGCGAGATACCAAGCAAAACATAGTGATGCGATTCAATTCGCTGATCTCGCGCACCGCCAACCTCCTGCCTGAGGATCACAAGACTATGACCTTAGCACTTGAAAATGGAATTCAATACATTTTCGACATCCAACGATCAGAGAATTATCCGCTCGCGGAGAAGTTCTACATCAAACTGGGTGAGTCTCTGAATACCCGGTATGGAAAAAGGGCCCTGCAAACCAATATATATCAAATCAACTTTGCGGGCTATTACCTGAAGTACTCTGAAAACCCCGCCAGGGCTTATAAGCTACTGGCCGGGGAAGTGTACAAAAAACCACTCACCCAACTGTCCACCCAGCATCCTGATTATGCACGCATCGTCACCGATCTAATGGAGTATTTCACCCTCACGGGTAACTTTGACTATCCTATTGCCCTAACCAAATCTGTAGTAGAGGCCATGGTGGCCAACCCCAATACTACCAACTCTGAGCTGGGTGAAAAACTGGTGGCGCTTGCCAGGTTGCAAATACAAGGCGGCTACTACAAAGATGCCGAGCTCAATGCCGACGAAGCACTGAAGGTACTTAGGCGTGGTGGTGAGCGTAAATCCGAAGAGTATGTGAAGGCGCTCAACAGCGCTGCATTTCTATACGGTACCATTGGATTGTACAACAAAGCAGAGAATCAGCTCCGCAAATCAGAATCTATTTATAAGAAAATAGCCACTGCCAATCAGGAACTCAGGTTGGAATCCATCGTGGACCTGGCCTTTCTCTACACCCGTATGGGCAACTATAGCGAAACCGAGGAGCTGGTGAATACGGCCATTGCAGAGCGGAAAAAACTATACGGAAGCAGTAGCCGCCGATTAATCAAACCATACAGTGCGCTTGGTGAGGTTTTCATGATCCGCGGGGACTATCCTGAATCGGAAAAAAACCTGAGAGCCGCCCTCTCCATTGCCGAAACCGTGTATGGCGACACCACACTGATCTTTGCCGAGACCCTCAGCAAAATGGTGAAACTCTACCTAGACCTGGGCAACTATGAAGCAGCGCTGGTCAATGCCACAGACGTGCTGAAAATCAGAGAAAAAACCCTACGCCCCGATCATATTCTCTTTGCAGATACTTACACAGACCTTGGCCACATTCATTATAATCTTGGTAGTCAGCTCCAGATAGTGGACAAATACTATCAGCTGGCCAAAGAAATCACCGCGTCCAACTTTGACGAAAAGCATCCACTCTACGCAGAAGCGCTCAAAAACATTGCGTTTGTACACATTCAGCGTGCAGAATATGACGTAGCTCTGGCCCTTCTGGATCAGGCCGATGACATCTGGAGAGATGCGCTGGCCAACCAAAACAGAAGCTCTGGTGAGGTAGCCAGAATAAAAGGAGACATCTACAACTATCAGGGTAAATTCAAAGAAGCACGTCGTGAGTACGAAAAAGCGGCCAAGTATTTCAAACGAATCTTCAGTGAAGAACATCCTGACTTTCTCAATACTCAAAGCCGACTGGCTCGTGCCTACTACATTAACGACGAAGTGAGCAAGGTGGAGTCCATACTCAGTGAGACAACTCTGGCTTACCTCAATTACACCAAAACCTACTTCCCTACACTGAGTGAGGACGAAAAGGCCAAATTTTGGAACAAAATCAAACCGGACTTTGAGTTTTATAATACTGTGGCAGTGCGCTACAGTGCCAGCAAAGAGAAATATCTGGAAAACATGTACGATTTTGCCCTGGCAACCAAGGGTCTCCTCCTCAACTCCTCCATCAAAACGAGAAATAGTATTCTCCACAGTGGGGACCAAAAACTAATTACACTTTTCAAAACCTGGGTGAGCAAAAAAGAATACCTCACCACTACCTTGGCTCAGAGTTCGGAGGACGCCAGTGAGACTGAAATAGACATCAAAAAGCTGAAAGACGAAATTGCAGTACTCGAAAAGCAACTAAGTGAAAGCTCAGATGCCTTTGAGGATTCCTTCGAGTACAAACTCTACACCTGGGATGACATCCGTAAGTCACTGAAAGACAATGAAGCAGCGGTTGAAATTATCAGATACAGGGAGTTTGATGACCAATTCAATGATGAGAAGATCCGATACGCGGCCCTCATTATCACCAGTGAGACCAGAAAGAATCCGGAGTTGGTCCTTTTTGAAGATGGCAACGAAATGGAAACACGCCATTTTATGTATCACCGAAATGTCACCAAATACAAATTAACTGATGCCAACTCTTTTGGCGTTTTCTGGGAGCCTATTTACAATAAGGTAAAGGACAAAGAAATTATTTTCCTGTCGCCGGATGGTATTTACAATCAGCTCAATGTAGAGTCTTTCAAAATCAATGAAACGGAGTATGTCATTGACAAAATGAATGTGCGGGTGGTGAATAATACCAAAACCATCGCGGCACTCCGCTCCAGAGAGGCGAAAAAAGTGAAAAAAGCTGAAGAGCCACGTGAGTTCACGGCCATGCTGCTGGGCAATCCAAACTACTATGAAACCGATGAAAACCGACAAACTGCGCAACGTGAAGCCAATCGTGGCGGAGCCAATGTCTATGTACCACAGCTACCTGGCACAGAGCAGGAGGTTATCACCATCAATGATCTACTGAAAACCAAGGGCTGGAAAATAGAATACTACCTCGGAGAAAATGCGACTGAAAATCAAATCAAACAATCTCAAAATTACACGCTCGTTCACATTGCCACGCATGGTTTCTTTGATGACAAAGCCAAAAAAGAGAAACGCCCTGAGTTTATGATTGAGGAAGATGACAATCCGCTCGATCGGGCCGGATTGCTGGCAGAAGGTGGCGGAGATGTATTGGTGAAAGCCACCAAAAATTACAACATCGATGATGGAGTACTCACTGCTCATGAGGCCATGAACCTCAATTTTGATAAAACTGAACTCATCGTACTGAGTGCCTGCGAGACAGGTCGTGGGGAGATTCAGCAAGGAGAAGGAGTATTCGGCTTACAACGATCATTCCTCGTGGCCGGAGCGGATGCCATTGTCATGAGTTTGTTTCAGGTCTCCGATGAGGTCACACAGAAGCTCATGGTGGAGTTTTATAAGAACTGGCTCGATGGGCAGGATAAACGAACGGCGTTCAACAATGCCCAGTTGACGATCAAAGCTCAATATAGTGACCCTATTTATTGGGGGGCATTCACGATGATTGCCAAGAGCTAGCGCTATCTTTGAACAATCAAAAGACTTATTGATTAAATCTTCATGACCAGACTTATAATCATCTTGCTGAGCATTGCGCTCCTTTCCTGTACCAAGACACCGGAATCAGATTCGAATACTGAGAAATCTACAGCTGCAGACACCACACTGCTGGATATGACGGACTTGCAACTAGACTCCCTGGTGCTGCCTGACGGATTTTCCATAGCCCTCTATGGCCGGGTAGAAAACGCCCGATCTATGGCCATAAGCCCTTCGGGAGTCCTCTACGTGGGTAACCGCGGGGGTGACAAAGTCTACGCCCTGAAGGATAACGATGGTGATTTCAAAGCGGACGAGATTTACGTTTTGGCTACTGACATGCGAATGCCCAATGGTGTGGCTTTCAAAGATGGTGACCTGTATGTGGCTGAAGTGAGTAAACTTTGGAAATTTCCTGCCATAGAGAGTAACCTGGCCGCACCGGTCAAAGAACTGATCTATGACGATTATCCCACTGATGGTCACCATGGCTGGAAATATATTGCCTTCGGACCTGACGACAAGCTTTATGTGCCTGTAGGTGCTCCGTGCAACATTTGCGAAAGCAAGGATGAAATATATGCTTCTATCACCCGCATGAATGCTGATGGCTCTGACCGTGAAGTGTATGTAAGTGGAGTCAGAAACACGGTCGGGTTCGCCTGGCATCCAGAAACAGGAGATCTCTACTTTACCGACAATGGGCGGGATATGCTTGGTGATGACATCCCTCCCTGTGAGCTAAACAGAGCTACAGAAAAAGGCCAGCATTTTGGCTATCCCTACTGCCATGGTGGCGAACTCAAAGACCCGGAATTTGGAGACAAGAGATCGTGTGATGAATTTGTGGCACCTGTTCAAAAACTCGGAGCACATGTGGCACCACTTGGCATGAAGTTCAACACGGGCAGTATGTTCCCTTCCCAGTATGCCAACCTGGCCTTTATAGCAGAACACGGCTCCTGGAACCGCTCTCCGGAGGCTGGACACAGTGGCCACAAGATTACTACCGTGAAGATAGAAGACGGCCAGGGTGTAGCCTATGAAGATTTTATTACAGGTTTTCTCAACAAAGAAACCAACACCGCCTGGGGACGCCCGGTAGATGTACTGTTTCTCAAAGATGGCTCTATGCTCATCTCCGACGACCTGACCGGGTCTATTTACAGAGTGACCTACACCGGATCGTAAATATTGTCCATACTCAGCGCACATTCTGTAGGGAAAAACTATGACGGACGCACTGTCCTTCAAGGCGTTTCATTTGAAATCCATAAGGGAGAAATATGCGCACTCATAGGCAGAAGTGGATCGGGGAAAACCACGCTGATCAGGATATTGGCTGGCCTGCTCGCACCTGACACTGGCGAGGTTTGGCTGGAAGGCGAAAAGCTGGAAAACCCTGACGATCAACTAGTACCAGGCTACGAAGAAATCAGGCTCGTACATCAGGATTTTCAGCTGAAGCACCGCATGACAGTTAGGGAAAACATCCGGTACGAACTTCTCAGCTATGTGTCCGACTATCAGCACGAACGAATCTCAGAGCTGTTGAAGCTTTGCCGAATCGAGCATCTGCAGGATAAAGACATCTCTTTGCTCTCCGGAGGTGAAAAGCAACGCGTGGCCATTGCCAGAGGCATGGCCACCGAGCCTGACGTGCTGTTGCTGGATGAGCCCTTTAGCAACCTGGACATCAACACCAAGGCTATCCTGCTCGAAGAAGTAAAGGAGATAGCAAGCTCTACGGATACTGCCATTTTCCTGATTACCCATGATGCCCGGGATGCTATGGAAATTGCCGACAGGCTGCTCGTGCTGGATGCCGGACAGCTCATCAAAACAGGCACACCGGAAAATATCTATCATGCCCCAGGTGACATCAGAGTGGCTGACCTCCTGGGCCTTTATAATACCTTGACAGTTGGAGAACTACAAACGCTTCTTCCCAACATCTCTCCACCAGCGGGACATCACTTCGGCTTGTGGGCAGAAGACCTGCGGCTAGATCCAGACGGTTTTGCAGCCACCACTCAAAAAGTAGTGTTTGGCGGGCCCTATAACAAGGTAGTCCTCTCTCCACATTCCCTTCCCCATTTACGCCTTTGGGCCTTTGATCATACAAAAAAAATCACTCCAACAACACAAGTCTGTTTTTCAATCAAAGAGGATCGCCTCTTCCCCGTCACCTAATTGCGCGGAAAATTCAATCTTGCCCACTTTGACCTCAATTAAGACATTTGATAAATCAATCAGAACCATGGTGACCCAAAGCCGGAACCAGCTCGCTCGTGCCCCCTCAATGATCAGCAAGCGCCAGCAGTCCTATGACCATAAAAAAACCCCGCCTTGAGCGGGGTTTGCTGGGTGCTATCCGGAGTGATCAGATCAATCGAATAACCAGGCCAGATCCTGTGTTGCTGTGGGTTATCCCAAACAGTTTTCTTATATAGTAGTGCAAATACCAATCATCTGATATAAGCATGAAATTACTACCTAAAAGCCACCTAAATGCTGTTGAAAAACATGATCAGTGCTGATATGTATCAACGGTATTCATCAAATATTTTAGGTAAGAAAACGTTACCTTTTTCCGTCTGATTTCAAAAAAGGTTAAATCCTTGAACACCTAATGGGAGTTGTCACTAGATTAGCAGTATGGACAGACCAGCGTTTGACGACATCTTCATGGAACTGGCAGTAAACCTTGCCAAAAAAAGTCATTGTATCAAAAGACATGTAGGAGCAGTACTCACCAAAGACACCCGCATCATCTCTATAGGCTACAATGGCCCTCCTGCAGGCACCCATAACTGCGATGAAGAATATCCTGAAACAGGTTGCCCCCGGGATTCAAAAGGTGGCTGCTCTCTGGCGATTCATGCCGAGCAAAATGCCATCCTTTATGCTGTGAAGAATAAGGCTACAGTAGAGGGTTCAACGCTCTATGTGACACTTTCACCTTGCCTGGCCTGTGCCCGGATCATCTATACCGCCGGTATCGTAAAAGTCATCTACCTAAACTCTTATGCCGCTCACAAAGGCATAGAGCAGGATGAAGGCGTGGATTTCCTGAGCAAGTTTGGCGTGACCATGGAAAAGTACCAGGGTCAAATCTCTCATGTCACAGACCTGATCTGAAAGAGCTATTGAATAGCGAGCCTCTTAGTGGTGAACCCACTTGAATTCTGTACTTTGAGTAAATAGGTACCTGGTTTCATTCCGGCAGTGCTAATCTTCTGCTCCTCACTGAAATTACCCGTTCTTATCTGAAGTCCGCTGATGGTATACAGTCCCCAGGACATATCTGCGGTGGCTCCGTCTACGGCAAATATCGATTCTGAAAAAGCAGGATTCGGATAAGTTTTGATTTCCGAAGAAAAAGCGGTGGACCCCAAGGCAATGACTTTGAGCACTTCATGAGTTCCATCATAGTCGGTCTGTGAAAGCCGGTAGTAGGTGACCGTCCAGGCATTGTGTCCTTGTTCATCAGTCACTTCATACCTCCGCATTTCTTTGCAGGATCCGGCTCCTTCCACTTTTATTATTTCGTCAAAAGTCTGTCCATCCCTTGATCGCTCCAGGGTAAAGTGGCTGTTGTTGAGTTCAGAGACGGTCTCCCAACTAAGTACAACCTTTCCTGCTCGCTCCATCCCTTCAAACCACAACAGACTCACAGGAAGCGGATTGCAAGAGCTCCCACAACATCCTCCACTCCCACCGGAGCAATCGCCAGTATCTCCCGTTGGTGTGTTGCCAGTGAAAGTACCTCCAACCACCAGAGTACCACCATTCACATCCACAGCACCACCATTCCTATTATCAAAATTTCCACCTACATCAATGAACCCTCCACTATCTGCGGAAACATCACTATTTCCGCGATTGTCGAAATTGCGAAGCAGATTAAAAGTGCCATTGTTTCTTACCACTAAAATCTCATTCCCTGCATTGTCAAAATTGCCTGTGGCGCGAACATGTGAGTTGTCTATGTACCATTCATTATTCACAATATCCCCTTTAATATCCACCTGAGTATTGTTATTCATCGTGAGCACACCATTGCCATTGAAATCCAGTGCAGTGGTCCCAAATGACATCAAATTGGAAGTACCAAGATCCAGGGTGCTATTGTCAAAAACCACGCTGCCATTTTCAATGGTCATTTTCCCTCCTGAATTCACGATACTGTTAGTAACTGTAGTGTTTTTCAAGGAAATACTCGTTCCCACATCCAGCACCGCGTCAGTGATGGTAGCATTCTCGAGTTGCAAACTCCCGGAGGTGGTAATATCTGTCCCTGTCATGGCCATGCTGGTCACGCTGGTGGTCCATGAGGATACGCCTGTAAATGTAGAGTTCTCCAGTACTACATCGTCTCCTGAGATACTCACTGTCCCCATGCTGAGTACTACATTGCTATTATACATGGCAAAATCTCCACCATTGGCAGTCGAGAAACTGGTGGATACGTTATAGGTGCCGCCATTGTAGGTGTTGGTGGATCCGGCCCCATCCGCTAGTGTCCACACATTAAAGGTAGCTCCTGTGCCGTTGAGCGTGCCTCCAGATTCTACTTTAAGTGTGCCCATCACAGTCACCGTCACTCCCGGATCCACATTGAGTGTAGCGCCGGAAATGGTCAGGTTCCCAATGGTGGTACAATTGCTGCTAATAGTACCAGAAGTAGGGCATTGAGCCCATAACACTCCGGTAAGTGCTAAATATGAGATGGTGAGTAAGCCTATTTTAATGATCATAAGGTGGTTTTTTTTAGTCCATAGCTAAGAACTACACCTTAAAATAGGGTTATATTTTATTCATAACATATTGATAAACACGCAATTGGGCGAATTACGCACATTTTTGCGTGTTATACGCAGGGGGTCTTTTACCTAACGGAACTGAATCAAACAGGGTATATTAAGTATAAAAATTACCCAACATGGCTCTCTGTTATCGGATGATGATTTTAGCAGTGGTGCTGGCTGATCCGCTGAAACTTTTCAAGAGGTATGTCCCTGGCTTGTAGTGTTGCATATTTATTCTGTTGCCTGAAATAAATGAACCTCTGGCCATCAGCCCACCGGATAAAGCGTATATTTCCCACGACATATCGGCCGTTACACCCTCTATCTGAATTTCATCCCCTTGCCAGGCCGGATTTGGAAATGCCTGGATCCTATTCACCTGTGCACTTTGTCCCAGATCAATTACGCGGAGCCATTCAAAAGTTCCATCATAGTCCGTTTGCGAAAGGCGATAATAGACGGAAGTGGAGGAGGAAGTAAAACCCAGGTAATCTATGAATGAATAATGTTGAATTACTTTAGAGGTACCATTTCCGGAAATCTGAGCGATGGGTTGAAAAGTACGCCCGTCTGTAGAGCGCTCCAAAGTGAAGTAATCATTGTCTTTTTCCGTGGCAGTACTCCAACTCAGAAGCACCTGATCGTCCTCCTGCAGGGCGTCAAAAGTGATCAATGACACGGGCAATGCTGCGCAACCAGATCCACAGCAACCATCTGCACACTCCGAATCTCCTGAGGATGCCGAAACCCCGCTATGAGGATCCGACATAGTGCCTCCATAGGAGAATGTGCCGTCAGGAACCGTGATAGAAGCTGGTGTAGACTCGTTGCCATTTGTAACATTTCCGGCTACAGCAAACGACCCTCCTCCGTCTATATCAATCGAACTCCCAGCGGAGTTATTCAAATTGCCGCCAATCGAGACAGAACCACCATCCACATCTACATAACCCTGGTCTGCAGGATCACCATTGGGTTGTAATCCGTTGTTAAAGTCACCCGTCACGGTGAGCGTTCCGTTATTTCGTACGGTCAGCTGTGCGTGAAAGTCATTGTTCATGTCTCCGTTGATGTACACATCGCTGGCATCGATGATCAGACTAGACTGATCCTCCGTATTCATGTTACCATTTGAGAGGGTAATATCACTCCCATTTTGGGCCAAAATGGTAGCCTGGAAGTCATTCATAAAGTTTCCTGAAGTGAGCGTGATCGTAGAATTATCCAGGATCATATCGGCACCATTGTCATTTAAGAAATTACCTCCGACTACAAGAGATGAGCCATTGGTAATGTTGGAGCCAGATTGCTCCCCAATCGTGAAGTTAGTGCCTGAGTTGATAGAAGAGTTGTTCACGGTGAGTGTGCGTCCGCTGCCACCGGTAAAACTGAAGGAAGTCCCTGCATCGATGGACGATCCATTTGTCAGTGACAACTGTGTACCTCCTCCGGAAGTAGCAAAAGTAGTTCCGGTGGAAATATCAGAGTTATTGAGTGTGATGGTACCCTGCTGGAACCCCTCTGAAAATGATGTACCAATATCCAAAACGGCATTGGTCATGGTGAGCCCACCGTGATAACCACCGGTATATCCATTAGTCACATTCAGCGTGGTACCACTTAGGTTCAAAGTATAATTATTTCCGGTGTTCACGGTGCCCACATCTACAGTCCCGCCAGAAATGGTTCGGGTAGTGGCCGAACCAACATAGCTATTATTGAGTGTACCTGTCACCGTGAGTTTAGCGCCAGCTCCTAATGTTAGATTGGCATTTAGTGTAAGGTTTCCTGTGATGGTATAATTTGCACCAGAAGTAATGTTACAATTGCTATTGATGGTTACATCACCTGTCACATTTCCCGTTGGGCATTGGGCATAGGAAGTCAGACATAATGTTATAAAAAATAAGGCGCATAACGCCCTCACATTCAAGGTCATGGGTTGGATTAATTACTATGGACTAATCCCGTAAAAGTACCTCACTTGACCATAAAAGACTCATTTTTATCGCTAAATGGTGCTCATTTGTCGACACACACCCGAGATACTCCCATAACCGTTAAAGTTGGAACACTTACCCCTCATCAAAACGATATTATTCTACTCTTCCTTTAAAGAATCCAATGGGTTATTAGCTGCCGTCCTGTAGGTCTGTAGGGCTACAGTTACCAGCGAAATCAGGGCCAGTAATGCCAAAGGGATCACGAAAATCATACTACTCAAATCGATGCGTTCCACATAATTATCAAGCCAATCATGCCCCAGGTAGAACGCAACCGGCACAGCAATAAATGTACTGGCGATGATAAGGCGTCCGAAGTAGGCTATTATCCTCACAAAGATTTGACCCACTCTGGCTCCAAGGACCTTTCTGATCGCTATTTCCTTGCGCTTGCGCTCCAGCACAAATGCCGATAGGGTAAACAATCCAATTGAGGCAATGACAATGGCGAGAACCGAAAATCCGGAAAACAACAAGCCAAACCTTCGCTCTCCATCGTACAGAGCCTGGAATGAATCATCCATAAATCGACCATCCAGAGGGTAATTGGGTAAGAAACGATCCCATGTGGCCTCTATGTGTTCCAAAGCGTCTCTTAAATTACCATCTATTTTCACCATCAGATAATCTCCTCCGAAGATATCAAATACGCCATCATTCATATACCGAAACACTACTGGTGCGTTTCCGCTTTTCGCCGAGCCCAGAGCAAAGTCCTCCACTACGCCGATGACTTTGAAGTGCCCTTCACTTCTACCCAACATTTTGCCGAGAGGTTCCTCCCATCCCAGGGTTTTCACCAGGGTTTCATTGACAACAATATTCATGGTATCGGTGCCCAGGTTCGCGCTAAAAAATCTACCACTTTGGAGTTTCAAGCCCCATACCTCCAGAATCTCGCTGGAAACGAAGATATTATTAGGACTCAGTTGAATTTGGTCTTCATCCACTGAGGTATAGTTCCAATCAGCCATACCTCCCGAAGGGTATCCATTGGCCAGCCCCACCTGACTGATGGCCGCCTGGCCGAGTAGTTGATTCTTGAAAGCTCCAAAGTCCCCAGCTATCTTACGAGCATCTCTGATGACATAGGTCTGTTCTGTAGCCAGACCCAGTTTTCTATTGCTCATCAGCGAAATCTGCTGATATACAATGTAGGTGCCTACCATGAGTAACAACGAGATAGAAAACTGAAAAATTACCAATCCTGAGCGCATCCGGCTACCTCCCCCTTTTACCGTCTCTCCTTTCAAAGCTGCAATGGGACGAAAAGACGCCAGGTAGAGCGCTGGATAAATCCCGGAAAGCAAACTGGTAGCGATCAAAATGAGGAAAAACCAAAGGGCATTCTCCAGGTTCACAATGTCCCAGATACCATAGCTTCCCAGGCTCACCTGGTTGAAATATGGGAGGCAAACCAACGCCAGCACGAGCCCGGCTACCATGGCGATGGATGTAATCACAAATGACTCCAGAAGAAACTGCTGAGCAATAAGGCTTTTCACAGAACCCATCACCTTTCTCATCCCAATCTCCTTAGCCCTGAGAGAAGAGCGCGCAGTGGCCATATTCACATAGTTGATGCAGGCGATAAGCAGGATAAATACCGCCACCCCTCCAAAAGTGAGTATACTCTGATAGTCTGCTCTTGTACCCAGGGAAAGTCGCGGGTGATGCAGATGAATGTCCTTCATCGGGACAAGCCCAAAGGAATACTGGTGACCTTCGGCGAAGTAATCTTCAAGGGTAGCGTAGGCTTCATAAAATCCCAGAATCTCCGGGCCAATGTATCGCTGGACGAAATCAGGAAACTTACCCTCCAGTTGATCAATGTTAGCATTAGGATCAACAAGTAAATAAGAATAAAAATTATTCCCAGTCCACCAACCATTGGTCACCCATGACTCACGTGGCATGGACAAGATAAATTCGTATGGAATGGAACTAGTCGCTGGTGGATTTTCTATGACAGCCGTAATTCTATAATCATCCCCATCTACATTAATCTCCTCTCCTACCACTTCTCCATTAGGGAAAAGTTTATCGGACACTCTTTTTGTAAGCACTACATCCCTGGGGCCACTGAGTACCTGACCGCTCCTGCCCGCCAGGAAGGTAGCAGGAAACAGATCGAAAAAAGTAGAATCCGCGTAGATCCCACCTCCTTGCCTGATGTAGCGGCCCTGGAGTGAGATCACACTTTCCAGAGGCCCCGAAATCCTGGTTCCATTTAGTACTTCAGGATAGTCAGCCTGCATCTGCTTCACCAGCAATGCCGGGGTGTTCCCTCCACGCTCATTTAATGTCACACGGTAGATATTCTCCAACTGTGGAAGGTGCTTATCGAAAGCAAACTGATACTTGATGTGGATCAGAATGAGGAGACATGCCGCTATGGCCATTGAAAGACCCAAAATATTCAATGTAGTCTGCACCTTGTTTTTACCCATGCTCCGCATGGTCACTTTGAAATAAGTTTTGAACATACCAAAAGGTGTATTAGGTTGAAAATCTTCTAAATCTTTGATGTATCGCCACCTGAAAAAACGAATCACATTCATGTAGGCAGCTAGTCTGGCCTTGGTTGGATGTGTGGCCACCTGTCTATGATAAAGCTCCAGCAGGTCACCCTCTATCACTTCGGCATACCAGGGCTTGCAGAACCATCTCAGTATTCTGAAGGGCAGTTTCGGTGGATTGGCAGATGTCATCGGGTTTCCAGCAAAACTTTGGGTATTTGATCGTAAAGAGTATTTCTCACCCTTCGATTGATTTCCAATACCTGTACCCCAAGATTAGTCACTTTGAAATATCGCTTACTACGACCCCCTCGCTCGGCTGTGGCGCCTCCCATGTATGAGCTGAGGTAGCCTTTTTTCTCCAATCTATCGAGGGCAGTGTGTACTCCGCTGATATTCACCTTCCTGCCCGTCTGCGCTCCAATCTCGTCCATCACTCTGACCCCATAGGCATCTTCATGAAGGATGGCCGTCACCAGCAGCACCAGTTCTTCAAACTCTCCAATCTGTACCTTTTCTTCTTTCATATCATTCATGATTGTAAATGAAATACGTCAGCAAATGTAAAAGGTTTCTTTCATAGTTGTAAATGATATGATCAAAACAAAAAAAACCGACTCATTGTATGAGCCGGCTTCTACCAATCAACCTAACTAACTATATTTTTCTGGGGATCAAAAACCTCCATCACCTTCAAACTCGTCCCGGCCTGCACCGCGCTCAGGTCTTTGCTTCTTCTGATTAAGGCGATAAGTAGCGGTGAGCACAAAAGTGGGGCCCTTCCGCCACTGCCAGGTGGACTCCTCGTAGAAAGTGGGTATATCCGTGATCGACCTCCACTTTCGTGAATTGAAGAGGTCTCTCGCACTGAGGGAAATGGTCCCGTTATTTTTCCAGATATCTCTGGTCAGCCCCACATCGACCACCGTCACGGAGAGCCTTCTCCCCTGCGACTGATTCTGCGGCGCCTGATAGTTCACATTCACCTGAGCATCAAAAAGCTTAGGTATCTTGAAGTTGTTGCTTACCCTTGTACTGAAGGTGGTAGTGCGTGCTCCCAGATTGATGGTGTCTCCCACCGTACCGGTAATCTGCTGATGATAAAAGTTGAAATTACCACTCACACGATACCAACTGGTAAACTCATGGGCCGCATTGATTTCCATCCCTAGTGCATCACTTTCGCCAATATTGTATGGAATCTGCACCCGTTCTCCACTCTCGTTTGGAGCAAGGCTCACTCTACGAATCAGCTGAGTAGTATGTCGGTAATACACCCCGTAGTAAATAGATGAAGCCTTCAGGTTCTGAAGAAATCCGGTTTCGTATGAATCAGTAAATTCGGGCTGAAGCTCAGGGTTTCCTATGCGGAAATTACGATTGTCCGTAAAGGAGCTAAACGGATTCAACTCTCTGAACCTGGGCCTGTTGATCCTACGGCTGTAGCTCAACTGCAATTGGTTTTCACCTTTGAGCTTATAGGTAAAAAAAGCACTTGGGAAAAGGTTGGTATACTGCCAGTTTCGCTGCTTGCCTGTTTCCTGAAACACCGTATTGATGCTGGTGGTCTCACTTCTAAGCCCCAACTGCCAGGATATTTTATCCAATTCGTTGCTCACGATACCATAAAAAGCATGTACATCCTCATTGTAGGCAAAGTCCGTGCTGAAGGTATCCAGGGGAACATACGCCTCGGAGGGGTCATTCTTCTCTTGTACGTTATAGATATTTTTCACTTCTCTGAAAGTACTCCGGAATCCAGCTTCTACCTTGCCCTTCTGACCAAATGGCTGGATATAATCCGACTGAAGCATCAAACGCTTCTCGCCCTCATCGTTGCGCACTTTTTGAAAAAGTTCGGGGACACTTTCGGCCATGGTAGCTCCCTGATACTGTACAATGTCGGACTTCTCCAGTTCATTGTTATTTTGATACTGAAAGTCTGCCGTGAGTTTTTGGCCCTGACGCTGAAAGGTGCGGGTATAGTTGACTGCATACTCAAGGTTCTCATCACCCTCCGTTTCGGTGTCTTCCCGGCGTGTATAGTCTATGAGTTGTTCGTTGCCATCATAATCTTTGTACTCAAGTTCCGAATCATTGAGTTCATCAGAGTAGCGATAGAGAAAAGAGGTGGTAATCGTACTGTAATCGTTGAGGTAAAAATCCGCTCCGAACCTCACGTTATTGGATATCCCACCCCGGATGTGCTGACGACTCAGGTCAGTCGTATAGGAAGTATCTGGCAGCATATACTGCTGACTGGCACCTCCCAAGCCTGGCGCTTTGTTGTAGTTTACTCCATAGTTAAGAAACAGATTGACCCATTTTTTTCTAAAATTAACATTGGCGGAGGCTCCATGATTGTGTGGATAGCCGGTATTCACCTGAAAACTTCCATTGAGACCGTTTCCTTTGTCCTTTTTCAAAATGATATTGATGATACCCGCCATCCCCTCGGCATCATACCGGGCAGAAGGATTGGTGATGATCTCCACGCGCTCGATCATATTGCCCTGAAGCTGACGCAAAGCATCTGTACTGGACAACCCCACGAGTCCTGAGGGTTTGCCGTCTATGAGTACCTTCACACTGGAGCTCCCACGGAGCTCCACGTTGCCCTCCACATCCACAGTGACAGACGGCAAATTTCCCAAAATATCAGAGGCGGATCCTCCTAACGAACTCAGGTCTTTACCCACGTTATACACTTTCTTATCGAGGCTGAGCTGCATCTGAGTGCGCTCTCCTGAAACCACCACTTCATCCAGTTCACTCACCGATGGCTTCATGCTGATGGTTCCCAGGTCGGGATTGCGGTTGCCTTGTCCCACAATGACCGAAATCTCTTTCGTTTCGAAGGTAACAAACTGAATTTTCACCACATACTCACCAGGCTCCACTGCCAGGCTAAACCGACCTTCGGCATCTGTAATACTCCCAGTGATCAGGCTCTTGTCGTCCGCACGCACCGCACTCACCGTGGCAAACTCTAAAGGCTGGCCTGTACCTGCATCAATCACCTGTCCTCTGATAGAAGGTGCCTCCTCGATAGGTGATGCCCCATGAAGGGTGATGCCAAAAAGAAAAATGAATAAAAAAGTGTAAGTGTTTCGTATCATAAGTCTATTAGAGAATGCAAAACTACCTGCACACTCTGATTGAAATTTGTTTGAATTCTGAAGGAAATCTGATTTTTATGTAGCTACATCTAATTCCTACTTTCCCAACGTACCGAGAGGTGATGTTGTTCGGCAGAAGTTTGATAAATAACAGAGAATTGATGTTCTGAACAGATCTGCTGAACTATGGACAGCCCCAGCCCGGAAGAATCAGGATTTTCCGACCCCTTTTTGAATCGCATGAAATAATCCTGCGCATTGCCCTCGAGAGGTTCGCCAGTGTTGGTGATGTTAAGACCGGCGGAGGTAAGCTCAACACGGAGGCTGCCGCCGGTACGATTATGTCTTACGGCATTGTTCAGCAGATTGGTCATCAGAATTCCCAGTAGCGTAGCATTGCCAATGACCTCCACATCAGGCTCCACCTCTGTAGTGAGCGTAATCTGCTTCAGCTCTATCAGCTCTTTGAAATCAAATAACAACTCCGACAAAAGTTTGGAAACATTGACAGGGGCAATATCCGAGAATTCCTTATTCTCGATCTTGGTGAGGAGCGAGAGCGAGTTGCTCATCTTACTCAGCCGCTTCAGCGCATTCTGTGCTGAGGAGATGAGCTCCATCTGATCTTCGCGGAGCTCGGATGACTCCATGAGCAGCTCCAGCTTGCCTTGAACTATAGAAATGGGTGTCTGTATTTCATGTGAAGCATTTTCCGAAAACTCCTTCAGCGAGCGATAATCCCTTTGAGCTTTTTGCATCATTTCGTCAATGAACTGGTTGAGTTTTTTAAACTCTGCTGTGGACGAAAGGGGCAGCTTTGGTGTGTGAGACTGCTTGATGGAGAAATCCCGGATAGCAGCCAGTGTAAACTGAAACGGCCTGAATACATAGTAGGAAGCAATGAGACTAAGAACGAGCGAAACCAGCAGCAACATCAGGTAGGTTTTCACCATTGATTCACGTACGGCATCCTCGATATCGTCTTCTTCTATGATGAGATCATAGAGCATAATTTTATAGGCCCTCCCATTGACCTGTCGAATGACATCCAGCTTCAGATGCGGCTCTATCCTATTGAGGGTTGAGTGTGTGACGAGGGTATCGGTAAATACAATTTCGCTATCGCTCACCAATTCATCGAGCGGTGTGATGACCATCTTATCCCGTGAAATTTCGTGGGTTGGATTTCTGTGTTCCAGAAACCCTACGACTGACTGGAGTCTTTCTTTGAGAAAAAGCCGCTCCTCTATGTCAATCTCACGGCTTATAGCATTGTAGCTAAATACCGCTCCAATGAGGAATACAATAGAGGAGATGAGGACAAAATACAGAGTGATTTTAACAACGAGTTTCATCCCTTTTTGAATTTATAACCCACGCCGTAGACGGTATGAATGTAATCGGTACCTCCTGCTTCAGCGACTTTCTTACGTAGATTTTTGATGTGCTGATATACAAAGTCGAAAGAATCGGCGGTGTCCATATAGTCCCCCCAAAGGTGCTCTGCGATGGACTGCTTGGTGAGCACACGATTTTGATTGAGCAGGAGATACTGGATCAGTTCAAACTCTTTACGGGTGAGGTCAAGCACCTGTCCTCCCACCACTACCTCAAAGGTCTGAGTGTTAAGTTCCATGTCTTCAAACTGGATTTTGTCATCCCCCTGCTGGTTTTTTCTTCGAAAAATCGCCCTCAGGCGGGCGTTGAGTTCAGCCAGATGGAAGGGCTTGGCCAGGTAGTCATCTGCTCCCAGATCGAGGCCCTTGATTTTGTCATCAAGGGCATTTTTAGCGGAAATAATCAGCACGCAGATCTGAGGCCAGTTTTCCTTGATGGTTCGAAGCAGGTCCAGACCATTGCCATCAGGCAGCATGAGGTCTAGTGCCACCAGATCATACTGATAGGCATAAAGTTTCTCCACGGCCTGCTGGTAGCTGCCTGCCACTTCACACACATAGCCCTCCCCGTGGAGATAGGTGCGAATATTGGCGCTAAGTTGATCATGATCCTCTATGACAAGTAGTTTCATTGGGACCAAAAATACGGGCTATTTCTGAAGGAATTTTGAAATGAGAAGTGGCACTGAGAATTGTGCTCACTCAAAAAGCCGAAATCTGACCATCCATCCACTGGGTGCGCTCCTCTAAATAGGTCTTGAGGCTGGCGATACTTGCGTCATAATCCACCCCGATGGCCTTCCCCCATCGATCATAGTTGCGATCTACAGCGCCATTCTCTATCAGATAGCTGGCAGTGGCATCAACCATAGCCGTGAGAGATGCAGTGCTCATGATCCCTCCCCGCAGGCTGTTCCACCTGATCTTGACAGCCGCCCTAAACTTGGGATCTTCCATAAGTCTTGGCCACCAGAAGGGCACCATCCAGGCGTCGGACTCCACATACTGATTGTAATTCATCACCCAGCCATCTATGGGTACCCGTCCACCATTGTCATAGCCAATGTTCAGGTCCCAAACCGGGCCCATATTTAATCTGCCGCCCCGGTCTTTGTGCAGATAGGTACTGAGCCGGTAAGCATCTACGTTCCGTACTACCTCATTCAGTAGGAAAAAATCCACAAAACTTGACAGATCAACAAAGTCGGTATAGGTCCGCTCTTCTGAAGAAAAGTCATCTGTCAAAAGGGCCGTCTCAAAATCACTGATATACGCTTGAATGTAATTTTTCTGAGCAGCGGTAATCTCTTTAGCCTTTGGATACTCATACAGAAAATAGGTTTCCAGGTACATATTGGCATGGTACGGCTGCCCATATGGGTCAAATTCAATAGGCTGTCCATAGATGTCATAGTCCGAACGAAAGCTGATATCCTCAGTGTACCGGGCATCATCCTCCCAGTTATTTTCAAAGTACTCCAGCGGCTGGTTGATGTTCAGGTCCCCACCTACCGTCTTATCAATTTTCAAAATATACCCACCTGTAATATCATCAGCCAGCACATCTCCTGGCTCAAGTTTTTTAATGTCTATTCGATTCTTGTCACGTTTGAGTTTTTCCATGAACACATAGACCCCCTTGTAGTCATTGTCTATCTGTAGCTCCACAAACTCCGTGCGACTGGCATATCGACCCATCTCCTCAAATAGCCGATACCCAAACTGATGATACATGAGGGTACGGTCAAAAATATATCCCTGCCCTTCATTGACCACATGCCCCATAAGTATCCAGTCTTCTTCTTCAGGAAACCCAAAAAAACTCACTTCGGTATCGCTGCCATCCTCGGCCCAGGTCTCTATTCCAAAAGACTTCTTATCCGACAATCGGAAAGAGGTAGACCCTCGATATTCAATGCCGATGTGTGCACTCTGCACTGCGGCCTTTTCCACATAGACCTTCAGCTCAGCCGGGATTTTAGGCTCATTTTTGATATCCACACCTTTGGTATCGATGATGAGATAAGGCAGTTGGCTCTCTCCGGTCTCAACTGCAAAGACCACCTCCTCTGGAGTCTGAGGATTGGGCTCCTCCTTTTTGTCGGTTTTACAGGCTACCAGCGCAGAGAGGCCTATTATTGCACTAAAAAAAGTCAGATGAGTACGCATAATTCCCACAAGTTACGCAATTTTCATACCCCCAAGAAGAGCCACCGTTAGCCGATCAAACCCGAGAGCGCTGGAATTCAAGCCATCCGTTTCTCAGCCTTCTGCCCAGGTGCATTACCTTCACCTTTGGAAACTTGCCTTTAATTACGCATTTTAACCTGCGATGAAAGAGTGCACACGAGATTTCTGCACCTTATTTACAAATAATAGATTTAATCACAGCCATGATCACCACTTATCAAAACCAAAAAAGACTGCTTGTGGCAGTAGACTGTATCATCTTTGGCTTTGACGATGAAGAACTCAAGCTGCTTTTGATCAAAAGAAATCTGGAGCCCGAAAAGGGGAAATGGTCACTCATGGGTGGCTTTCTTCGTGAGGATGAAACCGCCTCACAGGCCGCCAACAGGATACTCCACAGCCTCACTGGTCTACGAGACGTCTATATGGATCAGGTGCGAACATTCAGTCAGCCAGACAGAGACCCTGTGGAACGAACGATTTCCATTGCCTATTATGCGCTGATCAAAATAGAAGACCACAATAAAGAGCTCTCCCGACAACACTCAGCTGAGTGGTTCAGCCTCAACAAAGCGCCTAAACTCATATTTGATCATGGCGACATGGTTACCACAGCCATCAATCTCCTGCGATACAAAACCTCCGTTCAGCCCATTGGATTTGAACTGCTGCCTGAAAAATTCACCATGCGGCAGCTACAAAAGCTCTATGAGGCTATTTTGGATCAGGAGTTGGACAAGCGAAATTTTGTCAAAAAAATCAATCAACTGGATGTGCTGACCAAACTGGAAGAGAAAGACATGACTTCCAGTAAAAAAGGCTCATACCTCTATCAGTTCAACAAGGAAAAGTACGCCTCGGAGTCCAAAAGGGACTTTTCGCTGAATGTTTAGATCAAGACGTACGTCTCGATAGCACATACTTACAAACAATACCCTTTCATTTTATACTTTTGGGTATATCCACACCTAACCGTTGAATCCTAGCTCCAAACAAATTGTCCATATCAGTGATGACCAGGTTTTCGAATCTCTCTTCAGGACTCACTACGACGAACTGGTACATTTTGCACTGAGCTACATCTCCAATGAAGACGATGCTGAAGAAATCGTGCAGCAGCTTTTTGTGACGCTCTGGAGCCAAACAACCATTGAGATCAACACTTCTGTCAAATCCTACCTCATGGGGTCTGTGCGCAATAGATGTCTTAATCATTTGCGACATGAGAAGGTCAAAGCCTCGCATGCCACTCATCACCAGATCACTCACCCAAATGCAAGTAATATTGATTTCCTTGAACTCGAAGAGCTGAAGGAGGCGATTGAAGCAGCACTAAATAAGCTGCCAACCAAATGCAGACAGATTTTCAACCTGAGTCGATACGAGGGTAAAAAATATCAGGAAATAGCTGATCACCTCCATTTATCTATTAAAACAGTAGAAAATCAGATGAGTAAAGCACTGAAATTATTGAGGAACGAACTCAAAGATTTTCTGATCTTAATTTTTTTGTGGATGGTGAATGGGGGTAGATTTTGAGTAACGTGTCAACTAAGAAAGGATGAATACAAAACTTCCAGATCATATTTCCACGGAGCTACTAATCCGGCATTTCTCGGGGCTTGCCTCAAAAGAGGAAGAACTTGTCCTGATGCATTGGACCAATACTTCTGTGGAAAATAAGGAGCTTTTAAGAGAGCTTCATACTCTGTGGGCTGATACAGGAGCAATCAGCACCCCAAACACAGACTATAAAAAACGAGACATTGATGCAGCCTGGCAAAAAGTGCTGGCACAAAAACCTGTCTCACCAACCAATCGTACTTACACCCTTCTCAAAATAGCGGCGATCATTTTAGTGATGGTCGGTGTTGGATACCTCGTACGTTTCTTGCAAGATCCACAAAAAACTTATACTACTCATTCCACAGTAGGCAACATACAATTGGAGGATGGTTCTGTCGTGGCTCTCAATGAGGCCAGTCAGCTCACTTACCCCGGTTCCTTCAGTACCGAGGAACGAAGGGTAGCACTCAGTGGAGAAGCTTTTTTTGAAATCACTCCCAACCCCAATCAGCCATTCATCATCGAGGCAGGCCCCACTCAAATCAGAGTGTTAGGTACCTCTTTCAATGTTAAAGTGGATGACAAAAGCGTAACCGTAATCGTAGAAACAGGCACCGTACAATTCACTCGGGGAAACGAATCTGTCCTGATCGTCCAAGGAGAGAAAGCCACATTCAGCAACACTACTGAAACTTTGTCTCCCGCCCAAAAAACATCTTCAGTTGGCCTGGAGCAATTCTGGAGGACAAAATCCCTTCGCTTCTCCGGCGAAAAACTCCCTGAAGTCATCCGAACCATTGAAGAAGCTTATGCAACTCAAATCAAGCTTGGAAGCGAAAAATTAAGCGATTGCAGCCTGAGTGTGACCTTTAACAATGACACGCTTGAAAACATTCTGGACGTGATTGCCCTTACGCTGAACCTTGAAATTTCGCAAACCGACCAACAATACATTTTAACTGGAAAAGGATGTACCGATTACTAACCTTTATTGGGCTCTTACTATTTTCTCAGTCAGGCCATTCTCAGATTGATCCGCTGAAAGATACACTGACCATTTCCTTCGATGGTTCCACTACTATGGAGGCACTGGAAATGTTGTCCAGACAGTCTCAATACCACGTTTCTTACAATCCAGACAGGTTACCCAAAAAAGAGATTTACAGCACCTACCAAAGAGAATCCATTGAAACAATTCTCAAAGGTATTTTAGGAACCGGGTTCAATTTCAAGGTTCATGGTAGCTATATTATCATTCAGGTAGATGTCTCTGAAAGCACCTCTACCCCCATCCACATCAATGGTGAGGTTCTCGACGCAGTAACCGGAGAAAGACTTGCCAATACCAGAATTTACGAAGTGAGTCGACTTTCGGCCACACTTTCCAACGAAGATGGGTCTTACCACCTGGCCTCCAGGCCAGACGGAGACAAAATCACTTTGGCCATTAGTAAGGAGAATTATAAGGACACGGTAATTACAGTAGACAAAACCTATAGCGACTTCCTCAGTCTGCTTTTAGAACCTATTCATAAAACAGAAATCACCATCAACTCCATAAAACAAGCAGCAGGTCTGTTCATAGATAAAAGAGAAAAAAAACATATCGAAGACATCCCTTCAGGAGAAGACCGCTGGGCTCAACTTTCCCTTGTACCAGGAGTGAGCACTAATGGTCAGGTTAGCAGTCAGGTCACCAACCACATCTCTTTGAACATCCTGGCGGGTTATGCCGGAGGGGTTGATGGCGTTGAATTGGGCATGTTTAATGCCAACCGTGGACAAGTCAGAGGCCTTCAGATTGCTGGTCTGGCCAACACTGCTGGCGGGGATATCGAGGGCCTTCAAATAGGTGGTGCATTCAACCTGAGTAAGTCCGAAATGAAGGGCTTTCAGGCCGCTCTAGGTGCCAATGCTGTTTCTGGATCGGCAATGGGGGTACAAATGGCTCTCGCGGCCAACTACTCTGCAGACCTCAGTGGTCTGCAGGCATCCATGGGTGCGAATGTAGCGGAAGACGTCAGAGGCATGCAGGCGTCATGGGGCTATAATTTGGCCAGGGATACCCTTATGGGTATTCAAATGGCCTTGGGTGCCAATATGGCCAGCAACACCAGTGGAGCCCAGCTGGCCCTCGGCTACAATCATGCTCATGGAAAATTGACAGGAGCACAGCTTGGCAGTGTGATGAATTACACACATCATTCCCTACGGGGGATGCAAGCTACCTTGCTCTACAACCATGTGGGCGACACGCTCAAAGGCCTACAATTGGGGACCGTCAATTCTGCTTCTACATTAAAAGGAGTACAGGTAGGCCTGGTGAATATGGCCGAAAAAGTGGAATACGGAACGATGTTCGGTCTGGTCAACCTGGCAAAAGGTGAAGTGATCGCTTTAGATATTGACTATAATGATGTCACCGAATTTAACATGTCATTCAAGTCTGGAGTCAAACATTTTTATACCATCATCACTTCTGGCATTAGCTATGAAAAGAATTTCTGGACTTCAGGTTTTGGCTTTGGAAGTCAACAAAACATTGCCAAATTTCTCTATCTGGGAGTTGAATTAACTGGTCACACGCTCCTCCCTTCCAATCAGCAGATTACCAGCGTTCCAATCAATGGTAGGTTCAATATTTCGCTCGGTGGGCAGATTACAGAGCGCATGTCTATCCATGCCGGCCCGGTGCTTCACTACCTCTATTTCTATGGCATCAATGACCGATTCAACCCGATGGACTTAGTGGGTACCAACCCTCTATTGGAAAGGTCTAGTTCCAAGAATTCTCAAAAATTATGGCTGGGCTATCGCATTGGACTGAGAATTTGAAATTCAGGATATTTTAAACATAAAAAAGGGAAATGAAACGAATCATTTCCCTTTGGAATTCACCTAAACCAAAAAGTGAACCTCTTAAATATATTGGTTGATTATGTTTTCAAACAGCTCTTGCTTGCCACTCTGCAAAGGAATGTTGTCCATGCCAGCGCCAATTTTCGCCAGATCTGTCAGTTTTAATTTTCCACCTTCAAAGGCCTTGCCATCTGCAGTACCAAAAGAAGCATATCGCTCTGCTTTCAGTCTGCTATAATCAGACTGAGTCAAAATGGCATCTGCTGTAATCAGTGCTCTGGCAAAAGCATCCATACCTCCTATGTGAGCATGGAAAATATCGGCCAGATCCGTAGAGTTTCTTCGGGTCTTCGCATCGAAGTTGATCCCTCCACCCTGTAGGCCACCTACTTCCAGGAATACCAACATCATCTCAGTGAGTTCATTCAGGTTAGTCGGGAACTGATCTGTATCCCATCCATTCTGATAGTCGCCTCTGTTAGCGTCCATACTACCCAGTGCTCCGGCATTAGCTGCTATCTGCATCTCGTGCTGCATGGTATGCTGTGCCAGCGTAGCGTGATTCACTTCTAGATTCAGCTTGAAATCAGCCAACAAATCATACTCTCTGAGGAATCCCAGCACAGTAGCCGCATCGAAATCATACTGATGCTTGGTAGGCTCCATGGGTTTAGGTTCAATAAAGAAATTACCTTTGAATCCCTGACTTCTTGCATAGTCTTTGGCCATATGCAGAAACTGCGCCAGGTGATCCAGTTCACTCTTCACATTGGTATTGAGCAGGCTCATGTAGCCTTCTCTACCCCCCCAGAATACATAGTTTTCTCCACCGAGTTTGATAGTCGCGTCCAGTGCATTTTTCACCTGTGCTCCTGCATAGGCCACCACCTCAAAGTTTGGATTGGTTGCGGCTCCATTCATGTAGCGTGGATTGGAAAACAAGTTGGCCGTACCCCAAAGCAACTTAGTGCCGGCAGCGGCCTGCTTTTCTTTGGCATAATCCGTGATAAAATCAAGTCGCTTGGCAGACTCAGCCAGGGTATCCCCCTCCTCTATCAGGTCAAAATCATGGAAGCAATAGAATGGTGCTCCGATTTTAGAGATAAACTCAAAACCAGCATCCATTTTATCTTTGGCGCGCTGGTAAGCGTCTCCTGCTGTGCTCCATGGAAAATCTTTGGTGCCAGGACCAAATGGATCTCCACCGGTACCGCAGAAGGTGTGCCAGTAGGCAATTGCAAACCGGAAGTGTTCCTTCAGGGTTTTACCTGCCACTACTCTGTTTTCATCATAATATTTGAAAGCAAAGGGATTGTCTGATTCCTTTCCTTCAAAAGCGATCTTGCCGATTCCGCTGAAGTATTCCTTGTCTCCTAAAATAATTTGTTTGCTCATGTTTCTAGTCGTTTAAAAGTCTCTTTAAGTCACTTACCCAAGCCTGATAAGCATTGCTGTATTGTTGATATTCACTCGTGGTTGGTTCATAAATATTTATTGTGGCATCTCCACTCACCGCCTCTGCCAGGCTGGAAAAATGCCCTTGGGCAAAAGCAGCGCCTCTGGCGGCACCCACTGCTCCGGTAGTTTCTACCATCTCTATAGGGGCATCGGCCAAGGTGGCTATTGTCTTACTGAAAATACCGGATTGAAACAGGTTGTCATTGCCCACCCTGAGCTTGGTAATATCCAAACCCAGTTCTTTCAATATCTCGATACCATAAATAAATGAAAAGGCCACGCCCTCAAGAGCGGCTCTGTAAAAATGCTCCTTCTTATGCCTGTTGAATTGTAGGTTATTCACCTGAGCACCAATGTTGCGGTTGCTGAGAATCCGCTCTGCCCCATTCCCAAAAGGAATTACCCGCAGCTGGTCAGCTCCGATAGGTACACGGGTCATTACCCGCTCCATATCTGTATACCCCAGCCCTTCCTCAGCCATCATCTGCTTGATATAACGGTACTGAATGCCCGCTCCGTTGATACAAAGTAGTACCCCTATTCGTGGATCTTCAGAAGTATGGTTGACATGGGCAAAACTATTGACCCGTGATTTGAGATCATAAACAGGCTTGTCCTTCACGCCATATACCACGCCAGAGGTACCTCCCGTGGCTGCCACTTCTCCGGGATTGATCACCCCAAGAGCAAGCGCATTATTTGGCTGATCACCAGCCCGGTAGCCAATGCCAATGCCCGGCTTCAAACCAATCTCCCTTGCAGCAGTGACCGAGAGCCTTCCCTGATCCCCAAAAGCTGGAACAATCCTGGGAATAACCTCCTGATCAAAGCCTAAATGATCCATGAGAAATCCAGCCACTTCGTTATTTTGAAAATCCCAGAAAATACCTTCGGACAAACCTGAAACAGTCGTGGTGGTCTCCCCTGTGAGTTTCAGTGCTATATAATCTCCCGGCAAGAGGATCTTGTGAATCTTTGCATATAATTCGGGTTGGTTTTCGCGCACCCATTTCAGCTTGGATGCGGTGAAATTACCCGGCGCATTAAGTAAATGCTTGTGACACTTTTCTTCTCCAATACCCTGGAAAGCCTCCTCCCCAATCTCCACTGCACGGCTGTCGCACCAAATAATGGCCGGTCTCAGCACCTCGTGATGTTTATCTACGAGGACCAGCCCATGCATCTGATAAGAAATACCAATGCCCGCTACCTCCATCGGATTGATTCGTGCTGAATTCAATGCCTTTTGAGTGGCGGCACACGCATTTTTCCACCAGACCTCCGGCTGCTGCTCAGCCCAACCCACCTGCTCACTCATCATATCCATCTCTGTTTCTGGATATTGTGCCACAGCTACTTGTTTGTTGGTAGTGCCATCAACTAAGGCTGCTTTGATCGAGGAACTTCCTATATCTAAACCTAAAAAGTACATTTTCTATGAATTTAAAATAAAGATAATACTTATAGTCATAATGACCATAAGTATTGGAAAGTATTTTATCTTTATTTTGGCAAAAGCTTAAAATCACGACATGGCAGAACATATCATGGAAGACCTTTCTATTGACTGTGTGATCTTTGGATTCACGGATGAACTCAAAGTGCTCCTGGTCAAGCATGGAGAAGGGATTAGCAAAGGCAAGTGGGCATTGCCCGGGGGGTGGATCACCTATGAGGAGTCTCTGGATGCAGCAGCTAACAGAATTCTTTATCTCCTCACAGGTGTGAATAATCTATTTCTGGAGCAGTTGAAGGCTTTCGGATCGGTGGATCGTTTCCCAACCAAGCGGGTGGTGACTGTGGGTTATTATACATTGATTAAAGACACTGACTATGATGTGGTGGCTGGCTACACCGCCTCAGACGTGCAGTGGTTTTCTCTGAATGAAGTGCCAGAGCTGCCTTATGACCATGACGAAATCCTCACCTATGCGCTGGATCAGCTCAAAAGCCGGGTGAAGCAGGAGCCCATTGGGTTCAACCTCCTGCCGGAGAAGTTTACACTACTGCAGCTGCAAAATCTGTATGAATCCATCCTGCAGATCAAACTGGACAAGCCCAACTTCCGCCGAAAAATTCTGGGTATGAAGCTCATCGTAGACCTGGGCGAAAAGCAAAACAATGTATCCCACCGTGCGGCCAAGCTCTATAAGTTTGATCAGGAGGTGTACCAGGCCCTAAAAGAGCACAAGTTTGTGTTGGATTTATGAGGTATGTTATCTATTTCCAAGATTAAAATTTAATTATAAATCGTTACTCTGTAAAAAAGACAATCGACATGGATATTCAAGCAGAAAAATACTCCCTTATTGAATACATCAGCCAGATTGCAGACATAACGCTTGTAGAAAAACTTAAGCAATTTGTAAAAGCTAATGAGCAAGATTTTTGGAATGACCTTACTTTATGTCCAACATCGATAATTGAGATGATTAAAAGTAGGGTCTTTTTATCATCAACAGCTCGACACCCTTCAAAAACTAAACACTAAGAAACCCTACCGTCTTGTGGTCTTGCGCGACCTATCAATATAGACAGATTTTTTCTTCGGACTTGTAGCCTCCTCGCAATGAGTGATCTGCCTTTTTTAGATGCAAGAATCACTCCCTGATCTCCCAGTTGAGGTAATAACTGGCTTTCTGAGCACCTGCCTCGTTGCGCATGAGAAGTTCGGTGTAATTTCCCGGATCGAGGTTTTTGAAATCCAAATGAAAATTCCCCAGGTGATCGTTTTTGCTGGTCACGTCATATTCCCATAATTCCAGCTTCATCCTTCCCGGCCCTTTGATGTTGAATTTCAGTCCAAGGGGCAGTATCTCGTCCACATCGATCTTGAGGTATTTCTTATTCTGTGGCCAAATCTTCTTGCCCTGAAGCATGAGATAGATCTCGTCCTTGTCAGATTCTTCAGGGATTTCACAAACAATGGAGGATAGTATTAATGTTGGCATATGCGGTGTTTTGATTGAGCCAAGATAACTTATGAGTTTCTAATATATCCATTTTAAATAAATCTTCTTTCCCTTCGCGTGAGTCTAGAACAATTTTATGGAGTGTAAAGAGAGATCTTGCTGGAAGCATGTCGCTCCTCTGGAGCTGTTTGTTCATATGGACCGTGGCTATTGATATTTGACACCTCTGGCGTCATTCATGTTTTTGGTTAACCGAATGTGGAGCAAAATCCCTTCGGTTCTACCATTTAAATACTGGCTCCATAGGAGCCGATATTCATAGCAATATGGCCCAGGACATAAAAGCTACATAGCTGCGAAACCCTCTTATAAACATGTCGCTCCTACGGAGCTGTTTGTTTTAAATTCAGAAACCTATCTATTCAGATTGGGCACCTCTGATGTCGTTCATGATTTAGTCGATGGATTGGGGAGAAAAAATCTCTTCGGTTCTACCCATCTAAATACTGGCTCCACGGGAGCCGAATATTCATAGCAATATGGCCCAGAACATAAAAGCGGCGTAGCTGCGAAACCCTCTTATAAACATATCGGTCCTCTGGAGCTACCTGTTCAAATGGAACGTAGCTATTCACATTGGACACCTCTGGTGTCATTCATGATTTTTTGGTTAATCGAGTGTGGAGCAAAATCCCTTCGGTTCTACCCATCTAAATACTGGCTCCATGGGAGCCGAATATTCATAGCAATATGGCCCAGAACATAAAAGCTGCATAGCTGCGAAATCCTCTTCGAAACATGTCGCTCTCTGGAGCTGTTTGTTCATATGGACCGTGGCTATTGACATTGGACACCTCTGGCGTCATTCATGTTTTTGGTTAACCGAATGGAGCAAAATCCCTTCGGTTCTACCCATCTAAATACTGGCTACATGGGAGCCGAATATTCATAGCAATATGGTCCAGGACATAAAAGCTACATAGCTGCGAAACCCTCTTATAAACATGTCGCTCCTACGGAGCTGTTTGTTTTAAATTCAGAAACCTATCTATTCAGATTGGGCACCTCTGATGTCGTTCATGATTTTTTGGTTAATCGAGTGTGGAGCAAAATCCATTCGCTCTACCATCTAAATACTGGCTCCATAGGTGCCGAATATTCATAGCAATAAGGTCCATGACATACAAGCTGCGTAGCTGCGAAATCCTCTTCGAAACATGTCGCTCCTCTGAAGGTGTTTGTTTTATTTATCTGTCCATCTATTGATATTGAGCACCTCCAGCGCCCTCCCATAGCTGCTAGCTACGGAATTCTCATAAAACATGTCGCTCCTACATATCTGTCTCTTTATATGGAATGTAGTTATTGATATTTGACACCTCTGGTGCCAGAAATGACATCATTCTCCTATTTCTCTATTGATTATCGAGAGCAAATCCTCTGTGATCTGCGTCATTTCTTCCAGCTGTCCATTCATTTTGGATAACTCCAGAATAGCCATCAAAAAACCGTTTTTGACCCTGGTATCTACGAAAAATGTACCGTAATTCTCTCGGGAAAGTTCTACATCCTGGCCGATGTGCATTTTCAGCGTGGGATGCAGGTCCATAATACTGTAAATGGGTTTGTATATGATCTCCTCAGAATCAAAGCGAAAGTGATCTTCTTCAGCTTTTGTCTGTTTGTATAAGGATTCTAGATTAAGCAAAAGGGATTTGATACTGTCGTTGGAAATAATGGTGAGATTCCCAGAGTACATAAGCTCTTCAAAAGTGTAGTTAATTTGATAAAACCTACGCCAATCGTAAATCCTGATGCAGTCTTCATTGAAAGCATACCAGTCATCAATGGGCTTCCCCTCCAGATGAGCTACTACATTCTGCGCTGAAATAATGCATGCTTTCCGTTGAGTCAGGAATGCTTCCATATGTGCAATGTTATTCACCAGGTCTTGTTTGATGTTGCTCAGGTAATGAATTTCCCTATCCCGCTCTTTTCTAGCCTCATTAAGCCCATCAATCTGGATGGCAACGAGAATTCCAACAATGACGAGTATGATTTCACCAATGGCATATAGCAGGTAGCTTTTTACTTTGCTACCGGTTTTGTCAGTAGAGAGGTCTCCCATAAGATTTCGGCGGATTTTACGAAGAAAAAAAAGCATATTAACCTAAAAGCATGGTTATGAATGAGTGTGAAATTTAATCAAATAAAGCTTTACAAAACATGCTCCTCCTCAACTGAATCAAATGATCAAATCCAGGATCATTACACCAATCAATCCAACCACTGACACGATGGTCTCCATGACCGACCAAGACCTGATGGTATCCTTAATGCTGAGATTGAAATACTCTTTGTACATCCAAAAGCCACTGTCGTTAACATGCGAAAAAAGTAAGCTACCAGCGCCCACAGAAAGAACCATCAGATTAGGATCTACATCCACCTGACCCATCACAGGAGCCAGAATACCCGCTGCAGTAAGCCCCGCCACTGTAGCTGACCCAATACAAACCCTGATGATGGCCGCAATCAACCAACCAAGCACCAAAGGATGAATATTCATATCCTGCAACCCTGATACCAATTCTATACTCACTCCGCTCACCACAAAAACCTGCTTGAGTGCCCCAGCTCCAGCTACAATCAATAGGATTGGCGAAATGTCCTTGATGGCATCCGTATAAAACTCCATCACACCTTTCATACCATAGCCTTGCTGAAGTCCTATAGAATAGGTGGCATAGGCCAGCGCCAGAATCATCACAATGGAAGGATCTCCAATAAACCCTATGATTTGCCCGGCCAATCCTGCAGGCGCCCAGAAGAGCTGCACCAAAGCAGCACCGCCCAATAAAAATACAGGTAGAAGGGCGGAAAAGAAGCTATTAAAAGCACCTGGTAACTGATCCTCTGGCTTAGCCTCGGCCTGAAATGTCTTGAGTGGTTTGGCATCAATATTTCGGAGTGTTTTGGCAAATACGGGGCCAGCGAGTATAATGGCCGGCACTGCCAGACAAAACCCATAAATAAGGGTAAGTCCCATGTCGGCATTCAGCTGCCCTACGAGTGCCGTAGGTGACGGGTGAGGTGGCAGGAAACCATGCGTGACCGATAGGGCAGCCAGCATGGGAATCCCTATATAAACAGCTTTGATTTTGAACTGATAGCTCACTGAGAAAATCAATGGCACCAACAGCACAAAGCCTACATTGTAAAAAAGCGGAATCCCCACTACAAAGCCGGTGGTCATCAGTGCCCACTGAATCTTCTTTTCACCAAAAACACTCATCAGCACATTGGTGATCTTCTGAGCCGCGCCTGTTTCCGCCACGAGTTTACCCAGCATCGCCCCCAACACGATCACAATGACAAGCCCTCCAAGCATTCCTCCTATCCCTTGCTCCACAATGGTGGTCACTTCTTGGAGCGGAACACCCAGAAGCAAACCTGTGAGAATGGATACAATAATAAAAGCAAGAAAAGGATTAAGCCTGGCCCAGGTGATCAATAGCACCAGAATGACAATACAAAGAAGGATAATTAACAAAGACATTTTTCGGGACGGTTGATTAAATTGTTCGTAAGAAATAACGCACACCAACCCTCAGGCGGAATAGATTCAAACAGATTTTGTAAAAAAATATGACCGGAGGGAATGATGCAAAAAACACTAAGATATCATTATCTAAAAAGAACACAAACGATTGTGTGCATGAAAACAGATCTGACCAAATATTCTTAGGTAATGTATACAACCACTGTTATCTGAATTGACCTCAAAACATGTTTGATTTAAAAAAAGCCACCGAAATACTGGAAAGAACACCTGTCATACTTGAGCACCTCCTGGACGGTCTTTCCTCACAATGGATCATGGCCAACGAAGGCCCCGGAACCTGGAGCCCTTATGACATACTTGGGCACCTCATCCATGGAGAAAAAACGGACTGGATACCTCGAATGCTGATCATATTGTCAAATGATGAGACTAGGACCTTTACACCGTTTGACCGCTTTGCACAGGAAAAAGCCAGCGAGGGCAAATCAATCAATGACTTGTTGACTGACTTCAAAACCCTAAGAGCCGCTAACCTCACTACGCTCCGAAAACAAAACATCTCAGCGGAAGATTTGACCAAAACCGGACGTCACCCCGACTTTGGTGAAGTCACACTCGCTCAGCTGCTCGCCACATGGACAGTGCATGACCTCAACCACCTGTCTCAAATATCTCGGGTGATGGCCAGCCAGTACTCCTCAGACGTGGGGCCATGGATTCAGTATCTTAAAATTTTAAGAGGTTAGTGTGGGACTTGTTCCCCTTATGTGAAAAATAATCTCATAAATACTCCAAGCATTATTTGTAATTTATACTCAGTTTCGATTGATTTAATGTTTAGCATGAAACTGTTTATCTATGACCAGCCCAACCAGCTATCAGCAGAACATTACGGAGTTTCCTGTCCGCGATATAGAGAAAATACATTTACCCAAAGACCTGGAAGCACTCAAAACGATCCTCCTCCAGGCAGACAAATCCGGTCGTCCGGTATACCCAATCTCTACCGGACACAACTGGGGCCTGGGTTCGAGGATGCCAGTGAATGACGCGGACATTATAGACCTGAAGCATCTCAATCGGATTATAGAGGTCAACCGGGAGTTGCGCTATGCCAGAGTGGAACCGGGAGTCACTCAGCAGCAGCTCTATGATTACCTGGAAGTACATGCCCCTGAGCTCATGCTCAATGTGACAGGGAGTGATTCGGGTTCATCCATTCTGGGAAACATCATTGATCGGGGTTCTGGAAAAAGTGGTCATAGAGCTGAGGATCTTCGTGAACTCACCGTGATGCTCGCCGATGGACAGCTCATTGGCACAGGCTTTGGTGAGCTCCAAAGTAGTCAAGGATCCTTTTACAAATACGGACTCGGTCCAGACCTGACACACCTTTTCACCCAATCCAACTATGCCATTGTCACAGAAGCAGTGGTCAACCTCAGGGTGAAGCAGCCATTCAATCTTTATCTGGCCGTTTTGGACAAATCAGGCCTCAAGGGGTTTCTGAATAAAATGGCTGAGCTGGTGGCTCAGGAGTTGGTGGGTTACTCTCTGGAAATAGACAGTCAGAATGACCCCAAGATTTATGAATTATTTGAATGGGGCATGGACTTCAATGATAAATGGTTTGCGTGGTTTGTGGTAACGGGGCATGAGGAAGTGCTCCCGGCCAAACACTCGGTGGTCACCAAAGCCTTGTCCAGCCTGGTAGCCGAACTGAAAACCTATCCGTCTTCTGATGACCACTCCTCTTCCACCCCACCGGTAAGGGTTCGGATAGACCGATATCACGGTCAGCCCAATGACCACTCACTTTTGGCCACCGCGAGAAAATTTGGTGTGGAACTTTCGGGAATGGAAGTAAACCTTGATCTTTATCCTCAGATTCCCGGATTTCGATGTGTCCTACCTGTCATTCCTTTCACCGGAGCTTCTTCAGATATCATTCAATACCTTGAATCCTTTTCCCTTGCTCGTGGACTGGATCCTGCTATTTCCATCATTGCCCTTAATGACTATAGCCTGGAGGTTTTTGTAAGGGTCTATTTCGATCGGTCCGATCAGAGTGCTATCTCGCAGGCAGGCACCTGGGCCCGTGACCTGTTGAGCGAACTAAAGCAGCAGGGCATCTACCCCTATCGACTCGATATTGAGAACATGGCCCCATATCTACAGGAGCTCAAAAACCCCTACACTTTGTTGCAATGCCAATTAAAAAACCTGTTCGATCCTAACAACATCATAGCTCCGGGAAGATATTCCTAAAAAATTTCATTATTTATCTACAACGTATTAAGCTATATGCAAAAAAAATACTATTTTCCGGCATTAACCAAATCAGCTAATGGCAGAATATAAAAGTTTCGAAGACAATATTGAAGCAGGGGGCAACGAACTCCCGATCATCGCAATGGGTAGCCTCGGGCAAAACCAACGAAAAGCGATCATTGAAAAACACGGGCTCAATGCAAACACCGGAGCCTGGAATAATCTACAGTCCCTTCTGGATGCCATGAAAGAAGTGGCCAGTACCATTGGAGAAATGAATCTCTTTCTCATTGGAAAGGCCATCATTGAAGGCACTCAGTTTCCACCTATGGATAGCCTGGAAAACGCACTGCGATCCATCGATGTGGCCTACCACATGAACCATCGTAAAAACGGCCAGCCTATGTTCAATCCTAACACTGGTCAAATGACAGAAGGAATCGGTCACTACAAACTTGCACGATATGATGCCGAGAACAAGGAGGCTTTGCTCGTTTGTCATACCCCTTATCCAGCCAAATTTGAAGAAGGCCTGGTGGTTCAAATCGTGCGAATGTTTAAACCCAAGGATTCTTTGTTCACCAAAGTAAAACTGGATGAAACGAAGGAAACAAAATCTAACGGGGGAGATTCCTGCACTTTTATTATCAACTGGTAGTCAATCTGAAAGTGGTCTAATCATTCAATTGAGTCTATGATCGACTATGGATCACTTTTGTGTGAAAAATGCATGAAACACCCATCATTGTAAAAAAAAATTCAATTTTTTTTCGATTTTCTATCGTTGCTCTTTTTAGTAATTAGTAAATTATAGCATATAACTGTTTCAAATGGCTCAATCGATGCAATCGTTTGTTCATTGCAGTTATATGTTGTCCTTAATCCATTATTTAAAAAAGTAAAGCTATGATTACTCCTATCGAAAAAAAGGGAAACATTACCACTCACGAAGACATCAATTTCAAACTACAGCAGGAGTTCCAATATGGAGCGCTCAAGTTTGCCAACAATCCATTGCACAAAAAACTAAAAGGTGATGGACAAGTTTTAGACAAACTAGTCTTCCTGCCCCGTATGCTCTTTTTTGTTATGGGATTTAAAGATCTCATGCAATTAGTCAGATACGAACAACCAGAAAATAAACTAGAAGAAAGTGTCAATACCCACAGCGATGAGGACTCTTATCACTGGGAGTGGTATTTGAAGGATCTGGCAAGCATGAGCGGTCAGTTCAAAAATGGCAACTCCATAGACCTAATCACCAATGTTTGGGACGATGAATCCCTGGCCGTGAGAAAGACCATTTATGCTTTCTCAAGACATATGCAAAACATGACCGATCCTGTGGCAAGGATGCTGATGGTAGAGGTTTTGGAAATCACTTTTGATAAATTCAAGGAGGCCATACATCCGGTACTAAAGGATGCTGATCTATATGACCGACTGGAATACTTCGGTAAGATGCACCAGGAAACTGAAGAAAATCACACCACTGGAATCAGTGAAGACGAAATTTCAGGTCTGATAGAAGCATTGCCGGATCATCTGAAGGACGATATGCTATTGGTGGTGCGTGAGCTGTTTGACAACATGTACCTCATGGCCGCTAATTGGGCCGAGGCATAAATATACTAATCAACCTAATCTGTGAAAGGCCGGGAGAGTTTCTTCCGGCTTTTTTTAATTGTTGTGAACAATAGAAAGTAGTCTGTCCAGTTGGAAATCCATGTCCTGACCAGAAGCTGTCTTTTGTGGCTCCAGAGATCCAAATTTCTCTGTAAGAGAGTGATAAACTTCTATTCTGGTGGTTTTGATCAGTTGTTTTGCGGTAAAAGGAAAATGATTATTCATGATTGATAGGTTTTGGTGATTCTCATATTACCGGAAAGTTACTTCACGTTACTTTTAATATTAAAACTCTTTTCGGCCAAACATCGGATTTTATAGGTGTATCTCCGATATGCTCTTATGTATCCCAACACTAGCAGGTTGAAAACAATATTCAGGCATAGACTACCTCTTTGACCTAATCAGAAGAGGGTAAGTATCAGTGCTTCTTACATGCAAGATTGCTTTCTTCTATATGTCCGAATAGTTTATAAAAATAGTTTCTGGCACTGAAGAAGCGCAACTGGTAAATGGATCTAATACTCCCATACCTGTCTGCGGGCATAAAACTGGGATACGTGCTTTTTCACCTTGCTGATGCGCTTTGTGAGGGTTTTCAGATACCGATGCATCTCTATTTCCAGCACATGGATTTTACCATCGTAAGAGTGCATACCAAAACCGCTCTTGTATTGGCGTGCCATTGCTTCCAACTCCGTCTGTGCTTTACACCGCTCACCAAAAAAAGCATTGAAACTCTCAATACTATAATCCTCTTCCAGCTTCACCAGGTGTTTCAAAATACGCCTGATGGTACGTGCAGAGTGATGATGGGTGGTCTCCAGCAGTTCCTGATAGAGTAGACCATGATAGTTATGGATCTCATCCAATAACCCGTAAACACCCTCCCTATGGTCTGCGCTTTCACAAAAGCTCGCCAGGCCATGGTATTGGGTGAGTAAGGCCATCTCTCGCTCCCAGTGTCCAGCCAGAGCTATAACCCGTACCTCCAACTCCATGGCTGGCAACGGAGCACCAATAGACAGAAACAACTGAATCAAAAAACAGAGCGCGGGTAATTTCATGTTTCCCTTTAAGATGGTAAACATGACAAAGTTCGGAATCTGATGGGTCACCTACTCTCCCAAAATATCGCGATACTCCACAGGGAGGAATACCTAGCACCTACCTAATCATCTATAAAATGTTCTGGCCTCTTCTAACACCTCTTCCAGCACCTCTACAGGCAAGTCACTATTGGGGTCGATGGGTAAAATTTTCATGCGTGTACGATCTCCTTTGATCAGCATGGGATGTGCGATCTTCCCGCCTTCCACAATACCCACGTATGGCATTTTGGTTTTTTTGTCCGTCCACAAGTAACAGAATGTCTTGCCCTTGTAGAGGTAAAACGGAAGCCTCCACTTCCACGCTTCGGTAATATCCGAATGGAAGGCCAACAAAAATTGTCTTAAAGCCAACATGCACCCTTTATTGGGCTCTTCCTGTGCTTCAAAGAATAGGTCTATATCCCGTAAGTTCATTTCTTCAAATATCAAACAATTACCACTCTACTCTGTAGGTAAGGATGGGAATTAAACCGAGTTGATACTGAGTCTCCAGTTGGTTGGTAAACCCGTCAAAATACTTATATCCCTCGTTTTGAACGCCCGATGTATTCTGCAAGTCAAGTGCTATGGACGTAGTCCGATTTTCCCGGTATCGGGTCCACAACAGACGTACATCAAAACGCAAATATGGAGCTGTACGATAATCAAATCTTGAATAACCGGACATAGAACCATCAGTGGTTGGAATATTTTCAGAGTAATAAAAGCCTCCCTGATATTGACCCCTTAGGTTTAGTCCCAGGCGCCTGTTTTTGGTTCCTTTAGACACGTCCCACTCCTTGCCAGCGGCCATACTCATATTATACCTGGTATTGTAGGTCTGAATCACAAACCCCTCAATTTCTGATTCGAACAGGCTACCCCCAAGCCTGAAATAAAGGCCATCGGAAAAGCTCTTCTCTGAAGTCAGGGTGCCACCGAAGGTCCACGCTGTTCGCTCACCTAGTGCTATTACCGATGGGTAGTAATACCCAAAAAATTCACTCTGAACATTAAACCCACGCTTTTCATACACATGGGTAAGTGTACCTCGATATGACTTCAATAATTCATATATGTCACCCCAACGCTGTCCTCCATAGAAACTGACAAAATCTGAATTATATGGGTTGGTCAGTTGGCTATACTTTCCCCCAGCAAGGATGAAAGAGTTGTTGGCATTGAGCTGCTGGGTCAATGAAATTCTAGGGTCAATACTCGAATCGTCGGCACTTTGGTTATAGTTCACTCCCACCTTAACCTTGAGATCACTGAAAATATGCCATTCTACTTGCGCATAAGGATTAATCAGAAACTGATTCAACGAATGATCAAATATCCCTTGCAAGCTCCCTGTCCAGTGGTATTGATTCGCCAGAACACCCAGTGTCACATTGGCACCACCCACAGATCGCTCGTAGGATGAATGCATACTCAGAATCCGCTGACTATTGTGCTGAATCAAGCTCGTATCCTGAACATCGTTATCATCATACCCATATTGATCACGGGTATTTTCATAGCCCGAGAGCACCACTGACGTGGTAAGGTGACTGTTGTCAAAACCTGACTTCAGGCTGGCGCCTATCACTCCGGTCTTGTTGTCATAATATATGTCCCGGCGGTCTTTGATCACCTCAGATTCAGCCATTGGCTTATGGTCGAAGTTGTTGAAACTGAGTCCGCCTGTACCAAAAACTTTCAACCGCGACCGGGTACCCAGAGGTGTGGAAACATTCAGTGAGAGGTCCTGAAAGCCAATGGACTCTCCCCCAAAATCCACTCCAAACTGAGTGAGTAGGCCCGTAAATGAATAGCGATAATTAGCCGCATAGGTCATTTTACCTCCTTCCCTGAAAGGACCCTCTGTGGCCAAATCCAGACCAATGAGTGAAGCCTGGGCTGTATATTGACGCTGGGTGGTGTTCCCGTTTTTGAGGTTCATATCGAAGACTCCCCCAACACTGTTGCTGTACCTCGAATCGAAGGTGCTGTACAAAAACTGCGACTGACTGAGCATCTGAGCACTGAGCATATTCACCCCTCCACCAGTGGCAGATGGTTGGTCCAAAAAAGTACCCGCATTAGACAGGTGATTGGGGTTAACAATCTCTGCACCCTCCAGCCTCCACGTGTTGTAGTTGGGAGAGATTCCACGTACTGAAATCTGATTGTTCTGATCGTTGGTAACTGCCACATCCGGTGAGCTGGTGACCAGCCTGGCCGGGTCATAATAGGTGGCTGCAAACCGATTGATCTGTTCTTCAGTGATCCCGATCTTACCCGGCTCAGTGATAGAGATATTGGTGGTGACTATCACCTCGTCCAGACTGGAGCTATTGCGCTCCAGGTACACATCTAGACGAGTGACCACTCCGGTCTTCACCCAAACTTCCGATAGGGTCTTGCCGGTATAACCCACGTAACTAACCAGAAGCCGATAATGGCCAGGTTCCAAATCAGTCAATTCGTAGAAACCATTTTCATCAGCCGCTACTCCGGTGAGCGTACCGGATACACTGATGGTAGCCCCCGGCAGTGGAGTATTACTCATCTGATCGTAAACAGTTCCCGATACGGTCTGCGCACCCAACTCCACACCGATGATCGCCATCAGTCCCCCAATCCAATATTTCATACGTTTATCCTAGAATTTTTTCTGTCAGGTTTTTATAAGAAAGTTCTATGCTTTTCAGTGGGTTTTCCGACTGATCCTGCTCCACAAAAAAGTGCTTCATTCCTGAAGTCTTCTTCTCTGCAAAAATGGACTGAAAATCTATGGTACCGGTACCCACTTCAGCAAAACCACGCTCTGGCGTGTTCGCTATATCCTTGACATGCCACATGGGCACACGGCCACTGTTGTCTTTGAAAAACTGAATAGGATCCAATCCTGCCCTGGTGATCCAATATAAATCCAGCTCAATCTTCACCATTTCAGGATCTGTTTCACTCAGTAGAATATTCATTGGAAGCTCACCATCCAGTTCCTGAAACTCAAAGTCATGGTTGTGATAACAAACCGTAATTCCAGCTGATTTGGCTTTCTCGGCGCATTTGCTCAGAGTAGCTGCATACCCTTTGTACTGATCCAATGACACGCGTTGCTCAGGAGAAAGCCACGGAAAAACTGCATACTGCTGTCCCGCATCTACCATGAACTCCAGCGCCTGATCAAACCCTTCGGCAAAAACCTGAGAAGACATATGACCACTGGTCAATTCCATACCCAGGTCGCTCACGATGCTCCTAAATTCTTTACCGGAAAAGCCATAAATTTTACCCGCATCGTAGCCGGCACCCTCCAGCTTTTGATAGCCAATCCTGGCAATCTTTTCCAAGGTACCCTTAGGATCACTGCTCATTTCATTTCTCACGGTATACAGCTGCACCCCTATTTTAGTGGAAGGTTTGACAACTGAGGCCATCAGCGAAGGCATGGCGGCTATGGCCGCGGACGCTACCGCTGTGGTTTTAAGAAAGGTTCTTCTCTTGTAAGTCATAGTTGGTCAAGGTTTTGGGTTGAATTCAATATTTCGAATGTAAAGGAGCTTGTTTTCCTCTCCCTCATTGGTAAACACAAAGTAGACATTTTGGAAACCCGTGACATCTTTGATCTCTATCTCCAATGTACTGGTCGGGCCAGTAGATCGATCGGGATAAATTTCTCCCCGGCCTATCTCTACTCCGTCAGGAGCACCTGTGCGGATAGATACGGTGCCTCCCTTTTCTCTATTGGCTAGTAAAAAGGACACACTCCCAATTCCGGTCAGGTCAAGATTATTGAAGCTCACCCACGAGCCATGGTAGATGCTTCTGATTTCTCCACCACGAGCCTGAATGTCTTTCGAATCGTCAAACAGGTCTGCAGGCATGCGCGATGGGCGTAACCAGATATTGCGGGTCACTTCTATCGGGCGAAGTGGAGCCTTGCCCCGATCCTTGTAGGCGGCTGTAAACAAGTACCGGCCGGTAGCCTCAGAGGTCTTAAAAGTCCCTTCCAATGGGTAACTCATTTGGTTGCCCAACGACAATATATACTCCACTATGCTGGCGGCATCCTCGGTGGTGAGATCCGGATGCGCAGACATGGCCTGCTCACCCCATACTCCTCCTCCACCACTGATGATCTTTCTACTCAGGTAATTAACCGCATTGCGGTCACTTCTGTACCGGGCAGCCACGGCAGTGTATGATGGCCCGATTGACTTTTCATTGACTTTGTGACAACCCTTACAATCGAGGGACTCGATGAGTGTGAGTCCATTGCTGACTGGCACCTGATGACCAAGGGTCTCCGCCATATCCGTAGACTGATAATGGTTGATATCAAACCTGATTTGATCCGTAGCAATCCCTGCTCCCTTTTCGTCTTCCAGATCACTGATTTGAACTTCATAGGCTATGTTGCGACCTTGCCAAAAGAAAGTATTATTGCCAGCGATGGCGATATCCACTACCGGAGGCTCATTACCTACCTCTATGGTAAATTGCTGAGTACGATAGTCTCCTTTACCATCCGACAGGGTCAGTTCGGGATAGTAAACACCTTCTTTTTCAAACACATAGGTAAATACTGAGTCATTGAATACCTCGCCTTCTATCTCCCATTCATATTTAAGTTTATCACCATCATAATCTTTGGATCCGGACGCATCAAACCGTACCTCTAGTGGGGCTGATCCACTGTATCTGGAGACTGACGCCTCAAGAACCGGAGGTCGATTGCCCTCTATATACCTGATTCTGGAAAGTTTGGCATTTTCATTTCTGGTAAACCACCCCGTGCCATACTCGATCATGTAGAGGTTACCGTCAGGCCCAAACTCCATGTCCATGGGGTTGTTAAATTCCGTATTTGGCATGAAAGAATACCAATCGGTAGGATTGCCCTCCTCGTCTAGTTCGAGAAAATAAATGAACCCTCGCATCCAGTCATAGTAGATCACCCGACCGTCGAGATAAACGGGAAATTTGGAGCGACTTTCATACATATCGGAATAGTATACCGGTCCGGCCATGGCATTACGCCCACCATTTTTCACCTGAGGGAATATATCTGTACGGGCATAAGGATAATAAATTTTTGCCGGCTGGGCAGGAGGCAAATTTTGCAATCCTGTATTGTTAGGTGAGTTATTGACAGGTGCTGCAGGGTCATATTTGGCCTGTGAAATGCCGGTTGAAAAATCATATTCGTTGTATGCATAGTTGTTGCCAACGAAAAGCGGCCATCCGAAAAACCCGGGTTCTTTGGCTACATTGAACTCATCATGCCCTCGCGGGCCTCTACCTTCGACATCCTCCCCGGCATCAGGTCCTACGTCGCCCCAAAAAAGCCATCCTCTCTTTGGGTCTACAGAAATACGATAGGGATTTCTACAACCCATGACGTAAATCTCCGGTTTGGTGAGCGGATCGTCATCTACAAAAAGATTGCCCTCAGGGATGCTATAGGAACCATCCGGTTCAGGTTTGATTCTAAGAATCTTTCCACGAAGGTCATTCGTATTGGCGGAAGATTTCTGTGCGTCCCAGGCAGATCTGCCAGGGCGCTCATCAGAAGGAGAAAACCCCTTGGAATCAAATGGATTACTATTATCTCCTGTAGATAGATAAAGCAATCCGTCACTCCCAAACTGAATAGATCCCCCGGTGTGGCAGCACTCTTCACGCTGCACGGGCACCTTCAGCATCACCACCTCATTGATCAGCCCCTTCGCCGTATAGGTAAATCTGGACAAATGCTGGACAGGCTCATCCCCTACCGGAGAATAGTACAAATACACCCAATCATTTTGCTCAAACTCTGGATCAAGGGCGATCCCCATGAGGCCGTCTTCTTTTTCATGATGCACCGGAATAGAATCATAATCCGAGAGCTCATTGGTTTTGAGATCATACTGCTTAATCCCACCCCTCCTCTGGGTAAAGATTACTTTACCCTTAGGAAGAATCACTAGTTCGGTAGGCTCAAATAGATTGGTAGCGAAAACCTCTTTTACAAATCTGCTTTCCTCTGGCGCCTCTTCCTTTTTGGTTTCGTGGGTCGTCTGCCCACACGATAGAAATAATCCTACTAACCCTAATAAGCCTAATCTTTTCAATTTACAATTCTCTAATTTTTATATTTCTGAACCACACTTTGTCCCCGTGATCCTGTAAGGAAATATGACCCTCTTTGCCTGTACCAAAGGCTTTCATTTCTGAAAACTTGCTTCCCGCCACCAGGGCATCCCACTCTGGGGTCCAGAAATCAAACTCAACCACTTTGTATCCATTGAGCCAATGCTCGACGTGTCCATTGTTGACTTTTATCCGAGTTCTATTCCACTCCCCTGTAGGGTTCACCGTCACAAATTTAGTTTTGATCATGTCATATAAATCACCGCTACGATGTTTTTCAATCTGCCCATCTGGATGCTTGAGGTTGTCCAAAAGCTGATATTCTGGTCCGGTATGCCACACATAGTCGTACTGATCATCCTCTACCACATTGTAGATGATTCCACTGTTGCCTCCATCAGACATTTTCCAATCAATCTGGAATTCGTAATTCTTGTACGGTTTATCGGTGATTATGATATCTCCTCCATCTTCTGCCTGCCAGCCAGCACCTGATCCCTTTCCGCTAAAATGCAGGGTCCCATTTACAGCCTGCCACTTTTTGCCCAGTGTCTCAACTTTATAATTGCGAAGGCCCTGGGTGGTTTTTCCATCAAACAGCAGTTTCCATCCCTGTGCCTTTTCAGCTTCAGATAACACATTGTGAGTCACTTTGTAGTCATTGGTAAACCCGGGAAGTCCCTCAGGAATATTGGTAAGTGTATACCAGGCCTCAGTAGTCCACAGCTCATGATCCAGTTCACTGACAAATGGACGTTTGATCCTAAAATACACCACATGTTTTTCCTGCAATCCCTCCAACTCGAAGAACACCTTCTTACGATCAGTCGACAAATAGAAATTCTTAGGCTTCATCTCTGTCACATCCAGCTTTGGCCCACCATATTCGGCTGTTGGTTTGAAATAAAACTGCTCAATGAGGAAGTCTTCCACACTAATATTCTGCCCCACCTTGATGGGCTCCGTAAACTCAATTTCGAACCCATTGGATCGGGCGCTTACTTTGAGCATTTCAAATGCAGAATTCCCATTGTAAACCAATCGCTGCAAGCCATAATTCAGCTTGCCTGTCTGCCCCCAGTTGCCGGAAACTCCAATGCCACCAGCAATAAGAGAGCCATCAGGTGCCCATGCCAGACGATTCACGCCGGCTTCTATACCTTGAGAGAACCTGAAAACAGCGCCCTGATAAATGCCATCCACTTTCTCTACTGCCACGCGCTTGATGCCTCCGTGAGTCACCTCACAGTGGATCATTTGCCCGGTGTAGGGTCCTTTGTCTATGGCCAATGGGGTGCTCGGTGAGTTTCCGATTTCATCCTGTGGCAGCCAGACTACCGGCTCATCCTGCACCCAGCCTTCTGTCCCCTCAGGGTCAACCGATCTGGAGCCATACCATGCACCTTCTCTTACATGATTGATCTTAGAAGCTGGCAACCAGTCGCCCTGATTGTCTGCAACGAAAATTTCACCATCTACACCTATCCCAATGCCATTGGGGGTTCTCAGTCCTGAGGCTATGAACTCTACCGCGCCCGTCTCCTTAGCTATTTTAATGATCTTACCACGGTCTTTGGGCTGTGGCTGCGCAGATGCACCACCTGGAAGAATATCTGTAGCCAACGCACCGTAGAAGTAACCATCTTTATACACCAGGCCAAAGGAGAACTCATGAAAGTTGGCCGAAACTGACCAGTCATCGGCGATTGTCTGATATTCATCAATCAAACCATCCTTATCATTGTCAATCAGCTTGGTCAGCTCCTGCTTTTGAAGCACATAAATCTCTCCATCCACCACTTTGATACCCAAAGGCTCTGCCAGTCCGGTAGCAATGCGCTGAACCGTAATCTCTTCAGGATTGGTTGATCTGAAATTTTTCACCAGGTAAACAGGTCCCAGAGAGTCCCAGGTACACACGAGCATTTCATCCTCAGAAAGGAAGTCTATACCCCCTACTCTTGGTTGGAAATCATCAGGTCGTGCCTGGAAAATATCGAATGCCGGATGTACACCTGCCAGCCAGCGACCATCGCCGGGAATGGACTTCACCAAAACCTCATCGCTGATGTATTCTTTGGTCTCTAAATAATCGGAAGGTGACACAAAAAGCATGGACTGAGGAATTACCTCAAATTTGCCAGCATCCTTATTAAACCACTGAAAGGAGACCGCTCCGCCTCCACTGGCCTGAAAATACTGTATCTCGAAAGGATGATCTCCTGCCGTAAGGTACACCTCTCCATCTTTGGGTGTGGGGCCATGGAATCCCCCATGGTCAATGGCAATCTTATTATCTACAAAGAGTCGAGACCCATCATCTGACACCAATCTCAGGCTATAACTTGCCGTCTTTTCTATTCTCAAATTTCCTTTGAACAAAACAGCGATGCGCTGGGTGCGTTCACCAAAATCACTCTCGTCCCGAACATGAATCTGAGGAACAATAGCACCCCCTATCGGTAAAGCCTCCTTTTTCAGTGTATTGAAATTGGGCTGATCTCCGCTGTAGAGGTAAAGGTATGCTGCTACCCCCGGTGACTCACTGGAGATATTGACCTCATCCTGAAACTTCACTGGGACGGTTTTCTCACCTAAATGCCAGGCCCCTCCGTCCGAATCTTCGTCATTGTCGTCCAGTGATAAAATGTACCGGATCATCTCTGCGGCATCCTCCTCAGACAATCCTGCATGAGGGGTCATCATCGCTTCACCCCATACACCGCTGCCGCCTTTGATCACCTTGCCGGAAAGCATTTTCACAGACTCCTCTCCATCGCTGTATTTTCTAGCTACGGAGATATAAGCGGGACCTACTGTCTTTACTTGCTCGTTGTGGCACGACTTACAGTCACTTCGCTCAATCAATTGGGCACCTGCCGCTACACCAGATGCCTCATCAGACTCTTCTGTGGCTACTGGCAGCCCTTTATCAAAACCTTCGTGATAAAAAGCCCTCAATTCTGTGGGCTCACCCTGCGACAAGGTCAATACCCCGACCACTGAAACAACATTTCCCTCAGGGTACTCCTGATTGCTTTTGGAAATTACCTCAAAGCAACCATTGGTATTAAAATCCCGCTCGCTCACCAGAGAAGAAATGGTGGTATTAAGTACCACCTGATAGTCTCCGGCATTCGAAACTTTAAACTTTCTGGACAATCCACTTTGGGAACCACGTCTAATGGCTTCTGGTGTTTCCTCAACGGTGATTTTATTGTCATCAGTACTGAGCTCGTAGGTGAATACCACCTGACCATCCACAAAGCGATGGCCTTTATATTGAACTTTTGGAATCAGAATTTCATCACCTTTCTTCAACACCCACTCTACATCCTCCTTTTCGTCTGTATAATAGGCATACCCCTTGGAAGTAGGCTGAGGGCCATGAACAGTAGTGTAAACCGCTCCATCAAAATTTACCCCACCCTTCCAGGCTTTATAAAGACTGGCGGTACGGGCATCATAGGCCACCCATACGTCCTCACTAAGCGCGGCGGTTACCATTCTTGGTTTTAAATCCAATACAGAACGAAAAACCCAGGCTTCCCTAGGTCGCTCTATTTCTTTGCGCTCCTGACAAGCACTCATGGCGCCTATCAGCAAGCTGAAATAAATTAACTTCTTCATGCTTTATACTTCTCTTACCTTACTTAATACCTAATATCTTTCTGTTGGCCACATCGTCTGGCTTGGCTCCTGCAAAATCATCAAAAGCCTTTTCTGTCACCTCAATGATGTGATTCTGAATGAATGGCGCGCCTTCCTCAGCGCCCTGCTGTGGAGACTTGATACAGCACTCCCACTCCAGCACTGCCCAACCATCATAGCCATACTGACTGAGTTTGGAAAAAATACCGCTAAAATCTACCTGTCCATCTCCTAACGATCTGAATCTGCCCGGACGGTCTACCCATCCCTGAAAGCCACCATATACTCCCGACTTACCGGTAGGGTTGAACTCTGCATCCTTCACATGGAACATGCGAATGTTTTCATGATAGAAATCTATGAACTGCAGGTAGTCCAGTTGCTGCAGGACGAAGTGCGATGGATCATACAAAATCTTGGCGGAGCTATGCTTGCCTGTGGCCTCCCAAAAACGCTCGTAGGTGATGCCATCATGCAGGTCCTCACCGGGATGCAGTTCATAGCAAATTTCTACTCCATTGTCCTTGGCATGATCAAGTATGGGTAACCAGCGCTTGGCCAGCTCGTCAAACCCCATCTCCACCAAGCCAGCGGGACGCTGCGGCCATGGATACACCGTGTGCCATAGCAAAGCGCCCGAGAAGCTCGCCATCACATCTATGCCCAGGTTTTTGCTGGCGGTGGCTGCACTCTTCACCTGATCGATGGCCCATTCGGTACGTGCTTTGGGGTTTCCCTTGACCGAATCAGGAGCGAATGTATCAAACATGATATCGTAAGCAGGATGTACCGCCACCAGCTGGCCCTGAAGGTGCGTAGCCAGTTCGGTGATTTCCAAACCGGCTTCATTCACAATCCCTTTGATTTCATCGGCGTAGGTCTTGCTCTCCGCTGCCTTTTTTATATCGATCAGCCGGCCATCCCACGCCGGGATCTGAACCCCTTGATAACCTAACCCCTTGGCCCATTTGCAAATACTTTTGAGGTTATTGAAGGGTTCTTTATCATCAGCAAATTGTGCTAAAAATATGGCTGGTCCTTTGATGGTTTTCATGTCTTTGTCTTTTTTAAAACTACGATTCTAAAATGATTGAGGGGCTGCTCTCAGACTTTCGTCCAAACGTTTCCGTTTTTAGTGGAGGCCACTACAGCTTTTACCAAAGCCATTCCCTGCACCCCTTCCTTTATTCCGGGAAAATCCAGTACTGTATCCGCGGGTTTACCCTCGGCATAATTCCTCAATGCCTCCGCAAAGTTGCGATAGATATTGGCGAATGCCTCGATGTATCCTTCCGGGTGACCAGATGGTGTACGCGTGTGCTGCATGGCTTCTTCATACAAATAACCGCCCCGGTCTCCGCCCGTACGGTAGATCTTATCCGGATTTCCATGGTCCTTGACAATGAGGGTATTCAGGTCCTTCTGGCTCCATTCAAGGCCGCCCTTGTCACCATAGATTCTGATTTTCAGATCATTCTCCTCTCCAGAGGCTACCTGTGAAGCTGAGAGGACGCCATTCGCTCCATTTTCAAAATGCAACAATACATTGGCATCATCATCCAGAATACGCCCCGGAACAGTGGCGCGTATTTCTGAGAGCACTTCAGTAATTTCCATCCCGGAAACGTACTCCGCAAGGTTGGCCGCATGCGTGCCAATGTCTCCAAAGCAATTGCTAATACCTGCACGTGCAGGGTCAGCGCGCCAGGAGGCTTGCTTTTGGTCAGTATCCTCCACTTTGGTGCTGAGCCAACCCTGCGGATACTCCACCATCACTTTACGCACCTTTCCTATATCTCCTTTACGAACCATCGCCATGGCTTGCTTCACCATCGGATAACCCGTATAGGTGTAGGTCACAGCAAAAGGGAGTTTTGTCTCCAGTACCTTGGCTTGCAGGGCTTTGGCTTCTTCGAAAGTAAAAGCCAGAGGTTTGTCGATAATCACCGGAAAGCCATTTTCCAGGGCCATCATAGCCGGAGCAAAGTGCATCACATTGGGAGTCACAATGGAAACAAAATCCATTCGGTCTCCCTTGGGAAGTGCTTTCTCCTTTGTGATCATCTCTTCAAAAGATGCGTAGACCCGGTTTTCGGGTAGGAAAAGTGCCTGACCTGACACTGCGGAGCGCTTTGCATCTGAGCTAAAAGCCCCACAGACTAATTCGATTTGCCCGTCGAGGTTGGCGGCCATGCGGTGTACAGCCCCTATGAAAGCACCAATGCCCCCGCCTACCATTCCCATTCGGAGTTTTCTATGTCTCATTGGTTTATTTATTTGATCTCTATCCATGCCTGCCCCTGCTTGTTGGACTCCAGCACCGCCTCGATAAACTTCATTCCTCTCACACCATCCTTCACACCAGGAAAAGCGCCTTCCCGGACTTTTTCTCCTCTGATGGCGAGTGCGGTGCCTTTGTAAATATTACCCATGGCATCAAAAAGCCCCTCAGGGTGACCTGGAGCTATCTTGGTGCTTTCCTGTGCAAATTCAGCGTTGTAGGGATTCCCGGGTTTGAAAATCTGAGCTGGTTTTCCCTCCTGCATATAGGTCAGGTAGGTAGGGTTTTCCTGCTCCCACTTCAAACCTCCCTTATCCCCATACACCATGATGGAGATGTTATTTTCTTCTCCTGTGGCAATCTGACTCGCACAAATTACCCCTTTGACTCCATCCTTTGTACGGATGAGGGCGGTTCCGTCTACGTCCAATGGATTGTCTGGATATAAGGTATCAATATCGGCAAGCACCTTTTCTACCTCCAAACCGGTGGTATACTCTATCAGATTAAAGGCATGAACACCAATGTCACCGAAGCAGCAACTTTGACCTGATTTCTTAGGATCCAGGCGCCAAACCTGAGCCCGCTTATCCTTGTCATGAATGAACGGGTTGATCCAGCCCTGATAGTATTGTGCATCTACTTTCTGAATTTTACCAATGGCCCCGGCGGCAATCATAGCCTTCATCTGCCGCACCATAGGATACCCAGTATAAGTGTGTGTGAGGCAGAAAACTACCTTCTTTCTCTCCACCAACTGCTCCAACTCCACTGCCTCTGCGGCTGTGATGGTGATGGGCTTTTCGCAAATCACATTAAATCCTGCATCTACCAACTTCATCGCCATGGAGTGATGCAGAAAGTTGGGGGTAAGGATAGATACTACCTCAATACGTTCGTCTGCGGGCAAAGCCAATTCTTTTTCTATAAAAACCTCCAGACTTTCGTAGGCCCTTGAAGTATCCAATTCCAGCTTTTCAGCAAAAGCAATCCCACTTGCATGATCAATATCGAAAACACCTCCAACGAGCTGGTATTGCTCGCCCATATACGCTGCAATTCTGTGAACGATTCCGATAAATGAATTGGGGCCTCCGCCAATTAAACCGAGTTTGATTTTTCCTTTGTTCATGCTGATTTATTAGTCTGAATTGATCTGATTAGAAATAAAATTCTCTGAAACATCGAATTTGGATGGAAATCTATCAAGTTTGACCACCAAATTCAATTTTTTATTACCTGCAAACGATTGCAATAAGTGTTAATCTTACAACTTTCCTAATTTGCTTTGAATTTGATGCTTCGATTTACTTACTTGATTATTTTAACCTAAACTAACAGATGGAAAATCAATTGAATCGCAACCGACTGTTTATAGCCAGTTGTTTTGCTCTACTCACCACCGCATTTGCGTTTGGTATCCGGGCTGGTATCATGAACGATCTGGTCACTGACATGAGTCTTTCAGACCAGCAACTGGGCTGGATCAACTTCATGGGCATTTTTGGCTTCCCTATAGCCACATTAGTAGGCGGGCCTCTATACAACTCCCTGGGACCCAAAAAAATAGGAAATATTGCCTTTCTGTGTCACTTCATTGGCATCACGTTTTCCATTCTTTCTAATAGCTTCTATACGCTCTTCTTTTCTACCTTCTTCATCAGTTTTGCTAACGGAATGGTAGAAGCAGCTTATAATCCGCTGATTGCATCTATGTACACATCCAACAGGGCCACCATGCTCAACAGGTTTCATGTTTGGTTTCCAGGTGGTATAGCCATTGGCTCACTGATTGCTTTAAGCCTTGGGCTCTTAGGTGGTAGCTGGCAGATCAAAATTGCCGTGATGTACGTGCCCGCATTTACTTACTTTCTTTTGTTTAGAGGTCAGGCTTTTCCTGAGGCACCAAAGGAAACTACCATGTCCACTGCCGATAACCTGAAAGCGATCATGTCCTCGCCCATTTACTGGCTGATGCTTGTCTGTATGGCACTGACTGCTACTACTGAGCTGGGTACCCAGTCGTGGGTAGAAAGAATCCTGGCCAACTCCGGCGCACAGCCGTTACTGGTATTGGCGCTCGTAACGGTATTAATGGCCGTAGGTAGAATGTTTGCCGGGCCGCTGATTCACAGACTCAATATTACTGGTGTGCTACTTGGCTCAGCCATCATTTCCGCTCTGGCCATCTTTATGATGAGCATGGCTACAGGACCCATGGTGTATGTGGCTGCCGTACTTTTTGCTATTGGTGTATGCTACTTCTGGCCAAATATGATCTCCTTCGTGGCGGATTACCTGCCTAAAACCGGAGCACTTGGCATGTCACTTATTGGAGGTGTAGGAATGCTCGGTCTTTCTATTTTCCAGCCCATCATTGGGGGATGGATAGAAGGACACAGAGCCGTAAAATCGGCTGAGGGATTAACAGGAGAAGCGCTGGAATTGGCAGCCGGACAGGCCACCCTGGCGAACATTGCGATCATTCCCACCCTGCTGATCGGTGTGTTCTTATTCCTTTTTCTCTATGTGAGAAAGAACAAAACACACGCCTAGAACATCATATTCATTCAATAAAAAGGGGCTCCGAAATTGCATTTCGGAGCCCCTTTTTATTTAGCCTAGTACACAAGAGGCTATTTCTCGTATTTGATGTCTTCGCTCCTAAAAGTCAACATGAAAGCAAAGAAGACCATCAAAGCAAAGCCAGCCGGTACCACCCAGACACCCCGCCAATCATGGCCAGCTTCCAGGGCATAAAAATCGGTGATCTGACCAGCTACCCAAAAGCCCACAAGCATACCCACTCCGTAAGTCGCCAGGGTGATCATACCCTGAGCTGAACTCTTGAACTTATCACCCGCCTTGGAATCCGTATAGATCTGACCAGACACAAAGAAAAAATCATAGCAAATGCCGTGCAGAGCAATCCCCAAGAGCAGCATCACCACCAGTTCCTCATTATTACCAAAAGCAAACATCAGGTAGCGCAGCACCCAGGCCAACATGCCAAAAAGCAGGGTTTTCTTAATGCCATATCGGCTCAGGAATATTGGAAGCAAGAGCATAAAGCCCACTTCAGAAACCTGACCGATGGTCATCTTGCCCGTGGGGTTGGCCACTCCCATTTCAGAAAGAAACGGATTGGCATTTTGATAATAAAAAGCTAATGGGATGCAGATCAGCACGGAAGAGAAAAAGAACACCGCGAAATTTCTATCCTTCAAAAGCCTGAGGGCATCCAATCCTAAAATGTCTTTGAGGAGCAACTTCTCCCCCTTGGCAATACCTGGAGGAGTAGCTGGAAGTGTAAAACTAAACAACCCTAATATCAGCGAAGATGCGGCACTCATGATGAAGGTGTTTTTCAACAACCCTGAGGAGATGGCCCCAGGGGCATCCCACGAAAACAAATAGCTGATCACCAACCCAGCGGCGATCCAGCCAATGGTGCCCCATACCCGGATTTTGGAGAACTCCTCCGAAGGATTTTCCATCTGCCTGAACGCAATCGAATTGACCAGGGCCAACGTGGGCATATAAGTGATCATATAGGCCAATACATAAGGATAAAATGCCGTAAAATCAGCAGACACGTACATCTGGTACATGAGAAGCGCTCCGAGTACGTGCAGAATACCCAAAATACGTTCTGCATTGAAATACCTGTCGGCAATGAGTCCTATGACAAAAGGAGCGATAATGGCTCCCCAAGACTGGGTGGAAAAGGCCATACCAATCTGGCTACCGGTGGCACCAAGATTATTGCCCAAAAAAGTTCCTAGTGTAACAAACCAGCTTCCCCAGACAAAGAACTGAAGAAACATCATGGCACTTAATCGAATTTTTATTTGATTCATGGGTTTGGTTGACTTAAAGAGAAATAATTAAGTCAACAAAATACTGGAAATAGCGCTGACAACAAACCTACCGGAGGTTGATTTTTAATCTTATTTCAGTCCTATCCTCCTAACGTGAATTCTCGAATCAACGCTTTCTGACCAGGATAAGATTCTTCTAGTTCTGAAGCAGTGAGCATTCTGAAGTCCTTGAAGTCAAACCCCGGGTTGACCATGCACCCCATCAGCACATAACTATCGGGAGCAGACACTTCACTGGCAAAAATGGACCGGGCTGGAAGGAGCAACTGTGGCAGGTCACCCGCTTCAAGGTTGAGGCCAAGAAGGTGCTCAGAATATTCTCCATGGTTTAGTACGTGCACCCTGGCACCACTCCCAGCATGAAAATACCATAGCTCATCGGAGCTAAGCTGGTGAAAATGAGACTTTTGAGAGCCCTCCAATAGAAAATAAATACTGGTGCTGAGGTTTCTGGTTCCGCCACCACCCATGATCTGAATGGTATTCGGGTTTCGATAGACCTCCTTGTAATAGCCCCCTTCCGGATGCGGCTCCAGGCCGAGTTTGTCAATCCAATATTGTGCGTTCATTCGATTCAAAAGAGTTTGGCAGACATCACTACTTCACGCTTCACTTTGTAAAACTCCTTGTGGATATTGAACACTTTTCCGTTTTCAGGAGTAATGGGCACAAAAGAACCATCCTCTTTCATCTCATAGCCATTGATATTGTCTTTGAGGTTATAACATAGCAGGTTGATGGCCTGCTGCTTTAAGAGTTCGTCTTTGATCAAAAACAATGACTCCAACCTGCGCTCAAAAGAACGCACCATCATATCGGCACTACCGGAATACACCAACGGATCGCCCTGATTGTGGAAATAGAAAATTCTGCTATGCTCCAGGTACTCACCCACAATGGACCGGACCGTGATGTTCTCACTCAAACCCTGGCGTCCCGGACGGAGGCAACAAATGCCCCTTACAATCAAATGGATAGGCACCCCGGCACGGGAAGCCGCATACAGCGCCATAATGGTATCAATATCCTGCAGAGAGTTGATCTTGATGACAATACCAGATGGAAGTCCATTCTTGGCATTGTTTTCCTCCTGCTGAATGAGCTCGATCAGTCGGGAACGCATCTCCCGAGGTGCAGTAATGAGGTTATCGTATCGGTCAGGTACAGAGTGGCCTGTAATTACATTGAAGAACTCCTGCACGTCATTGGCATAGCCTTCATCGGAAGTCATCAACCCAATATCTGTGTACAGCCTGGCAGTGTCCTCATTGTAGTTACCACTAGACATGTGTACAAAGCGCTTCACTTTCTCCCCTTCCCTACGAACGATGAGCAGCAATTTGGTATGGGTCTTGAGCATACCTACCCCATAGATCACAAAGCAACCCGCTTTTTGAAGGCGCTGGGCCTCCTTCATGTTGTTTTCTTCATCAAACCGCGCCTTTACTTCAAAAAGTACCGACACGTGTTTGCCATTCTCCGCGGCATTCAGCAAAGCGGATACCACCCGGGAATTTTTCGCCAAGCGGTAGATGGTCAGCTTAATGGACAGCACATTGGGATCCTCTGCTGCCTGATCCAACAGATCCATCAATGGATCTATACTATTGTAGGGGTGATGAAGCAAAATATCCCGATCCTTCAGGATCTTGAACATATCCGGATGCTCATACTCAGACATGCTCAGTGGCGGCACAGGCTTGGGCATTTCAGGTCTGAAATCCCTGAAATCCTCGTGCTTCACAATCTGCCACAAACCCGTATAGTCCATCAAAGCACCCTTGGGCACTTCTATGATGTTATCCTCATCAATTTCATATTTGGTACGAAGCTGCTTGATCAACCACTTGTCATACTCTCCTTCTACCTCCAGCTTCACCACCCGACCTGTCTTACGGGTTTTGAGTTTCTTTTTCATCTCCTCGATGAAATTGGCCTCCACATCCTCTGACTCTTCCAAGGTGAAATCCCCATTTCTAGTGACTCTGAACAAGGTAGAAGAAGTGATCTCCACATTCTTAAACACCTCGCTGATGTGCTGGCGCACCACTTCTTCTATGGGCACAAAGATCATCTTGTCCTTTCGCTCCATCTCATAGAACCTGGGCAGATTCTGAGGAATCTGGATGAAGGACATTTTACGTTTTTCCTTGGTATCCTGAGTCTTGGTGACCACTCCAAACACCAGGATGTTGTTCATCAAAATAGGAAAGGAATGGTACGAATCGTACACCATGGGTGTGAGCATGGGGAATACGATTTTCTCAAAATAGTTGGTCACACGCTCCTTTTCCCGCTTTTGCAAGCTGCCATAACCGAGGATCTGAAAGCGATGATTGTTAAACTCAGGCCTTAGGTTGTTAATGAAATGATCATTTTGAACCCGGCTAAACTCTTGAAAATCATGGAGCAGCTTGCGCTTGAAAGGAACCGCCCGCAACCCCGAGTAGTCCACACGATCTTTGCCATAGTCCAGGTAATTGTACAAACTACCCACCCGGATCATGAAAAACTCATCCGCATTGGAGGCCGTGATGGCCACGAATTTGAGCTTATCAAAGAGGTTTCTCCCCTCTTTCATGGACTGAGCCAAAACGCGGTAATTGAAATGTAACCAGCTCAGGTCCCTACTGATGAGATCACTTTGCTGTATCAGATGATCGTATTTTTCTATCATTTAGATATGTCCTTCTCCATAGTGAAAGGCCTCAGGCCTTTAGATCCCCAAAATACAATAGTCTGTAAGGAAATCACAAATTAATTGACTCGTGAGCACAAGAATAGTTTTGGAAAAAGACCTGAAATAATGCCCAGGTCAACAACAGGAAACGTAAAATCACAACCCTCTGTTACGTACTTTTTTGCCAAATTCCCCACCTAACGGACCTTAAATCGTCCTAAAAACGATTGGTCTCCTAACAACAAAAAAATCCCCGGATTTCATTCCGGGGATTTCTACATCAATGATCAACGTGCTTTTGTAAAAAGGCTTAGAGCAAGCCGTTAGTTTTTCTCACCGCATCCGCACTTTCTGCCAGTTTGGCCTTTTCTGTAGCATCCAGCTCTATTTCCACAATCTGCTCGATACCGTTTTTGCCAATGATGGCCGGGGCACCTATACAGATGTCACTCAGGCCATATTCGCCTTCCAGCAAGCAAGAGCAAGGGAACATTTTTTTGGTGTCGCAAGCAATCGCCTGCACCATGGCCGACACTGCCGCACCCGGTGCATACCAGGCTGAGGTACCTAATAATTTAGTTAGGGTAGCTCCACCCACTTTGGTCTCTTCGCTTACAGTCTCCAGCTTATCAGCACTTAGAAATGCTGAAACAGGCACACTGTTTCGGGTAGCCAGACGAGTCAAAGGAATCATGCCTGTATCGCTGTGTCCACCGATCACCATACCATCTACATCAGAAGCCGGGCAATCCAAAGCCTCAGCCAGTCTGTATTTGAACCTGGCAGAATCAAGTGCGCCACCCATTCCGATAATTCTGTTTTTAGGAAGGCCTGTGGCCTTGTGCGCCAGATAAGTCATCGTGTCCATTGGGTTTGAAACCACAATGATGATCACATTAGGAGAATGCTTGATAAGGCTTTCTGCCACAAATTTCACGATTCCGGCATTGGTAGAGATGAGCTCTTCACGGGTCATTCCCGGCTTTCTCGGGATACCAGAGGTAATCACGGCCACATCACTATTTGCAGTTTTAGTGTAATCGTTGGTGGTACCGGTAATTTTGGTATCAAAACTATTCAGAGAAGCGGTTTGCATCAAATCCATGGCCTTGCCTTCCGCAAAGCCTTCTTTGATATCGATGAGGACTACCTCAGAAGCAAAATCTTTAATGGCAATATACTCTGCGCAACTTGCACCTACTGCGCCTGCACCTACAACGGTTACTTTCATGATTTATGGGATTTTATCTTTGAAACTTTTCTGTGCTCAAAACTACTATCCAAAGGGCGAATCGCAAAGCTTTGAGGATTAAAGCTTCATGTCTGAATACACGGTGCCCAGATCGAAAAAACCCAGAGAAGCTTTGTAGGTTTTGAAAAGGTTATTCATATACTCATTGTACATTTCAGCAAATGCAGACATAATCTTTGCCTTGACTTCCGTATGGTTGTTCATCACTTCCATCAGGTTGGCTTTGGGGATCACATAGATCTCACATTCATTGGTCAGCACGATGGCGGTGTAGATTCGCTTAGTACCCTTGAGTACTGCATTGTCACCAAAGAGCTTCCCGCTACGAAGGGTCAGCAGCCGTTCAAAACCTTCTTTGATATCCAGATTGAGTGACACAATCCCTCTCTTAACGATGTAGACCGCCTGACTGGGATCTCCTGTGAAAAAAACCACTTCATTTTCGTGGTATTTCCTCATGTACAGGTAAGGTAAAAAGTAGGCAAGTTCATCATCTGTGAGGGACTCGAAAAGCCGGTTTTTCCTCAAGAAATTGAACATGACAATGTCAGTATCCGAATACTTCCTTTTGAAAAACCTAAGCATGACGCAACACTTCTAGTTTCAACATTCGGGCGGTTTTGGAGGTGATTTTAAATCGGTTGTCCATTCTGTGACCTACTATCCAGGCGATTTGACCGTCTGATTCCAGAACAAGAACCTCTTTTTTCAATGTTACTGGAATTTTAGAATCAATCATAAAATCACTTACCTTTTTTTTGCCCGCCATGCCCAAAGGATAAAAAGCATCTCCTTGCTTCCAAGGACGCAGTTTCAAGGGAAAAGTAAGCTCATCAGGATCAAAAAATGCTGTAGTGGTCGGATCATGTGAGGGAAGTCCATTTCCGCTGAAGTAGGTCAGGTGAATATTGAAAGCCCCAACACTGACGGTACCTTCATCTTTCGGTACCATCATTTCCCCCTCTACAGAAGTATCCACTCTCCGTGTGATGTACAACTGTCCTCTGTCCAGATTCATCTCGTAGCCACCGGAGTAAAAGAGTTTTCCCGGCTGCCCACTCAATATCGCTCCTGACAAGTCGCGGGCATCAGCAAAGCCAAAACCATAGGGTTTAATCAATTCGGTAAGAATAACTAGTTGATCCGGATGGCCCTGATACCACTCCACATTGAGCAGCCAGCGACCCTCGATTTCCACTGCCTTTTTGACCCCCACCGCTTGCTCCAGCAGCTGTGCGGTGCCTTGCAAGCGTAGCAGCGTATCCTGCAAAGTAGACTCCAGAGCCGGGTTGATCTTTTTCAATAGCGGCACCACTTCATTCCTGATGAGGTTGCGCTGATAGTCATTTTTCTGATTGGACACATCCTCACGCCATGAGATGGCCTCACTTCTGGCAAAAGCGTAAATCTCCTCTTTGGTCGCGAAAAGCAAAGGCCTAATTAACCCGGGACCCTTCATAGCAATACCGGTAAGCCCGTGGATTCCCGTGCCCTTTGTCAGGTTGAGCAACACAGTCTCCAGGTTATCATTGGCATTGTGCGCAGTAGCTACTTTGGTAAACCCCTGCTTATTACGCAGCTGATCAAAGAATTTATAACGTTCCTTCCGTGCCACCATCTGGATCGATTCCCTTGCATCATAAATAGCCGGATCAACCCGATGAAGAAAAAAGGGAACTTCATGCGCATGACACCAATCTCGTACCAATGCCTCATCCTCCTCAGAGTCGTCTCCCCGCAAGCGATAATTGACATGAGCAACCCCCAGGCTAAAGCCTGACTTCAGCATTAAATGAGCCAGCACCATAGAATCCACCCCTCCACTCACGGCGATCAGCACTTTATCTCCCTGAGCGATCAGGGCATTTTCTTTAATTAATGTTAAAAAGGACTGATACATAATTTCGCAACCCCAGCTATCGTTTAGAGTTATTAGCTTTGCACGCTCATGTTTAAGATACTGCAATATTATATATTCCTTGTCATCATTTTATGCCTCTCTACTGTGGCCCAGGCCCAAAAAGGTGAGCGCATCAAGTACAAAGCTGAGGAGTTGGAGTATGGAAAAAAGAAGGATGAAAGCTATCGGAAACTGACCGGAGATGTAGTATTCACCCAAAAGAGTACCACGGTCTACTGCGATACATCTTATTTCTACAAGAAACGAAACGTGATGGAGGCTACAGGGCATGTGAGAATAGTGGATGATTCCACCACTATCACCTCCAGGCAGCTGGTCTATGAGGGAGATGAGCGTATGGCAAAGCTCCGCCAAAATGTAGTCTATCTACGTGGAGAACGTGAACTCTACACTGATTTTCTCGACTATGATCTGGAAGGGGAAATCGCTCATTACTTCAACAAAGGCAAGCTTATAGACACCACCAATGTGCTCACGAGTGAAATTGGCTACTATTTTGCTAAAGATGAGTTCGCACAATTTTATAAAAACGTGGTACTCACTTCCCCGGACTTTGTACTTAAAACTGATACACTACGCTACAACACCCTTACCAAAGTGGCCTATACCTATGGGCCAACTCAGATCACCTCCGATGACGGAACAGTACTGCATGCCAAGGGAGGAGAATTCAGAACAGTAGTGGATGAATCAGATTTTGTAAAAGGAAGCATCGAAACCCGGGATTATTACCTGGAAGGAGATGAACTCTATTTTGACGATGGAGAGAAGTACTACAAGGCAGTATTCAATGTGAAGATGACTGCTAAGGATGAAGACGTGATTATCACCGGAGATGAAGGCTACTATGACCGCCGCAATGGTATCAGCAAAGTATATGGCCGGCCGCTCATGAAAAGAATACTCGAGGCAGACACCCTCTATCTGGCTGCAGACACCCTGGTAGCTATAGAAAGCAAGTACGATTCTGCCAGGAGAATATTGGCCTATAAGAATGTAAAAATCTACAAGGAGGGACTGCAAGGCATCGCCGATTCCATGGCCTACTTCAATGAAGATTCAGTGATCTTTTTCTACGGAGACCCTGTCATGTGGAACAATCAGAATCAGATCACCGCTGACACCATTAACCTGGAAATATCCGAAGATGAAATGAAACGGATGAACCTCCGCTCCGATGCATTTTTGGTGTCCGAAGACTCGATAGAAAACTATAACCAAATCAAAGGTCGGAACATGATTGCCCATTTCGTGGACAATCAGATAGACCGGATCAACGTGAATGGCAATGGAGAAATCCTCTATTTCGCACTCGAAGAGGGTGACTCAGTGCTCATGGGTATGAATAAAATCTTTTGCGCCTCGATGCAGATCCGATTCAAAGAACAGAAGCTCTCCAGCTTTTCGGTTTACACTAACCCCGAAGCGCAGTTTATCCCTCCACACGAACTTACCGAAGAGATGCAGTACCTCACTAATTTTGCCTGGCGCGAAACCGAACGCCCCACCCTTTTTGAGATTGCTCCATACCTCAATCCGGACTATGAATTTATTCCAGTAGAGGTGAAACCGGATGCCCTGGGGGATATCCAATCAGGATCTCAAAATAAGACGTACACACCCACTCAAAATACTAAACCGAAGAATACCCCCGTTAGGTCTTTGAATCCAACCAGTAGCTCCAGTGTGAATACACCTACATCCGTCGAACCGAATACGGTTAAAAAAAGCATTAACAAACCAAATAAAAATCTAAAAACAGTAGATGACGATGGCTCTTTTCAATAGACCATCTAAATCCATTAAGTTTGCGTCCAATTTGAGAAAATGAGGAGACTATCAGGGAACATATTATTGATTTTACTATTGGTGGCAAGTGTCTCTTGCACCAAATTCAGGAAAATACAGAAGAGTGGTGACTGGAAGGTGAAGTATGCCGCGGCGCTTGATTATTACGAAAACAAAGACTACTTCAGGTCCAACACGTTGCTGGAGGAGATTCTCCCCATCATTCGTGGTACCGAGGAAGCAGAATACGCCAACTTTATCTACGGATACACCTTCTACTATCAGAAACAGTTTATTCTGAGTGCTCATTACTTCAAGCTATTTACTGAGATCTATGCCCGGAGTGAATATGTAGAGGAAGCCGCCTACATGGCTGCCAATTCGCTGTACATGCAGTCTCCACAGGCCAGCTTGGACCAGACCAGTACATATGAAGCACTCACATCACTTCAGAATTTTTTGAATAAATACCCCTACTCTGAATATGCAGACGAGGCAGATCAGCACATCAATACCCTACAGGTGAAGCTGGAGAAAAAGGCCTACGAAAACGCGAAACTTTATCATCAGCTAAGGCGTTACAAAGCAGCATTGATTGCTTTTGACAACTTTCAGTATGACTATCCTGATTCAAAATACAATGAAGAACTTGCCTTTTTGGGGATTGAAACCGCACACGAACTAGCAGGTGTGAGTATCAAGTCCAAGCAGGAAGAGCGATACAAAAAAGTGGTGGAGTTATATCAGAAATTTATCGACAAATTTCCCAACAGTAAATTCCTCAAAGAAGCAGAGGAATATTATGGGGATAGCATTGAACAATTGACTATCTTTGCCGATCAAAATAATCAGAATCCTTAAGAAAATGGCTACAAACGCATCTATAATCACAAGAGATAACGAGAAAATAGCTGAGCCTACGGGCAATATTTACGAATCTATTGCCGTGATAGGTAAGCGGGCAAGACAAATCTCTGCCCAGCAGAAAGAAGAACTCAACTCAAAATTGGCTGAGTTCGCCTCTTCAGTGGACAATCTGGAAGAAATCTTTGAGAACCGAGAGCAGATAGAAATCTCCAAATTCTACGAGCGTATGCCTAAGCCTACTTCAGTGGCTGTAGAAGAATTTATGGAAGGAAAGATCTCTTACAGAAGTATTGATCCAGAAGAAGCTTAATTTACCAGCAATGCTGGAAGGAAAAAAAGTACTCTTAGCGGTTTGTGGCTCCATAGCAGCCTATAAAGCCGCTTTTTTTGTGCGCTTACTCGTCAAGTCAGGAGCGGAAGTGAAGGTGATCATGACCGAAAGCGCCAAAGATTTCATTACACCACTTACGCTGGCCACCCTATCGAAAAACCCGGTACTCTCCAGTTTTTATCAAAACGAAAACGGTGAGTGGCACAACCACGTGGAGCTGGGCCTGTGGGCCGACCTCATGATCGTGGCGCCTGTTAGTGCCAATACCTTGTCAAAATTGGCGAATGGTGCCGCTGACAACCTCCTCACTGCCGTATATCTCTCAGCCAGGTGTCCGGTGATGGTATGCCCGGCGATGGATCTCGACATGTATCAGCATCCTGCTACCAGGAGAAACCTGAAAACCCTCGCGGACTATGGTAACATTATCGTAGATGCAGAATCTGGCGAACTGGCAAGTGGTCTCACAGGAGAAGGGCGCATGGCCGAGCCGGAGCACATCCTGGAAAAAGTAAAATCCTTCTTTCAGCAAACCCAATCCTTTGTGGGCAAGAAGGTGATGATGACCTCTGGCCCCACACACGAGTCCATCGATCCGGTGAGATTTATTGGCAACCACTCCACAGGCAAGATGGGCAAGGCTATAGCACTGGAACTAGCCAACAGGGGAGCGGAAGTGGAATTCATCTCCGGTCCTGCAGCACATGCTCCGCATCACCCCCTCATCAGAGTCACTAAAGTCACCTCGGCAGAAGAGATGTTTGAAGCTGCCAAAGCCTACTTCGAAACGAGTGATATCGGTATTTTCACAGCGGCAGTAGCTGATTACAAGCCTGAGACAATGGTCACTTCCAAGCTTAAGAAAAAAGAACGGGCCCTCCAAATCACACTCGTGCCTAACCCTGACATTGCCAGCCAGCTGGGCGCTATGAAGAAAAAACATCAGTTCACGGTCGGGTTTGCGCTGGAGACAGATGAAGAGCAAGTAAATGCCAGGAAAAAGCTTGAAAGCAAAAACCTGGATGTGATTGTTTTGAATTCATTGAATCATGAAGGCGCTGGTTTTGCCCACGACACCAATAAAGTATCTATCTTCGATAGACATAATAAAGAACAACATTTTGAGTTGAAAAGTAAGGTTGAAGTTGCCAAAGATCTGGTAGACTTTATTGAACAATCACTCAATGGCTAGACTCCTCGTTTTTATTCTTTTCATTGGTGCACTCAGCACCACCGCACAGGAACTCAACTGCCGGGTGGTAGTGAATGCACAACAAATCCAGACCACTGAGCGAAATATTTTCAGTGATATGGAGACCTCTTTCACCCAGTTTCTGAACAACCGAAAATGGACCGATGACGAGTTCAGCTCCGAAGAGCGAATCAACTGTAACATTATTCTTACCCTGGATCCGAATGAGTCTACCCCCAGCTCAGGCCGGTGGGGTGCCTCCGTGCAGATACTCTCCTCCAGACCAGTGTATAATGCCAGCTATGAAACAGTGGTCTTCAATTTTGCAGATCGCGACTGGCAATTTGAATATGTACAATCCCAGCCGCTACAATTCAACGAAAACTCATTTACCAGCAACATCACCTCCCTCCTTGCCTACTACGCCTACACCATTATCGGCATGGACTACGATTCATTTTCTGAACTTGGAGGTACCCGATATTTCCAAATCGCTAATCAGATTGTCTCCAATGCCCAAAATTCAAATTACTCCGGATGGTCACAGTTCAACAGTGTGAGAAACCGCTACTGGTTAAGTGAAAATCTAATGGGAAGTAATTTTGAGCCGCTCAGAAAGGCGGTTTACGAGTATCACCTCAAGGGACTTGACGTATTTATGGACGACCCGGAAGCAGCGAGAAACAGCATTCTCAATGGGCTCAAGCTCATACAAACAGCCAATAAATCAAGGCCAAGATCCATTCTGACAATTAGCTTCCTGGATGCCAAAGCCGAAGAGCTTTCTCAGATATTCAAGGAAGGAAACCCTACGCAAAAAAGGGAGTCTTATGAGATTCTGTCAAAGTTAGATCCGAGCAAATCAGATACCTTCAAAAAAATCATAGAGTAATGGCGAAGCGACTGATTAGAATTTCACCCGAAAAGATCGCTGATCACTTCCAGGGAGACCAATATCTCAGTTTCGTTTCGCATGACGCCACCGTCACTTTGGCCACTCCGCTCAGCCTAAAATCGGATACCTTAAAAGTGAAAAATACTAAAGGTCATATATTACATTTGCCTTTGGCTCAGCTGGACGAAATCTGGGCCGAAGTAAAGGCAGAATAATCAATGATCCGATCTCTTTCCATCAAAAACTACGCACTTATTCAAAGCCTGGAGATGTCTCCTTCTCCAAATCTCAACATCATTACTGGTGAAACCGGTGCCGGAAAATCCATCATGCTAGGAGCTGTAGGCTTGCTATTGGGCAATAGAGCCGACACCAAAGCACTCTTCAGTGAAGAAGAAAAATGTGTAGTGGAAGGTGTGTTTGATATTAAAAACTACAAACTCAAAGCACTTTTCGAAGCTGCCGATCTGGACTTTGAAAGTGAATGCATCATCAGAAGGGAGATTAGCCCCTCTGGTAAATCCAGAGCATTCATCAATGACACTCCCGTGACTCTGGACGTGCTCAAAACGCTGGGAGTACACCTGATGGACGTCCACTCTCAGCACGAATCACTACACCTGGGCAGCAACGAATACCAGCTGGAAATACTGGACATTTACGCTGGCCATCAGGAGCTCATTGCTCAATACAAAAAATCTTACGCCGAGTTTACAAGTGCGGAAAAGACCTACTCCAGGCTGGTAAAAAAAGCTCAGGAGAGTGCCAAAGACACCGATTACAAGCAGTACTTGTATAACGAGCTGGCTGAGGCTCAACTTTCAGCAGGAGAGCTGGAGCTATTGGAGGAAGAATTGGAGATACTTGAAAATGCCGAAGAGATCAAAGTCAACCTGGGTCAGCTCAATCAGCTCCTGGACGAATCTGAAATCTCTCTGATCAATCAGCTTCAGGAAGGACTCCCCCTGCTTTCTTCCATCAAAGGGTTCTCCAAAAGGCTGGAAGAACTCTTCGAACGCCTGAACAGCGCGAGCATAGAGCTTCAGGACATATCCCGCGAAATCGCCAATGAGCAAGACCGTGTGGAGTTGGACCCGGAAAGGCTTCAGGTGGTCAAAGAGCGAATTGATCTGCTCTTCAGACTTCAGCAAAAGCACCACACCAACGAGGTGGCCGAACTAATCGCCCTCAGAGATGAACTCAGCGCTGCGCTCGAAGACGTGCTCAATATAGATTCGGAAATTAAAAAAGCCAAAGCCGCGCTCGAAGAGGCTCAGAAAGCCATGCTATCGACTGGTAAGGCACTTACTGCCAGCAGACAGAAACATGCTCAGCCGTTCGCAGAGGCTATCAAAGCACTCATCACTAAGCTGGGAATAGAAAATGGTAATATCTCCATCAAAATCACCCCGACAGAACCCAATATCAACGGACTGGACCTTGTAGAGCTTCTTTTCTCCGCCAATAAGGGTGTACAACCCCGGGAATTGAAAAATGTAGCCTCTGGTGGTGAATTTTCCAGGCTGATCTTTGCGGTGAAGTACCTGCTGGCTGACAAGACCGCCATGCCTACCATCATTTTTGATGAAATTGATACCGGGGTTTCTGGAGAGATCGCCCTGCAAATGGTGAGCATGATGAAGCAAATGGCCAAAAACCATCAGGTAGTCTCGATCAGTCACCTTCCACAGTTTGCCGCAGGTGGAGATGCACACTATTTTGTCTACAAAGATCACTCTTTAGACAAATCTGTGAGTAAGATCAAAAAGCTTCAGGAAGAGGAACGGGTCTTGGCCATTGCCCAGATGATCGGTGGTGAAAAACCCGGAGCCAGCGCCATGCAAAGTGCAAAAGAATTACTGAACCCGGTCTCATAAACCACTCGAAGCAATCCCTTGCCTGATGCCATGGTATTTACATTGGCAGTACAGGTTATTTACCCTATTTTTGAACACTGAAATAAAACCAATAAACAATGGCCAATAATTTATTACAAGGAAAAAGAGGAATCATATCAGGAGCGCTAGACGAAAACTCTATCGCCTGGCATGTGGCTGAGCGGGCGCACGAAGAGGGTGCCACTTTTACATTGACCAATGCTCCTATCGCTATGCGAATGGGCGCCATCAATCAGCTGGCTGAAAAAACAGGAAGCGAAATTATTCCTGCAGATGCTACCTCAGTGGAAGAGCTGGAAAACCTCTTCACAAAATCCCAGGAAATCCTTGGCGGAAAAATAGATTTCGTATTGCACTCCATAGGGATGTCTCCAAACATCCGGAAAGGAAGATCTTACGGAGACCTCAACTACGACTGGTACCAAAAATCACTGGACGTATCTGCCCTTTCATTTCACAAGATGATGGCTGTAGCCGAAAAGCAGGATGCTCTCAGTGAGTGGGGCTCTGTAGTAGGTCTATCCTATATTGCCGCACAGCGGACTTATCCATTCTACACTGATATGGCTGATGCCAAAGCAGTATTGGAATCTATAGCCAGAGGCTACGGATATAGACTGGGGAAAGCCAAAAAAGTACGTGTAAACACCATCTCTCAGTCTCCTACCAAAACCACCGCAGGATCGGGCATTGGTGGATTTGATAGCTTCTTTGATTTTGCTGATAAGATGTCACCACTAGGCAACGCATTGGCTGGCGACTGTGCCAACTATTGTATTTTCTTGTTCTCAGACCTCAGCAAAATGATCACCATGCAGAACCTTTACCACGATGGAGGTTACTCCAACACTGGTATCTCTGAGGAGATCATCGAGCAGATGGGAAAATAAAAAACCTATGAGATAGTTGAAAGTGCAACGACCCGCACTTTCAACTTTCTTCACATCACACTTCCCTTTAATGCTCTCCTTCCCCAACGCCAAAATCAACCTGGGTCTGCATATCGTCGCCAAAAGACCCGACGGCTACCATAACATAGAAAGTTGTTTCTACCCCATCCCCTGGTGTGACGCACTGGAAGTACTTCCATCTGAAAAATTAACGTTCACCTCTTCCGGCCTGGATATACCTGGCACTCAGGAGTCTAATCTGTGCATCAAAGCCTACCATCTCCTGAAGAAGACTTACGATCTCCCGGGTGTACACATACACCTGCATAAAGTGATCCCTATGGGTGCGGGTCTGGGTGGCGGCTCATCGGATGGAGCATTTACCTTGAAAATGCTCAATGATCTGTTTGAATTGGGAATAGACGTGCCTACACTACAAAAGCTGGCTGGTCAGTTGGGCAGCGACTGCCCCTTTTTTATTGAAAATAAACCAGTCATTGCTACGGGTACTGGAACCAATTTTAAGGGTACCGCACTCAACCTTTCGGGAAAATACATAGCCATCAAACATCCTCAAATTCACGTGAGTACACAAAAGGCTTATAGCCTGGTTAAGCCTGCTGCTCCAACCCATTCGATTGAGAGTATATTGAGTAAACCGATCGACCAATGGAAGGACGTACTTCAAAATGATTTTGAGGCATCGGTTTTTGCCCAGTTCCCTGAAATCCGAGACGTGAAGAATCAGCTATATTCGGCCGGAGCGACCTATGCGGCCATGAGCGGTTCGGGCTCTGCCGTTTTCGGGCTGTTTGAGCAGGAAATCTCGCTGGAAGGGTTTTACACCTTTGAGCTCTAGCTCAAACATCTCATCGAGTCCCTGTAACATCGCTATTTCACACGGAACATTATACACCGTCATTGCACCTAAAGAACCAAACGATAATCTCCAGCAGAGTATAAATCATCGGTACGATCAGTCAAACGGACAACAAGCAAAAATCTTTCGAAGGATTGCTTCGGCACTCCTACCGTCGCTCCTCGCAATGACGAACCAAAGAACAAAAACACCGTCATTGCGAATCCCGATGCAATCGGGATGAAGCAATCTGACGTAAGGACCTGAAAGGTTCAAATGCTTACTTCTATAATTCAGTTCTATAATTCAGTGGGACTCTCGATAAGAAATCAATCGGCAAATCAGACGGTAAGCATCAGCCATACAGAGGATTGCTTCGGCGATCCTACCGTCGCTCCTCGCAATGACGTATTACAACGTATCGTCATTGCGAATCTCAATAATTAGCGGATGAAGCAATCTGACCCATAAAAGGCGGGACAAGGATTAGCTAGCGTGCAGGTTTCCATCAGAAACAAAAACTGCTTATTTTTCAACCAGGATTTCATAAGTGATAATGGTAAAAGGTGGCTGCATATACATCATGACCAATGGGAACAACACGACCTTATATGTCGGCGTGACATCTGACCTGGTAAACCGTATCTATGAACATAAGAATCACAAATACCCCAGAAGCTTTACTGCGCGGTATAATCTGAATAAGCTGGTTTACTATGAGTCATTGCCAACCATTACAGAGGCCATAGATCGGGAGAAGCAAATCAAAGGAGGATCCAGAAAAAAGAAAATGGATTTAATATCCTCACTAAACCCGGATTGGATTGATCTCTACCCCAAGATTCTTGAATGGTAGGTATAGGCACTAAGGCCCGTCGGTGGATTGCTTCGGCGCTCCAAATGTCGCTTCTCGCAATGACGAACCAAGGGCAAACACCCCATAAAAGTCCGGTTATCATCGCTCCACAAGGGATGCCACACACCGTCATTGCGAATCCCGATGCAATCGGGATGAAGCAATCTGACATAAAGACTTAACAGATCCAATCCCTCTCAAAAAGGTGTCAATAAATTCGATCAGAAACCAGATGGAAAGCACCAGCTAATACGGTGGATTGCTTCGGCACTCCCTTACGGTCGCTTCTCGCAATGACGACATAAAGCACGAAACATCTCATCGAGTCCCCGCTGCACCCTCATTTCCCAAAGGACGGCACCCAAATACCTATTGAACCTTCACCGCAGTGCCACTGGCACTCACCATAAGCATGCCCGAGTCGCGACCTACGGTCTCATAATCCAGATCCACGCCGATCACCGCATTGGCACCCATAGACTGTGCACGCTCCTGCATCTCAGCCACAGCAATGTCCTAGCTTCACGCAAAGCTTTCTCATAAGATCCTGACCTGCCTCCCACCACATCGGTGATCGCCGCAAAAAAATCCTTGAAAATATTGGCCCCAATGATCGCTTCGCCAGTCACCAGTCCGTAATATTCGGTGATCTGCTTTCCTTCGATGTTGGGAGTAGTAACTGTAAGCATATCAATTATTGTTTAATGTTGGCTAAATCAAGCATAAAGGCATATTCCATGGCTATCTCCCGGTAAACCCTGAACCGACCAGAAGCGCCCCCATGACCTGCTTCCATATTGGTATTGAGAAGTAGCAGATTATCGTCAGTCTTGAACTCACGCAATTTGGCTACCCACTTGGCCGGCTCCCAATATTGCACCTGAGAATCAAAGTATCCGGTCATCACCAGCATGTTTGGGTAATCCTGAGCCTTCACATTGTCATACGGAGAGTAGCTCTTCATGTATTCATAAGATTCCAGTTCATCAGGATTTCCCCACTCGTCATATTCATTGGTGGTCAGCGGAATGGTAGGGTCAGACATGGTGGTGAGCACATCCACAAAAGGTACGGCTGCTATCACACCTCTGAAAAGTTCTGGTGCCTGATTGACCACAGCACCCATCAGCAGCCCTCCGGCACTGCCCCCCATGGCAAACAGTCTGTTGGAGCTGGTAAAATCTGCATTGATCACGTACTGCGCACAATCAACAAAATCGTTGAATGTATTCTTCTTCTTAAACATCTTGCCATCGTCATACCAGGAACGACCCAGCGCCTGACTGCCTCTGATGTGGGCAATACCAAACGCAAAACCACGATCCAGCAAGGACAACCTACTAGAGCTAAAGCCCGGATCAACAGTGTGACCATATGAGCCATATCCGTAGAGCAAAAACGGACCAGATCCATCCTTCTTGAATCCTTTTTTGTAAATAATGGACATTGGAATGCTCCTGCCATCTCTGGCTTCCACCATGATGCGCTCTACTGTATACTGAGATGGATCATGTCCACCTACCACCTCATCCTGCTTCATCAACTGGCGCTCCTTAGTGACCATATCAAAGTCATAAACGGTCTCAGGAGTAGCCAATGAAGAGTAATAATACCTCAGGGTGTTGGTTTCAAAATCCTTATTAGTGTCTATACCAGCTTTGTAGGCCACTTCATCCATTGGAATGTAATAGTCCTCCTTGCTCTTCTGGTTGATCACACGGAGTTGATTCAGTCCATTTTTCCGCTCTTCCACCACCAGAAAGTTTTTGAACACTTCGATGGATGACAACAAAACATCCTCCCTGTGTGGGAGGACCTCTTTCCAATTGGATTTATCTGTATCATTCTCACCCACTTCCATCAACCTGAAGTTAGTGGCTTCCCAGTTGGTCACCACATAGAATTTGTCTTCGAAATGCTCAATGGAATACTCATGTACAGCTTCTCTGGGCGTAAACTGCTTAAAGGCTCCGTTCGGGTTGTCCGACTTCAGGATGTGGTGGTCAGTGGACAAGGTACTGCTGTTCCAGATGATGATGTACTCACCGGATTTGGACTGATAACATCCAATGTAATAGGATGGATCCTCCTCCTTATACACCGTTTCATCAGTGTCGGTAGAGGTGCCCAATGTGTGTTTTTTGATCTCCTCTGAAAGCAGACTGACCTTATTTTTAGCTGTATAAAAAAGCGTCTGGTTATCTGCGGCCCATGCCACACCAGCCTCAGCAAAGGGAATCTCATCCTTCAGGAATTCTCCGGTCTCAAGATTTAATATCCTAATGGTATAAATTCTTCTACTCAGCGTATCCTCACCGAAAGCCAAAAGCTCGTTATCCGGACTTACCTTTAGTCCTGATACATTGTAAAATTCCTGCCCTTCAGCCAACTGATTCACGTCCAGAATCACTTGCTCTTTAGTACTCAAATCACCCTTTTTTCGGCAATAGATTGGATACTCTTTTCCCACCTCGTAACGTGAGTAATAATAGTAGCCATGACTCAGATAGGGAACAGACTCATCGTTTTGACTGATCCGCCCAACCATTTCCTGATAGAGCGTCTCCTGCAGAGTCTCTGTGGATTTTAGTGCCTTCCTGGTGTAATTATTTTCAGCACCCAGATAATCCAGTACTTTTTTGGTTTGTTCATCAGGCTCAGAAGCAAGTTTCTGCTCATCTGCCAGTCGCATCCAGTAATAATTGTCTACTCGTACATCTCCATGACCTGTGAGTTCATAAGGTTGTTTTTCGGCAATTGGTGGCTGCATAAGTTCCTCTTTATCAGTTGTGTTTTTGGGCTCGCCCGCGCATCCTAAATAAAAAATGGCACTCAACAGGAGCACGCTAGATTGGGGTGTAAACATGGTTTTGTTATTTTGAGAGTCGGAATTTAGCCAATTACCTCAATAAATCGGTATTCAGGGCTTTCCTTTTCAAACGGCGATTGATCAAAGGATAAATCAGCACGGAAGCAAGAATGAGGGCAGTACCCAAGTAGAAACCAGAGGTCATCTGTTCCTTTTCAGGAAAAAAGACCAGGGCCATAGCTATCCCATAGACAGGCTCCAGGTTAACAGTAAGGTTGACCGAAAAAGCCGACAGACGCTTCATCAACTTTACAGAGTAGGAATAGGCATATACGGTGCAGACCAGTGCTAATATGATCAGATAACCCCAGTCGCTCAATGTGGGGCTTAATGCCAGGCTGTCTATCCCCTCAAAACTCAAATAAATTGGAAAAAACAGGGCTATAGCCAGAGTGGCTCCGATCATTTCATAAAAAGTGATCACAAAAGGATCCTCCCTTTTCGTAAGCTTGCCATTGATGACGGTGAACAGTGCCGCGATGGCCGCCGATACCATCGCCAAAATCAGTCCAAAAAAGTAGTCAAACTCCACATTGAAAATGATGGCTATCCCCACGAATGCAATCACGCTGAGTACCACTTCGTAGGGTTTGATCCGGCGTTTGTTAAAGAGTGGCTCTAAAAAGCTCGTCCAAAGTGAACAGGTGGCCATACCCGCCAGGCATACCGACACATTGGATACCCTGGCCGACAAGAAAAACAAAATCCAATGAGCGGCGATCAAAGCCCCGGTGCCCAATGTGACCCAATGATCTTTTCGCTGCTGAAAGGAAAATGACTTCTTCCTGAAATAGACAATCGCCAGGAGTCCCACAGAAGCCAGCAGGGTTCTGAAAAATACCATTTCTACAGACGGCAGATCTATCAGCACACCCAAAATGGCCGTAAATCCCCATATGAGCACAATAAAATGGAGAAAAGTAAAGTCCTTCGTCTCCTGCGTCATCGGGGTACGGTATTATACATCAGCACACCCACTACCGAGAAAATAATGTTAGGTATCCACACCGCAAGGATGGGATTGAGTGATCCCGCCTCGGCAATCGCTCGTGCCAGTATGAAAAATATGATAAAAATAAAGGCGATCAAGAATCCCAATGCAATCTGAAAACCGGTACCTCGCCGCGACTTTTTAGCCGAAACAATCACCCCAATGAAGCAAAGTATAATCACCCCGAAAGGCTGCATATAGCGGATGTATTTTTCGATCTGATAGAGCTGTACATCATCGGCGCCACGGCTTTTCTGCAAGGCTATGTAGTCATTGAGCTCAGGGATGGTCAGCGTCTCCTGCAGCCGTTCTTTGTTTTGAAAATCAGACGGAGACATATTCAGCAAGGTGTCCAGATCTCCTGCCGCCCCTCCTGAGGTAATGACTTCCGTATTTTCAAAAATCTGCCTTCGCTGCCAGTTTTTGAGACTCCACTTGGCTGTGGCAGTATCCCAGTGAATTCGCTTGGCAGTGAGCTTATCTTCCAACCGCTCATCTACAATCCGCTCTAAGGTCACGTTGTAGCCAATGTCCCGCTGATTGTTATACCGGTCTATGTAGATGTAATCATTCTCGGCAATCTTCAGGTGAATATTCCGGTCAGAGTAGAAATACGGTTTTTTCAGGTAATTCAACTCAAACCCTATCCTGAACTTATTTGCATTTGGAATGACATAGCCCATGAACACATAACTCATAGCAGCAATGAGGACAGCCGCCATGAAATAAGGCACCAGCATTCTCCTGAAACTCACCCCTGAGGCTAAAATGGCAATAATCTCAGTCTGTGCAGCGAGCTTGGCGGTGACAAACACGGTGGCAATGAAAGCAGTAATGGGTGTCAGCAGAATGGCGAAATAAGGAAAGAGCGTCAGGTAATACTTGAAAATCTGCTCACGGCTCACGTCATTCTGCATGAAATCATCATTCTTCTCCGTGAAGTCAATGACACAGATGATCAATACCAGCATAAACACCACAAAAACAAAGGTGCTCAACACTTTTTGCAATATGTACCAATCTAATTTCTTCAAAGTCGGGTTGTTACTTTTTTGACCATGGCTGTTTTCCAGGCATCAAAGTTACCTGCTTTTATCTGCACCCTCGCCTCCTTTACTAACCATAGATAAAACGATAAATTGTGAATGCTGCAAATCTGAGCTCCCAGTATTTCTTTGCTCATGATCAAATGCCGCAGATACGCACGGGTGTAGAACGTGCTCACATACCCTCCCAATGCAGGATCGATAGGAATATACGCTTCTTTCCACTTTTCATTCTTGATGTTGATGATCCCTTCACTTGTGAAAAGCATTCCGTTTCGGGCATTTCTGGTAGGCATCACACAGTCAAACATATCCACACCCAGAGCGATGCACTCCAGAATATTTTCCGGAGTACCCACCCCCATCAAATAGCGAGGCTTGTCAGCAGGCAGTATATCACAAACCAACTCCGTCATGGCATACATATCTTCATGGGGTTCACCCACAGACAATCCGCCGATGGCATTCCCCTCACGATCCTGCTCGGCGATAAACTCCGCAGACTGCTTACGCAAATCAGGATAAGTACTGCCCTGCACAATAGGAAAAAGGGTCTGACTGTAGCCATAGAGCGGATCTGTAGTATCAAACTGCTGTATGCAGCGCTTCAGCCACCGATGGGTCATATGCATGGAATCTTCGGCATACTTTTTATCACATGGGTAAGGCGTACATTCGTCAAAAGCCATGATGATATCCGCTCCGATTACCCGCTGTATGTCCATCACCCGTTCTGGTGTGAAATCATGCATCGAACCGTCAATATGAGATTTGAATCGCACGCCAGACTCAGTGATTTTTCGGTTATCTCCCAAAGAGTAGACCTGATACCCCCCACTGTCAGTCAGGATGGGGCGATCCCAGCTATTGAATCCATGAAGTCCGCCGGCTTTTTGAATCACCTCCAGACCTGGTCTCAGGTAAAGATGATAGGTATTGCCCAAAATGATCTGGGCATTGATATCCTCCTTAAGCTCCCGCTGATGAACCGCCTTCACCGTACCCGCAGTACCCACTGGCATAAAAATAGGTGTTTCTATTGGGCCGTGATCCGTTTCCAGCAGGCCCGTGCGTGCCTTGGTTTTTTGGTCTGTATGTTGTAGCGTAAATTTCATAAATGCCGCAAAAATAGTTGGCTTGGTATGAATATCACCATTTTGTGGCTCCTATCTTTACCCACTAAGCCCTATCGCGTTTTGGAGTACTTTTTTTACACATTCGTCTTCCTTCACTTCTCGCTGATCGCTCAGACCATTGCGCCCCTGCTCCGTAAAAGCTCCACACCGAGATCTAGTACCCTATCTCCTCCCTTTTCGGTCATTGTATGTGCTCACAATGAAGTGGAAAACCTGAAGAAACTGATGCCACTGCTACTGGCCCAGCAGTACGTGCATTTTGAGATCATCATCGTCCTGGACAGGTGCACTGATGGAAGTGTTGCCTTTATGCAATCGGTGAATAGTGCTCAGGTATTGACCATAGAAGTCCCCGCTGTACCGAGTGGTTTCAACCCGAAAAAGTACGCCTTGACGCAAGGAATAAATGCAGCTCGCAATGAATGGCTTCTACTCACCGATGCTGATTGTCGGCCGGTTTCTGACCAATGGATCGCATCCTTTGCTCCGTATACTTCAGAGAAGACAGAACTCATTCTTGGGATAAGTCCCTATGAAGACCAGCCAGGCCTAATCAGTCAGATCACGGCATATGAAACGCTGCAAACAGCGATCCATTACACATCAGCGGCCTGCCAGGGCAGGGCCTATATGGGAGTGGGCAGAAACATCGCCTACAGGAAAAGCACCTTCCACAAGACAGGGGGATTCCATCCCTTTGAGGCAGTGGTGGGAGGTGACGATGACCTACTGGTGCAGAAAATAACCACTCCACACAACACGGCAATTAATTTTAAATCAGATAGTTTAACCTATTCCTCCCCAGAACGTAAATGGAAAGGGTATCTCAAGCAGAAAACAAGGCATTTGTCAGTGGGAAAGCATTACCAACCAGCAGTGAAAACCGCCCATTTTATAAGGGCCTCTACTCACGGTGTTCTATGGCTTTGTTTCCTATATTTGCTCTTCTCTTTTCAGTATTCTTCACGAATTATTGTACTGTTCGGCTTGTTGATACTGGTAAAAGGAGTATTTTTCAAAAAAATCGCCAATAACCTCGGGATGCCTTTTAATAGGATTTGGTTTCCGCTGATGGATTTGATCTATGCGATTTTTTTACCCCTGCTAGGTGTCAGGGCCATGTTTGTAAAGAATATTAGATGGAAGAAGTAAAAAGGCAGTTTTCAGAAAAGGCCCTTCAGGATTTCAAACTCATCGATCGAGCAACGCTGCACAATGATGAGTCGGCTTTTGCTGACTTGATGAGCCGGTACAAAAAGCCGGTATACCATATGATCCTCAAAATGGTGCGGAACGTAGATGATGCCGAGGATCTTACCATTGAAGCCTTTGCCAAGGCATTCAAAAACCTGGCCCGTTTCAAAAAGGATTACACCTTCAGTACCTGGCTTTTTCGGATAGCGACCAACAACGCCATCGATTTTATCAGAAAGAAAAAACTGGAAACCTACAGCCTCAATACGTCATTTACAGATGATAGCGGTGAGTCTGTAAACATCGACGTGGAGGATGCCGAGCGCACGCCAGACGAAGAGGCGATCAACACTCAGAAGATCGAGCTGGTACGCATGTTTGTGACCAAGCTACCTCCGAAGTATCAGCGACTCGTCAAGTTGAGGTACTTCGACGAACTCTCCTATGAAGAGATCGCGACTGAGCTTGAAGCTCCATTGGGCACCGTGAAAGCCCAGCTCCACCGTGCACGCGAGCTCATGTATGAATTGGTGAAAGACAAAAAGAAGCACATTTGATGTCAAGTGGTGTTCAGGTCGTCTTTGACCATTTTCCCGATCTCTCTGCAACACAAAGAAAGCAGTTTGAAGCCCTTTCGGGGCTATACACCGAATGGAATGAAAAGATCAATGTCATCTCCAGAAAAGACATTGACCAACTCTACACCCGACACATCCTGCACAGTCTGGCCATTGCCCGATTCATCTCGTTTCCACCAGGAAGCCGATTACTGGACATTGGCACGGGCGGAGGGTTTCCGGGTATTCCGTTGGCCATCCTTTTCCCAGAGTCTTCTTTTTTTCTGGCAGACAGCATAGGCAAGAAAATCAAAGTGGTGCAGGAAGTGGCCCAGGCTATTGGGCTGACCAACGTGCATGCCGAACATATCCGCGCCGAACAAATCAAAGAGAAGTTTGATTTCATCGTATCCAGAGCTGTGGCCAGAACCAAGCAACTCTACAACTGGACCCATCGGATGATTCACTCCACAGACCATCCCACATTGGCCAATGGGTACTTACTGCTCAAAGGAGGAGAACTGGACGAGGAGATGAAGGAGCTTGGCCGCTCCCATAGTGTCGTTGCTATCAGCGATTATTTCGAAGATCCCTTTTTCGAGACTAAAAAGATCGTTTATATTCCGGTATAAGCCGGATCGTAAAAACCACCCTCCCATGAACCACGAGGAATTTAGAAAAAACGCCCATGCCGTTGTGGACTGGGTGGCCGATTATTTGGAGCAGATCGAAAAATACCCCGTAAAATCTCAGGTAGCTCCAAAAGACATTTACAACCAGATTCCTGCATCACCCCCAGCTAGCGGGGAGCCTTTTGAGGCCCTGATGAGTGATCTGGACACCATCATTATGCCTGGGATTACCCATTGGCAACATCCACACTTTCATGCCTATTTTCCTGGTAACTCCAGCTATCCGTCTGTCATTGCTGAAATACTCACGGCTGGCATAGGCGCGCAGTGTATGGTTTGGGAAACCTCACCAGCAGCAGCTGAGTTGGAGGAGCGCATGATGGAATGGTTCAAAGGGATGATGGGGCTGCCTTCTGATTGGTATGGAGTGATCCAAGACACAGCCTCCACAGCCACCCTGACCGCCCTACTGACCGCCCGCGAATGGAAAACTGACTTTCAATCCAATAAGAAAGGTACTTCAGTAAGCAAGTTAAGGATTTACTGCTCTACGGAAACCCACTCCTCTGCTGATAAGGCGGTGAAAATAGCCGGACTGGGAAGTGAGAACCTGGTAAAAATCTCGGTGGATGACCAGCTGGCCATGATTCCATCCGAACTCGAAAAAGCCATCCAAAATGATCTGGCTCATGGGTATGTGCCGTGCATGGTGATTTCAGCTATGGGCACCACCGGCACGCTGGCCTTCGATCCCACCAGACAGATTGGAGAAATCTGTCATAAACACCAGGTCTGGCTTCACGTAGATGCCGCCTACGCCGGGAGTGCGCTTGTGCTTCCCGAACTGGAGTGGCTCAGAGACGGACTACAGCTGGCTGATAGTTTTGTTTTCAATCCGCACAAGTGGCTCTTCACCAATTTTGACTGCAGTGCCTACTATGTGAAAGACAAAGAAGCCCTGATCAAAACCTTTGAAATACTCCCGGAATACCTCAAAACCAAAACCAGGGGACAGGTAAATGATTACAGAGACTGGGGGATACAGCTGGGCAGGCGCTTCCGGGCCCTCAAGTTGTGGTTTGTGATGCGAACCTACGGAGTTGACCTCTTGCGGTCTACCATCCGAACACACATTGACTATGGCAGCTGGCTGGCCAGTCAGATTGAGCAAACGCCACACTTTGAGCTGCTCACACCCCAGAAACTAAACATGGTGGTTTTTCGGTACAATCCTCCCGGTAAAAGCGTGGAGAAATTAAATACACTCAATGAAACCATTCTCACCCAAATCAACCAATCCGGCAAGGCTTACATCACCCATACTAAGGTAAATGGCCTGTACGGTATAAGAGTGGTACTCGGTCAGACCAGATTGGAAAAAAAGCACGTGGAAGATTTATGGGGATGGTTGGTTAAAACGAGTGATGCGCTCCCCAAGTAAAGGTTCGATCTATCTTCCATTTTAGATCAGTTTACGAAAACATTGAGAATGAGGCACTTTCTGGACAACGGAACTTTAACTCATCATCCTCTTCTTTTTCACAGAATTGCTTCTTATGTTTGACTAAACTATAATCACTTTTTAAAATGAAAAAATTCTTACTTATTGTTTTCGCATTGGGCTATTCCTTTGTGGGCCTTTCGAACGGAAAATACGCTATCGATGACTCCAAAGTTGAATCCATCATGGAGCAGGCCATTTCAATTGATTCAAAAGTTGCTTTAGACAATCCTTTTTCTGTAGCTGGGATTCAGGAGGAAAAAAATGTGTGGATTGCCGTAGCTTTAGATTTCTTCTTGGGAGGTCTTGGTGTTCACAGGGTATACCTCGGTACACCTCCGGGAATTATTGCGGGTTATTTCTTCACCTGCGGTGGAATCTTCGGAATATTACCTCTTGTTGATTTGATCGTATTGGTCATCAACAATGAAGACATCAGCGCTTATGTGAATAAGAAAGGCCTTATCATGTTTAACTAGTAAGGTCTCAAATGATATCAAAAACCCTCTTCACGAGGGTTTTTTTATTTCACCCCTTTCATAAATTTCAGGCTTATTTCTCTGGCTCGCTCTTTGTTTTTTGCTACAGCCAATTCTCTCGCATGTCTGGCTCCGCCAAGGTAAAACGTGTAGAACAAAGCTACCCCAGTCATCCCTCCGGTGAAGAAATAACCTTGATGTAAGCTATAAGCACTAAAACCTACTAACAGTGTCTGAATACCCCCTGAAAGTACTCCTTTCAAAAAGTAACCTGAATACATCTGCCCCACTCCCGGCAGAAACAAAGACAAGGTATAGGCCTTATCAGGGTTTTTAGGCTTTAGCTTGCCAGAAAAAAAAGCCTCCACCTGCTCGCTATCTGTACCCAAATCATCAGCATTCATCAGGGTCAATTCCTTAGCTTCTTCCCACTTGTTTAAGCCAATAAGATTCAAAATCTCCAAAATCAGTATATCACCATCAACCTCCCCCTGAGATGTACCCTGTGACAATCTGTATTTCAATAATTCGTCAAAACTCCTTTGATAGTTACCAAGTAAATAATTGAGCAGAATCTTCTCATACTTCAATGCTCTGTTCAAAGTATCTCTTGATGGAATTTTAACCCGGTTGAGGATATCCAGTGCCGATTGATAATCACCTATCTTCTTATAACAATAGGATTTCTGCAACAGCAAAAAGCCCTTCCTGGACAAGTCACTTTCCTCAAAAGCTTGTCGCTCAAAGCTTAGTGCGCTTTTAAGTACGTCTTCCCGTGTCTCAACGGCGTTCGTCCCCCACAAAACATCCTGTCCACTACTTACAAAGTAACCGTATAGGAATATGCATATGAAGCAATATCGCATCATGATTCGTTTTGTTAAAATTCACATTTTCCACCTTAACGGCAACCACACTCCCCCAAATATTGGCTACATAAAAAACGGAGAAGATGCTTCCAAAAACAATAAAGGAGGCACTTTTAGGGCCGTCTTTGCGATACCCTTCATAAGCTTGCAAGGCAAAAATAGTACTCGTCATCAGGCTCATGGTACCCTGCCCTATTTTGCCCAAATAAAACTTCCCTCCACCTGGGATGATGGCCGATAGCACACCGGCGATCACAGGAGATTTGGCTTTTCGATCCCGCATCACATGGTAAGTGTCCAATAGGGCCTGCTGATGGTCAACAAGCTGATAATAATTGGGATCAAAGGAAGTTTGAAAGGACTCAAAGCGCTCAAAATTATGATCGAGCAAAGACAATCCCGCCAAACTCAGCTTCCGAAGCTCAGCATGTAGCTCGGACAAACTATCGGTCTGCATCAAAACCTGATTCGCTTTGCCGTAATCACCAAGGTAGGCATACTGTAATCCTGAATAAAACCTGGAAGTATTCCAGAAATTGAGATTTGAGCGAGTGACATCCTCAAAAAAACGTATCGAGCTCGCCCTGTTTTTCCGGAAGTATTCAAACATCCCCAGGTGAAAAGCAGTCGTATCTGTTCTTCCTAAAACCAGCTCTTTTTGCCCCAGCCAAAAGACACCTTCATCGTAAGCCGAAATGGATTCGAGATGCAACAAGAATTGATAATCGTTGTTTGAAAACCCCTGACCAAATGACCAAAGAGAACCTAATAAGCTTATGTGAATAAGAAAACTTCTCTTACTTATAGTCATCCCAATGATCTATTACCTTGCCCTGTAAATCGATTAAGGCTGGAGAAGTTTCAGCAAAGGTCGCTCTGTTGCACCTGGTCAGTCTGTCGGCCGTCAGAAACAGTCCTTTGAACAATCCATAACCCGCAAAAGACAATTTGCTAAACTCCGAACAAGATTGATCATAAATACAATCATTTAGGATCTGATTTGATAAGTGTTTCTGATAGAAATGAAATAAGAAAAAACTGCATTGATGAGCCGGAGCCTCTCTTATACTCAATTTCTCCAATACAAGCTCAAAATCTCGTTGTTCATCTTGCCCGTGAAGCAAATGACACATCATTATTAAAGCCCCTGCGATTACTAAAGCCTTCATTCCAGTAAAGTTGCAGTATTAGGTGTTTTGAAATCAGCAAACTCCTGATCTTCCGGTACATTAAATCTGAAATCAGAGAAAGTAGTCTTTGTAATGGTAGAGTCGTTTTTCTGAAAGTCTATCTCTGTAATAGACATAGGAAAGTCAACACCACGAACCATCCGATAATCATAATAGTAAGTCTTCTTTAGGTATTTCCCATCCTTGTCCAGGTACCCCATGAAAACTGGATGATCACCATTACTCACAAGCTCTACTTTCTCCAAACCTCCCATAGCCGCAGGTGGGGTATATTCTGTTACCAGCATCATGTCCTCTATTCTCGACTCGCGGAGGGAAAAACCCGCTTCGCTCAAACCCAAATCTTCACTGCTACCAAACAAGAAATAGTAAAAAGTAGTATTCCGGCTTCCCATTCGGTTATCCAAAGACTTGACAACTGTATTCTCTTTCGTGTTAAATATCTCAACATTGCCCAATGAATTATTTAAAACATACATATCAATGGGGCTAATGAAATGGGTCACCATCTTGCCAGAGGGCTTATAGAACACACGGGCATCTATTCTGGAAACCATCCCATGTGTAGTAGACCGCTTTACCATGCTAAAACTAACCCAATCAAAATCTAATTGGACGCAAGTCGTAAATGAAATCAAAAATGAAAGGATAATATTCATAGGTGCTAAATTTCAGGAGGTGCCAAATTACCAAAGATCAAGGATTTATTTTTTGAAACAATGATCTAATTTGAGGCTCATAACAAACACGGAAGTCATCATGAAAAAAATCGTTGTTCTATCCGGTGCAGGCATCAGTGCAGAAAGCGGCATCAGCACTTTTCGTGATTCAGGAGGATTATGGGAAGGTCACAACATTGAGGATGTAGCCACCCCTGAGGGTTGGAGGAGAAACCCTGAACTCGTTCTTGACTTTTACAATCAAAGGCGAAAACAAGCGTTATTCGCAAAGCCTAACATAGGACATACCGTACTCGCGCAACTGGAACAGGATTTTCATGTCACCATTATTACCCAAAATGTCGATAATCTGCACGAAAGAGCGGGTAGTTCCCATGTCATCCACCTACATGGAGAACTCTCAAAAGTAAGGAGTACGATAGACGAATCACTCATTTATGAGCTGGACGGGTGGGAACTTAACCCCGGCGATCTCTGCGAAAAAGGCTCTCAGCTCCGACCACATATCGTTTGGTTCGGTGAAGCCGTACCCATGATGGATCTGGCCATCAAGCACACACAGGAAGCAGACTTTTTCATAGTGGTCGGAACCTCCCTGGTGGTATATCCTGCTGCCGGTTTACTCAGCTTTGTAGACAACCACATCCCCAAGTACATCATCGACCCCAACCTGCCAGTACTGGACCATATTCCTAACCTCCACTATTTTCCCAAATCAGCCACTGAAGGATTAGCCATTGTTTGTGATATAATCAGAAGCAATAATCTTAGAAAAATCTAATCGTTTATCTGTTTCGTACCTCTAATAAATAAGCTTAAATTAGCGGTTCAGCTACAGGTTTACTGGAAAATTTAGTTACTCACTCTAGAAGGAATTTAAAAACAAGTACTAGTACAGGTTTTCTTGTACGTTCCTGTTGGCAAATTCAGTATTGTACCGCCTATAATACAATTGAAGTGATAAACTTATTCAAGCCTAAGCTTTTGACCTCTGTAAAGGTCAATTTTAGCTCTACAGATGAACAGATATTCCAATCGATCACAGGTATTCGTCATTACTCCATTGTCAACCCAACATCTGGCAATGAATATGTGCCTCATGTGAGAGATAAATCTTTCCTCGAAGAGACCTTTAAAATCAGAAGATTTGCACTTCCCGTCCAATCAAAACCACTTAATATAAGAAGTACCTCTTTCGATACACTTTGGTGGTCATCGGAGTACATAAATACAGCATCTGTCAAATCTCATCATATCGTTGTAGGGAATTTATCAAGAACAGCTACTGATTTAGATAATACACACATGATGTGCTTAAAAAAACTCATAATCAATAAGTTAGACTCAACGATACTATTCGCTGTTTGATCTAAAAAAAATAGGGAATTCATACCATACAGCTCAAATTCACATTTCATGCTTTCGTTTAATATGACCAGAAAAAAACATTCACTTTACCGCTCGAATATCTGGCTTGTACTTCTGCTTGTTGGAAGTGCAAATATCGCTTTTGGTGAAGGCTCAAGAACCCTCGCCCCAAATTATGGAGATACCACCTCATTGGTGGCACCTGGATCAGCCAACAATCAGTTTGCATGGCTGGAGCATGATGGATTTGGAGGAGCTACCGACAATTTTCTCGACCCTTCCGCTCCTGCCAATGAGCGACTCTACATTCGCCTGAAAGCCGGCGAAACACTGCGATATGGAATCAGACGAATCCCTGTAAGGTACTCGGGGGGTAATTCTTACTCCAACTCGGCCACTGAGCACAATAATCATGAATATTTGACCATCGTGGTGTATGATAGCGATGGCAATGTTGTTAACAGCAATACACTCACCAACGACAACAGTCCTAACCATGGTGCCTGGTTAGATGCTGGTCAGCCTGGGGTCATTACCACAGTAGCTTCCTCATTGTTAGGCCCACAGTTCACCCACAATTCCAATACTTACAATGCAGGTGGGTACACCCCAATAGAATACACCAACAACGATCCGGAAGGGGATCAGGATTTCTACATTGCCTTTATTCAGGACGATGGAGGAACCACCGACATAGACGAAAGAAGCTGGTATGACCTTTGGGATTTCTCCGTATATGACGGCAACGAAGAGAAACCAGGCCGGATGCATTGTACGAGATGGAGCCTCACCGCTCAGGATTTTGATAACCTCTTAGCCGATGAGGTTAATTTCTATGTAAGGGTACCCTCCACCATCGATGGCGGTGATGCCGGCAATTACATCAAAGAAGTACAGCTTGGCGGCCTTAATCCATTTTCATTGGTGGTTTATGCCAACTCTCAGGGAACAGACGGTACCGATGGAGATACCAATGGAGATGGAATCACCGACTTTCAGGATTACCGCATGAGTGTAACCAATGAAATTGCAGAAATAGAATATGACCTCTTCATTAACAACCCGGACGTTGACCTTTACCCTACGACCGTATTACCGACGATCTCCATTACGGATGCCAATGTCTACTGTAATGCGAGTACAGGTGGAGGTGCTGCTGCGATCTTCTTTGAAAGCAATCAGGTTGGGCAAATAGCGGTTCTCGTAGATCTGGATGGCACCAACGGATATCAGGATGGCACAGAAGACGTGATCATTGAAGCTGAGATAACCACCGAAGGAGAGCACGTGATTCGCTGGGACGGACTCAATGGCTTTGGTGCTGCTGTACCCTCAGGAACAAATCTGACCATTTCAGGAAGATTTACCTCCGGCCCTATTCATGTTCCTCTTTGGGACGTGGAAGAGAATGACCAGGGAATGAACATGCTGGATATCAGACCAAATACCAGTTTTAACCTTATTTATTGGGATGATAGTGACATTTTCACTGGAGTAAACCCCGAGGTGGAACTGGACGGAACGAATACCTCATTGCATACCTGGACAAGTGGTGATGATGACCTGATCAATACCTGGTCTTTTGGGTATTATCAGATCAATACTCAAAACATCTCTTTCACCTACAGCTGTGACGCTGATGGAGATGGAGTGGCCGATGCCCAGGATGAAGACAGCGACAATGATGGAGTCCCTGATACAGATGAGGGGGATCATGATGCTGACACAGATGGAGACGGAGTGCCTGACTACCTCGATCCGGATGTGGATGGAGACGGAGATGTAGATGCATCTGACAACTGGGCAGACATCAACGGTGATGGCATCAATGACAACTTTGATTACGATTTAGATGGTGTTCCCAATTCGCTTGATTTAGACTCAGACAACGACGGCATTACTGATCTGGTAGAGGCTGGAGGCACCGATAGTGATAATGATGGGAAACTGGATGGATTCACCGATGTGAGTGGAGGCCTCACTTTCAATGGATACTCCATATCCACAGGTTGTAGCTCCACAGTGACTACCATCACCACCCCTACCACCCTCACCGGATGGGCAGATGATCAAACCAGACAAATCACATTGCCCTTTGCCTTTGAGTTTTATGGCACCTCATTTGCCGCCAACAGTAGCTTATACCTCAATAGTAATGGCTGGGTAAGCTTTAATAACATTGATCCGGGTACCGATTGGAGGCCCGATCCATATCCATCTGGTACATACCCAAACACCATTGCCTTTCATCATGTCGACATGACCCCAAACTCGGGGGGCACCATTACATACGGAACCAACGGAACCGCTCCCAATAGGATATTTATCATTTATCTGCAAAATGTGCCCTTTTACGGCCAGAATGGAACCTTTACCGGTCAACTTCAGCTCCATGAAGGCACCAACGAAATCAGGGTAGTCACTACCAACCTCAACCCCGATGGTGGCGGAGGTATGACTCAGGGATTGAACCAGGACGGTACCACCGCGATCACTGTCACAGGTAGAAATGATCAGAACTATACCATTGTATCTCCCGAATGTCAATCATTCACTCCTAACTATGTAGCTGCACCGAATGGAGTAGACGACACCCTTGACTCCACCCCACTCCCAAATCCTGATACAGATGGAGATGGTCTGGCTGATTTCCGGGATCTTGATTCGGACAACGATGGCATCGTAGATACTTACGAAGCTGGAGGTACAGCCAATACAGCCACAGGCCAGATTGCCGACTTTACAGATACCGATGGCAATGGACTCAATGATCAACAGCAGATCGTGGCGCTCCCACTTCCGGATTCTGACGGTGATGGGTACAAAGACTATCTGGACATTGACTCTGACAATGATGGCATCCGAGATTACATCGAAGCACAGCAGAGTTCAATTTTTATCGGTTTTGAAAACAATGACACCAACTCCAATGGACTGGTAGATGTTTATGATCCCAATATAGGCGGCACAATACTCACCCCGATAGATACTGATGGAGATGGGCTCCCTGACTATATAGACACAGATGCTGATGACGATGGCGTAGTGGACCTGATTGAAGGGTGGGACTCCGACAAAAATGGAATCTCTGATTTGGACACCAATGCCGATGGATCTATCGATGACACTGATGCATGTGCTGGTTATTCAACACCTGGTCTGCTCAGATCCGAAAATGCAGATTTTGAAAATGGACTGAATGGACTTTCCGGGTTCTCAGGGGAAGTCTTTGTGACCTCTGATGCGCAATCTGGCAGCTCTGCCATTCTTGTGGGACCATCAGAGGGAGGCACATATGTCTCTGAGTACATCCCTGCAGAACCAGGTCAGGCTTTTCAGTTTACTGGTTACGCCAAAATAGCCGGAAGCCCTGGCTATACCGGCATAGGCATTACCTTCTGGGATGAAGACCTCAGTACCCGACTCAGCGAACCTCAAGCTCAGGTGTTGGCAACAACCTACACCCTTTATACGGTTAATGCTACTGCTCCGGCTGGAACTGCTTTCATAGAGCTATGGACCTATAAATCCGGGGCATCGGGCACACTAACCTTTGATAACTTCTCCCTCATCCTTACATCCTCCTGCTCCGGCACCCTCTCCGACGACTCTGATGGGGATGGATTGCTCGATCTCTTCGAAAACTACAATACTCCCCTGCAAAACACCGATGGATCAGACGAAAGCGACTGGCAGGATGATGATGACGACAATGACGGATCGCCCACAGCTGGAGAAGATGTCAATGGCAATGGAGACTGGTCTGATGACTTCACCGAAGGTGGTGTAACCATCCCCGATTATCTCTTCAGAGGTGATTTCGATGGGGATGCCATCGCTGATAAAAATGATGCAGACTCTGACAATGATGGCATCACCGATGCTCAGGAGTCCAATGGTGAAGCCATTGACCCCAGCGGAGATGATGACAATGATGGTATCCCCAACTACAGG
>NZ_JBIPKE010000007.1:0-115677 GCF_044005705.1 Marinoscillum luteum | reverse complement strand
GAGATGGACAGCTTGAAGTGAAAATCACAGGTACTCCGGGAATCGATGTGACTGAATACCTCTTCAGATGGTGGGCTGGTACCGATACCACTATCGCAGCTATGGAGATCACAAACGCTGCCAACTTCGGTGGTACCATCGATGTGACTGCTGCGGACTCTTCAGCCATCGAAGGGCTTCCTTCAGGTAAGTACACCGTAGTGGCTTATGATGCCAACGATCCTTACAATGGATGTAAGTCTGTTGCCACATACACGCTCAAAGAAGACAATCCGGTCTATCAGATCAAACGCGTTGATATCATCACCACTGATGATACCAACTGTGATAACAACAATGCGAACGGAACCATCAAGATTACCAAAATATTCATGGATGGCATTGCGGTTGACCTGAGTGTAAGTGGAGGAGATTATGCCTTCACCTGGGCCGGGCTGAATGTTGGTGCAATTCAACATCCTGTGAATTCAGTGAATGACAGTGTGTCCAGTGTACTACCTGGCACTTATACGGTATACGTAGAAAACCTGGTGGACAACCTCTGTCGTTCGCAGGTCGTCAATGTAACTGTTGGTCAGGATGGAATAGAGCCTACGTTCGACACTCCTGTGGTTACTGAGGATACGTACTGTACTGGTGGAAATGGGTCTGTCACGCTGGCTATCCTGGCACCTGATACAGACGAAGCAAATTATGACTTTAGCTGGTATGAAGGAACTGGTACTGCTGGTACATTCAGAGGTGATCTGAGTGGAGTGGGCAACTTCTCAGCTACCAACCTAAACGCTGGATTCTATACCATTGTGGTGACTGCTCAGGCTACGGCATCCGAAGGAACCGGATGTACAGATATGATTGTAGTAGAAGTTGAAGATAACCCTGATGTGATCAAAATTGCTGCCAATCAAATTGTAGGAACTCCTATCACTGATTGTAGTCCACACAATGGACAAGTGGTTGTCAACAACGTGACCTTGAATGGAGCATTAGTTGGAACAGCAGGTTACACCTTTACCTTATATGAAAGCGATGGTGTCACTCCAAGTGCTTCCACATTTACCGGAGCTAGCACCTCTGCTGACCTATCTCCTGGCACCTATTTCGTGTCGGCCAATGACGCTGTAACAGGTTGTACTACACCGCTAAGAAGTGTAATCATTGACTATGATACAGAGCAGCCTACTTTGAGTATAGCACTGGATAGGTTGAATTCTTCATGCGATGTGGCCAATGCTGACGGACAGTTGACGCTCTCAATTACCGGAGCTGATATGGATGCCAACTATACCATAGACTGGTATCTGGGTACCGTTTCTAATCCAGGAAGTGCAGAACTATTAGCCGATGGAGTTCCATCAGCAGGTGGATTCACTCCTTCAATTACCATTTCTGGCACCACCCCTCCTACTTCTACTATCAGTGGGTTGGCTACTGCCAGGTATTTTGCGAGAGTGACGGACACTACTAATCCGAATGCCAATTGTAATAATGTAATTGCTAAATCCGTATTACAAGACTCCACATTTGCCATCAACATGACACTGACAGCCAATAGTCAGACCAACTGTACTGCGAACGGAGAGGTAGTGATCAACAGCATTACATTGACTACTCAGGATGGTCCAACATCTGTCTCTGGTGAAGCAGTGGATGGTGGTGTAGCCAACCTGATCGGAACATATGATCTGCAGTTGCTAAACGCAAACCAACAACTGATCACAGCTGTAACTACAGATGCGGATCTGCAAGGTCTAAGTGAGGGTAACTACTTCATCAATGCTACGCATCAGGTGTATGATTGTGAGTCTAATAGCTTCCCATTCCAGATTGTGGAAGACATAGCTTACCCTGAAACATCTGTGACTACTATAGAGCCTAATACAAGCTGTACTACTACAGGCGTTGGTTCTATTGAGATTACGTTACTGACCGACGGGGTGGCCAACGCTTATACTGTGGACTGGAGAAATGGAAGTTTGCCAACTTCCCCTGCTGTAACCCCAGCAGAAGGAACAGCTTCTTCATCAGCCAACACCTTTACCTTAAGCGGCCTTTCTGCAGGGAACTATACGGCGGTAATCTCGGATGTCACTTCCGGATGTTCTGTTAATTTCACTTATGAGGTACTTGAGAATCTAAGCTACCCGACCATCAATATTCCAGATGGACAGGTCACTCACAATACACTATGTGGAGCCGGAAATGGAGCGGTTACGATAGATGATAACGACATCACCTATCAGGGTGCTGCAGGCCTGGTTGCTGATTACGACTGGACGATTACCTCAAGTATTGGACAGGCTGGCTTCCCTCAAGTATTAAATGCTCCCGCGGCTATCAGTCTTTCAAATCTGTTACCAGATACCATCACCTTCCTGGCCACTCATAGGGTGACGGGATGTTCGAATGGGTCTCTTGAGTTGATCATTCTGGATAAGAGCAGACTTCCTGAAATTGATTCACTGGTGATGATCCCTAATGCCAACTGTGATGGTGGAGGAATCGCGCAGGGATTGATTGAGATCAGAGAGATTGATGGAATAGCTCCTTCTGCTGGAAACTATGACTATCAGTGGTATGTGGGTACTTCTGCGAGTGCGGGCAATGAGGTGAGTGTGGTACTTGGAGAGTCCGATAGTACTGAACTTGTGCAGAACCTGCCAGATGATTTCTATACCGTAGAGATCACAAACAACAACACCGGATGTGTGTCTACACAAACGATCGAAGTTCAGAACGATCCCGATTACCCGATTATTATTTCTTACGAAGTGAACAAAAACCTGACTTGTTTCACTGTTGGAAATGGCTCTTTTGTCATTACCCAGATAAGATACCAGGGTACTGACCTGAGTATGGGTAACAGCGCAGATTCATTGACCATAGTAAGTGATTACACCCTGCTGCTATTCGCATCAGATGGAGTCACTCCGATGACCGATGGGGACCCTGCTACCACAATGAAACTTGATAGCTTAAGTGCAGGTACTTACTATGCTGCCATAAGGAAAAATGATTCTAATTGTGATTCTGAAAAAGTACAATTTGTGATAAAGGACAATCCTTTCTACCCTCAGATTCAAATCATCCAGGTAGAAGCGGACTCTACGTGTTCGGAAACAGGTACCACTCCAAACGGAATGCTATTGGCAATCCCGGACAATGCTAACGATCCGATTCATATTGATTCGTCATATACCTTTAACTGGTATGAAGTGGATCCAGGCACCAATGCCAGAATCACAGGAAGCATATCGTCCAACGATACACTCAGCGGACAATATCAGGGTAAGTTTGAAGTGGAAGTTGTGAATGTCAATGTCGGTTGTCTATCCAACGCCTACTTCACGCTGACCAATGAACCTGAAGAACTGAGGATTGTTGCTATTGATTCGGTGAGTATGACTGCTTGTTCGCCTTCCAATGCGTTCTTTGAGGTAACAATGATCAATATTGGCAATCTGACAGACTATACTTACTATTTCTATAATGGTGATCCTACCATTGGAAACCCGAATGACTCATTGATCTACAGTGGCCCTAGCCCGATCCTTTCATTTAATGATACAGGATTTGATGTGGTGCCTGATGAATACTATGTGATTGCTGTGAGTAACATTACCGGATGTAGTACGGATATCTATCAGATTGAGATCACAGATGAGACTACCAGACCAGGAATTACACTTGAAGCTTTCTCTCTTCAAACCAACTGTGACCCTGATAATCCAAATGGCTCACTTACCGTGAGTGCCAATGGCTCTCAGGATAATACATTGTACACTTTTGAGTGGACCAACTCTGCTGGTATCGTTGTAGAAGCTAACAATGCGACAGCTGATAGCCTGGCGGCGGACACTTATACCGTGACCATCACGGAGGTGGCAACCGGCTGTTCGGTTTCGGAAAACTACACGATGATTGATGATTATCCAGATCCGTTGAAACTATCAGTTACTTCTGAGGGTAATTCAAATTGTGTAAATCCTGACGGTAGACTGGCGGCCAAGGTGAATAACATCCCTGATGGCAAGTCAGCATCTGATTATCAGTTCTACTGGTTTATCGGTGATCAAACCGCGGGTACTCCAGATCCTACACAAGCGGATTGGATCGGAACAGTATACTCAGGACTTGAGGCCGGTACCTATACTGTCTATGTAGTAGATGGAACAGACGCCTTCTGTACTTCTGTACCTCGCGCTGTTACGGTCAAAGACCTGCGAGATACTCCTGACTTTAGAGTGGACATCATCAATGATGTGACCATTTGCTATCCTACATTACCAAATGGAAGAGCCACTATTGGTTTCACAGAAGGCGAGCTATTCAGATATACGTTCCTTTGGTATGAAGGTGCCATCTCTGATACAACCGGACTCTCTCCATTTGTTAGCAATAAGCAGAGTGTGGATTCACTGAATATCGGAGTATACACTACGGCGGCTATTGACAAAATCACCGGATGTATAGGATATCAGCAATTCAACATCATGGATGCAACGGAAACCGTTGGGCTCCCTACTTTGGTGAAGGTGTCTGACCGAACCAACTGTATCTACCCTGATGGACGTGCATTAGCCAGAGTAAATGGAAATACCGAAGGCTATACTTTCAACTGGTACGAGCAGGGCAACCTGACAACTCCGGTATTTACGGGCAGCGATGTGTCTACCCTGGATACCACAACCTACCTGGTAGAGGCTATCAAAATCTCAACCGGATGTGTATCTGCGAGAGTTTCGGTGGAAATCCTGAATGGCATTGAAGATCCTGAATTCGAAGTATTCACCACGGGGTCCATTTGTTTGAGAACAGAAGACGGTGCAGCAAATCAGTTCAACGGAACGGCTGATATCTACTTTGAGGTATTCCATGAGATAGATACAATCTCCTGGATTAATCCTGATGGAATTTCAGTCTCTAGTGATGTGAAGTTGATTGGAGCTGAGCCAGGCATCTGGAGCGTTTGGTTTAGATCTGACAATGGATGTGATTATACACGTGAATTTGAGATTACCGCTGCATTGAAAATCTACAATGGTATCTCATCCAATGGTGACGGAAAGAATGACTTTATGATCATTGATTGTATTGACTACTTCCCTAACAACCGGGTGAGTATCTATAACCGCGATGGTTCTCTGGTTTACGAAACCAAAGGTTATAATAACATCGACAGAAGGTTTGACGGTACGAGTAATGTGGGCAGAAACGGATTGAAACTGCCGGTAGGTACTTACTTCTACTTCATTGATAAAGGCGATGGAACTGAAGTAGTGAATGGATATTTAGAGTTAGTTCGTTAATTTACACTGATGAGCATGAAAAAATACATAGCAGGCATTTTGTTCATATTGAGTGGGGTCATAGCATCTGCCCAGATGCGGGCCCTCACCTCTACTTACCCTTTTAATGGTTTATTGATCAACCCTGCTTATGCAGGCAGTCTCAATGTTTTTTCAGTCATAGCTGTACATCGAGAACAGTGGATCAACGTGGAGGGTGCACCGGTCTATCAGGCGCTTACGGCCCACTCTTCTTTCAATTCGAACAGAATTGGTGTGGGATTGCAAGCGACACGTGACCAGGTAGGCATTACGGAAAGTGTATCTGTGTATGGCAGCTATGCTTACAAAATCAAAATGAGTTTCGGGATTTTGGCCATGGGCCTGCAGGGAGGCTTTGACAGCCGGGCCTCTGATTTCAGTAAACTCTCTGTCTTTGATGAAGATGACCAGTTGCTCTCCGGTACTGTAAACCGCTTTACTCCAAATTTCGGGACCGGGCTATACTTCGCTAATCCACATATGTATGTGGGGTTTTCGGTACCCTATATTCTGGAAAACAGAACACTTGTGATTGATGAGAGTGATGCCGTAGCAGCTGATTCCAGAGAAAGCAGATATTATTACGCCACTGGTGGGGTGATTCTCCCCCTGACCGAATCTATCAAGCTATCTCCTTCCATCCTTTTGAGAGGACAGGAACAAAACAGATTTGCCTATGACATAACGGCAATGGTTATTTTTGACAATATCGCCTATGCCGGAATTAGTTACAGAAACTCTAATGACATCACCTTCATCGGTCAGTTAATTCTTAATGAAAACTTCCGTGTAGGGTATGCTTATGACGCTACCACCAGTGAGATCACTACAGAAACCAGCGGGTCACACGAGATTTTGGTCAACTACCGAATCAAACTAAGGAATTATAAGAAAGATCCTCAGTGTCCGGTTTATTTCTAGTGCTCGATTAGTTATTCCTCTTAGCTCCACTGAGATCCGTGAGGAGGGCATTGGTCAAGGAAAGTAACAAGCTAAAAAGCAGTGCCCACCAAAAACCGGCCACCTCAAATCCGGGAATAATAGCATCAGCTATTAAGATAATTAAGGCGTTGATTACCAGGAGAAATAATCCCAAGGTGAAAACCGTCAAAGGAATCGTCAGCAGAATAAGAATTGGCTTAATGGTAAGGTTCAGTAGGGACAGCACCAAGGCCAGTATTACAGCGGCCAAAAATCCCTCCACATAAACACCGGGAAGCAAATACGACACGATAATAACGGCCAATGCTGATAAAAGTAATCGGACAATAAAGTTCATAGCTTTTCTATTTGATTGGTTAATGTACGTTGAGCACTATACCTCGTATCGCTCTTTTAAAATATTCCAATGATGTGCCAGGTGGCCTCCGAGAATATATACCAGAGCTCTTACTGAGAAAATCACTTCGTTGGATTGCCCCGTGTACTTTGTTTGCTCTTCGGTCAGTGATTTGATTAATTCGATGTTTGCTGCCCTGAGTCCCATCAACTCTGCCCTCAGGGAAGTGATACTCCTCGCTTCGAAAAACGAATTTTCCACATATGTATTTTGGTCAAATCCAGGAATGGGGGTCTTATCTTGTCTGGAAAACCGAAGAATCCGATAAGCCATTACCCGCTCCGTATCTATTATATGACCCAATACCTGAGCCACGGTCCACTTCCCTTCATGGTAAGCAAAGCTCATTTTCTCCTTTGGTATCTTTTCGAGATACGTAGAGAATGAGTCTGACTGATCTGACAAATAATCTATTACATCTTGATCTCCCACCAATTCAATATATCCTCGGTAGAAGTTGGCGTACTCTTCAGGTTTGGGTTTACCTATCTTATTCATTTTTGAACCAGTTTGCATATTTGATATAATTACCGGCAATCCTCAGCAGCATTTCCCGATTTTTGCCTTCCACATCCTTTACCTTTCTAGCGGGCACTCCGGCATAAATACTGTTCTCTTCCACAATAGTGCCTTCCAGCACCACCGCTCCGGCTGCCACGATGGCTCCTGTCTTAATCACCGCTCCATCCATTACCATAGCGCCCATCCCAATGAGTACCTGATCCTGAACAGTACACCCATGCACGATGGCATTGTGCCCAATGGACACATCACTCCCAATATTGGTAGGCGCTTTTTCAAAAGTACCATGAATCGTGACATTATCCTGAATATTGGTACGATCTCCTATTTTGATGTAGTTAACATCCCCACGGATGACTGCATTAAACCATACTGTACATTGCGCTCCCATGATCACTTCACCCACGATGGTTGCATTTTCGGCGAGCCAGCATTCCTTCCCTATTTCAGGAGTATAACCACGTACAGATTTTATCAAAGCCATAAATCATCTCTTTTTTAAACTTCCTAACTTGTCGGCTGTTAAGGTAATGTTTTAAAACAAAAAATGAAATCAGGAATATGAATGCCCCCACAATGAAACTTATGATTGGCCTATTCACGCTGACCTTGATCTCCTCATGCTCTACTCCTACCGAAAAAAACCTGGAAGCCGGGGCAGAGCAAGAGGTCGTGTCTGTATCAGAAAAAGCCACATGGATTGATATTGATACAGCTTCGTCTGTGGTTACATGGATCGGAAGTAAGCCTAAAGGTCAACACAATGGAATCATTCCCTTCACTACCGGTCAACTTGCTGTACTCAACAATGAAATTGTTGGTGGAAAATTCGAAATGGCTGTTCGAAGACTACAAGTGATGGATCTTATGAAAGATCCTGCAAGGAGTAAGAAGCTAAAAGACCACTTGATGTCAGAGGATTTCTTTGAGACGGACAGTTTCCCCACTGCTTCCTTTGAGATTGTAGAAGTAACTCCTTTCGATTCAACAGCGCTGCCAAAAGACACCCAGGAATTCGAATCTGAGTACACGCCAGCCACATTGAGTTCATTCATGGTTGCCAACCCTACACATCTGATTACCGGAAACCTGACCCTGAGAGGTGCTACCAGAAGTATTACTTTCCCAGCCGATATAAGCTTCAATCCAGAATCTATCCGTGCAGAAGCCAAATTCAACATCGATCGGACAGATTGGAACCTCTCCTACAGTGATGAGGCCAGTGTGATAGACAAAGCCAAGGATCGGTTCATTTATAACACGGTGAATGTGGGACTAAACCTGGAAGTGACCAGATAAATTTAGCCTCAGAAATACTGACAAGATGTCATTGTCTTAAGTTTGCTACTTATCTTTGCCCATTAAATAATTGACCCACTATGACTCAGTTGATAGAGGACCTGGAAATTTTGGACCAAAGCAATGACGTGCAGGAAGAGCACTGTGAGGTAAAAGTTTCGAAAGAAAGTAATAATCAAACAGCCAAAAAACTTTACATAGAAAGCTACGGCTGTCAGATGAATTTCTCTGATAGCGAGATCGTTACATCTATACTCCAAAAAGAGGGATTCGACACCACCGCTTCATTTGAAGCTGCAGATGTGATTCTCCTGAATACCTGCTCTATTCGTGAAAAAGCGGAGCAAACCATCAGAAAAAGGCTTACCCAGTTTAATAAAATCAAGCTTGAGCGGCCAGAAATCACCATAGGTGTACTGGGCTGTATGGCCGAGCGCCTCAAAAGCAATCTACTGGAAGAGGAGAAAATTGTTGACCTGGTGGTAGGCCCGGATGCCTATAGAGATTTGCCTAACCTTGTAAGACAGGCCGAGGAAGGTCAAAAAGGCGTAAACACCTTCCTTTCTCGTGAAGAGACCTATGCAGATATCTCTCCGGTAAGGCTCAACTCCAATGGAGTGACTGCTTTCATCTCCATTATGCGTGGCTGTGACAACATGTGCTCCTTTTGCGTGGTGCCCTTCACCAGGGGTCGGGAGCGCTCAAGAGACCCTCATTCCATCATCAGCGAAGCCCAGGATCTTTTTAGCAAAGGGTACCGCGAAGTGACCCTCCTGGGGCAAAATGTGGACTCTTATAAGTGGTCACCGGAAGAAAACAACAAAGCCCGACTGGAAAAGCAAGAGGTAAATCAAGTCGTCAATTTTGCTAATTTGCTGGAAATGGTGGCGCAGGTACACCCTGAGCTGAGGGTGAGATTCTCCACATCGCACCCCAAAGACATCACCGACGAGGTGCTTCATACAATGAAGCGCTATGAGAACATCTGCAAGTACATTCACCTACCGGCACAGAGCGGCAACTCACGGGTACTGGAACTAATGAACAGAACCTACGATCGGGAATGGTACATCAACCGAGTGGATGCGATTCGTGAGATCCTTGGAGAAGATTGTGGCATCAGCTCTGACATGATCACCGGATTTTGTACCGAAACAGAGGCCGAGCACCAGGACTCACTTTCTCTCATGGAGTATGTGCAGTACGACTTCTCGTACATGTTTTTCTACTCTGAGCGACCAGGAACACTAGCGGCCAAAAAATACAAAGATGACATTTCATTGGAAGTCAAAAAAAGAAGGCTTCAGGAAGTCATAGACACCCAGCGCGGGCTCTCGCTGGCCAGAAACCAGCGAGATATCGGGAAAACATTCACGGTGTTGGTTGAAGGGTTTAGCAAGAGATCTAATGACGATCTGCAAGGCAGAAACACTGCCAACAAGGTGGTCATTTTCAAAAACAATGGAGCTAAAAAAGGCGAATACGTTCAGGTGAAAGTGTATGACTGCACTGCAGCTACACTATTCGGGGAGGTGATAGCATAATGGATTACAAAACAAGTTCGGAAGTACAGGCTGTCAAGCAGCGTTTTGAGATCATTGGTAACTCACCAAAACTCAATAACGCTATCAGAATAGCCATGCAGGTAGCGCCTACTGACATGAGTGTGCTGATCTCCGGAGAAAGTGGTGCGGGCAAAGAATCCTTTTCCAAGATCATTCACAGTCTTTCTCATCGCAAGCATGGACAGTTTATTGCCATCAACTGCGGAGCCATTCCTGAAGGAACCATCGACTCGGAACTTTTTGGCCATGAAAAAGGAGCTTTTACAGGGGCGCACGAATCCCGAAAAGGGTATTTTGAAGTTACCAATGGTGGTACCATCTTCCTGGATGAAATCGGGGAACTGCCGGTAAGTACCCAAGCCCGATTACTCAGAGTCCTGGAAAACGGTGAGTTTATCAAAGTAGGTTCATCCAAGGTTTTGAAGACAGACGTACGGGTGATCGCGGCTACCAATGTGGACCTGAATGCCGCCATTGAGAAAAATAAGTTCAGAGAAGACCTCTACTACCGCCTCAATACGGTACCTATACAGGTGCCAGCTCTCAGAGAACGTGGTGAGGATGTCCTTTTACTTTTCAGGAAGTTCGCTTCGGATTTTTCCGAGACATACAGGACCAAACCTGCCTACCTCACTGAAGGTGCGCAGGAAATGCTCCTGAAGTTCAGATTTCCCGGCAATATACGTCAGCTTAAAAACCTGGTGGAACAAATGAGCGTGCTAGAGATGGAACGTGAAATTGATGCTGACACACTTCTGAAATACCTTCCTAAAACCACCTCCTACCTCCCTGCCCTTATTGGGAAAACGGAGAATTCAGAGAACTTCTCAGAGCGTGATCTACTCTACAAAGTTCTTTTCGATATGAAAAAAGACATGTCCGAGATGAAATCGCTGATCCATGAGATTTTGTCGGAGGATGGCTCCCGAAGTGAAATTTTGTCCCAACATGAGCGTTTGTTCAATGATGTAGAGGCCTATAACAGGCCCGAACGCAATGAAGACTATGACCATCCACCCATCAAGCCGATCATGCTGGAGTCTACCAGGGAGCAAAATACCCGTGACCGGATTGTTGAGGACGAATACGACATAGAAGACATCACACATGAAACCGACGATGGTGATTCCCTTTCTCTTGAAAAGAAAGAGAAGGAAATGATCATTATGGCATTGAAAAAGAATAATAATAAAAGAAAGTATGCAGCCAAAGATCTGGGGATTTCTGAAAGAACACTTTATAGAAAAATCAAGCAATATGAGATTGATAGTATTTAGTGCCCTGCTTGGCTCGCTCGTCATTCTTTCAGGGTGTGGCGTCTATAGCTTCACAGGGGCTTCCATCTCTCCCACCGTGAAGACCATCTCCATTCAAACCTTTTTTAATAATGCCACTCTTGGTCCATCCAACATGAGTGTGCTTTTCACCGAAAGCATCAAGGATTACTATCAACAGAATACCAGTCTGTCTCTGGTGGATGACAATGGTGATCTGCAAATAGATGGTTATATCGCTGATTATACCATTACACCTGTATCGGCCACTGCTTCTGGAACCGACGATCAGGCTGACTTTGCCAGTATGTCAAGAATCACCATCACTGTCTTTGCCAGCTATATCAATACGCAGGATGACGAGTTTGATTTTGAGCGAAAATTCTCCTTTTTCAAAGATTTTGACAACTCTCAGGACATTTCATCCGAAGAACAGGTCCTTGTAGAGGAGATATTTGACCAAATAATCCTCGATATATTCAATGCCTCTGTGGCAAATTGGTAATTTTTCTTAATTTAGATTTTCACCGAAACATAAATTCCTGTGAACAAACAGAAATTCGTTGAGTATTTGAGGACGCCTTCCGATCTGGACACGGAATCTTTGGGACAGTTGGAAGCACTTGTCAATGATTATCCCTACTTTCAGGGTGCAAGGACCCTCTTAGCAAAAGGTAGTAAAATCCTGAAGTCTAAAAATGCTGGCGCGAACATCTCCTCTGCCGCTGTATATGCTACCGATCGTGCCTTACTCAAGCGATACATCAATGATGAATTAATTTTCCTGAGTCCACTGACGGTGCATGAGTCTCACGAAGCAGACAGAGAGCGCGACCTTACCGACACCATCAAAACCAACAGAATCACCACTGCCCAAAGTAAACAGATCACCAAAGAAGAACCTCCCAAACCAAAGCCTCAACCGAAGCCCATCATCCAGGATGAGGCACCTGCTCCAGAGCCTCCAGTGCCAGAAACGAGCAAATCCTCTGATTTAGATCACATCATTGATGAGCTCTATCGCGATTTGGAGGAATTAAAAATCAACAGAGCCAAATTCAACAAAATAGAAAATGAACTGGCTGAAGAAGAGGCTGTGGACAATGCGGTCAAAAAAGCTACGCAAAAGACCACTGCAGCCCCTGAACCGGAGGAAACAAAAGAAGTAACACCTGAATCTGCTGCTTCTTTCAAAGAGGAGCCCATTGAAGCTGACACTCCTGAGGAACCAGTAGCAGAGGAAGAATCTGAAGTGGCAGAAGCGGTGGAGTCACCACAGAAAGAAGAACCAACTGCCGAAAAAACTGACGAACCCCAACCAGATACGGATCCGGAAGAAGAGAAGCCTCGCGATATCGTAAGGAAACCATCCGAATCTCGATCGGCCAGGGTATCAAGGATTACAGAAGAGAATGAACCTCTGGAACCTAAAAAGACTAAAGCTGAGTCCAAAAAAGTAGCGAAGGAGCCAGCCAAAGCCAAAGCGACCAAAGCCGCTGGCAAAGCCAAACCAACAACCACTAAGCAAAAGCCCGAGAGCAAGAAGAAGTCTGCCGATACACCAAAAAAGAAAACGCAGAAAAAGGACAAGAAGAAGTCAGAAGAGGGCAATAAAAAGGACGACAAGGGTGAGCCCAAAAGGGTAAATCAGGACGATATCATCACCAATTTCATTAAAAGCAACCCGTCCATTTCGCCTGCCAGCAAATCCGCTGCCAATGCTCAGGTAGACCTTTCCGGCACCAGTACAGAGTTGCACCCGGAAATTGCCTCGGAGTATCTTGCCGAAATCTATTTGCAGCAAGGCAAAAAGGATCGTGCCGTTCAAATATATGAGGCCCTCATAGTGCGATTTCCTGAAAAAACAACTTACTTTGCGGACATTATCAAGAAAATAAACCAATAGATTTAGAATGTACGCCCTTATCATTAGCATTATCATCCTTGTAGCATTTTTGTTGATTCTTGTTGTTTTGGCCCAAAACCCTAAAGGGGGTGGACTTTCTAGCCAATTTGGCGGGGCTGGCACACAGCAGATCATGGGTGTGAAAAAAACGGGTGACATCCTGGAAAAACTCACCTGGGGTTTGGCTATAGCTATGCTTGTGCTCACACTTACTACCAATTTCTTTGTGGAAGATGACACCCAGACACTCACTTCTCCTAACATAGAAAGTGCCCAGGAGTCAGTGCTTCCTACTCAGAGCATCCAGTCAACAGAGCAGCCTTCAGGAGACCTTGGTCTTGAAGAAGATTCTGTTAATTAATCTCCTCTATCTTTCTTACGAGCATCCTCTTAGCCACAGGCAGTATGGTCTGTGGCAGCGGAAATTTCATTTTGCTCACGACCAGAAAAGTGGCCGGGTTAGGAAGTTCTCTGAACCTACGAACAAGGTCCATCTTGATCTGCTCATAAGTCCTGGAAATATCCCTGAAATCGTTGGTCAGAAAAGTAGTGCTAATGCCACGGTACTTTTCGTCAGCATTTTCGAAAACTGATATCTGGTATCGAAATACAGACACATCCCTTTTGGCATCCTGATTCACCAGTACATAGCCCTCTTTGGCATAAATCGGGGTAAGCCCCACTGCACTTACCTCCAGATTATCCTCCACCAGATCATACAGCTCCTTCCCCTCATTGATACTCCCCTCCAGCTTGGGTAGTGCAAACCCAATGATATCCTCAATTTCCTGCATCATCTCATCATCTTGTATCATTCGGTGATAAGTAAACTTCAGTTTTTTGAAGTCGGCACGAGAGATGGACTTAGGAAAATGCTCGTAGATAAGTTCCTTGTTTGATTTTACATTCAACAGGTTCTTATAGTGCATAATAAGGTCCGATAAAAACGGAAACAATTCTGCAGAGTCAAAATGCTGCTTGATGTCCTTTAAATAAGCCAACAGAACATACTTTTTATACTCGTAATCGATCATACCTTCTGTCAGCCAATCATGATTCAAATTTCCCATATGTCTATCAATTTTTATCTCCAAGAATTTAAACATGAAAATTCTAAATGGCAAACTGACAGACAGCCTGACATTGAAAAAATTACTCTGATATTTTGTCAGTATTTATCTGCCATTTATTGCCTTATCATCCCTTTTTATACGATTGGCATGTAAAATGCTACTTGGCCTATCAGCAATATTTTTTCATTAATTGACTAAACCATAAAATTCACACACATGTCAAAAGTTAATTTCAAACCACTAGCCGATAGGGTTCTTGTGGAGCCAGCGGCCGCAGAAGAAAAAACTGCATCAGGGATCATCATTCCTGACACGGCAAAAGAGAAGCCTCAAAGAGGTGAAATCGTAGCGATTGGTACTGGTAAGAAAGACGAGCCTATCAATGTAAAAGTAGGTGACCAGGTTTTGTATGGTAAATACTCTGGTACGGAAATCTCCATTGACGGTAAAGAGTATTTGATCATGAAAGAAAGCGATATCTACGGTATCGTATAATAAAATTCATTTATCACAATCTAAAAATTCAAATCATATACAATTATGGCTAAAGATATTTTCTTCAACACAGAAGCGAGAGATAGCATCAAGAGAGGTGTTGACATCCTTGCCGATGCAGTAAAAGTAACCCTTGGACCAAAGGGCCGAAATGTAATTCTTGACAAAAAATTTGGCGCACCTACAGTCACTAAAGATGGTGTATCGGTAGCCAAGGAAATTGAGCTGAAAAACCCAATCGAAAACATGGGTGCTCAATTGGTAAAAGAAGTAGCTTCAAAAACCGCAGATGATGCTGGTGACGGTACTACTACTGCTACGGTATTGACCCAGGCGATATTTGGACATGGTATCAAAAACGTAGCCGCTGGTGCTAACCCAATGGACCTCAAAAGAGGTATTGACAAAGCGGTGGCTAAAGTAATCGAAAACCTGAGAGCTCAGTCTAAGGACATCAGCACTTCAGAGGAGATTTCTCAAGTGGCTTCAGTATCTGCCAATAACGACGCTGAGATCGGTAAAATGATCGCTGACGCCATGGAAAAAGTGGGTAAAGATGGTGTGATCACTGTAGAGGAAGCCAAAGGAACAGAGACTGAAGTAAAAACTGTAGAAGGTATGCAGTTTGACAGAGGTTACCTCTCTCCTTACTTTGTGACCAACACAGAGAAGATGGAAGCTGAGTTGGAAAACCCATACATTCTTATCTATGATAAGAAAGTTTCCAGCATGAAAGAACTCCTTCCTATCCTTGAAGCAACTGCTCAGACAGGAAGACCTTTGTTGATCATTGCTGAAGATGTGGAAGGCGAAGCCCTTGCTACTTTGGTGGTTAACAAAATCCGTGGTTCATTGAAAATTGCTGCTGTAAAAGCTCCAGGTTTCGGTGACAGAAGAAAAGCAATGCTTGAGGATATCGCAGTGCTGACAGGTGGTACTTTGATCTCAGAAGAGAGAGGTTACAAGCTGGAAAATGCTACTTTGGATTACCTGGGTACTGCAGAGAAAATCAGCATCGATAAGGACAATACCATCATCGTAAATGGTGCTGGTAAAACAGAAGATATCGCTGCGAGAGTCAACCAGATCAAATCTCAAATCGAAAATACTACTTCTGATTACGACAAGGAAAAACTACAGGAAAGACTTGCTAAGCTTTCTGGTGGTGTAGCCATCCTCTACATAGGAGCTGCTACTGAAGTAGAGATGAAGGAGAAAAAAGACCGTGTGGACGATGCTCTTCACGCTACCAGAGCCGCCGTACAGGAAGGTATCGTAGCTGGAGGTGGTGTAGCCCTCATCAGAGCGCTTAAGGCCATCGAAGGTCTTGAATTGGAGAATATCGACCAGACTACTGGTGTGAAAATCATATACAATGCCATTCAGGCGCCACTTAGAACCATCGTGAACAACGCTGGCGGAGAAGCTTCTGTGGTAGTGAATGCTGTGAAAGAAGGCAAAGACGATTACGGCTTCAATGCTGCTACAGGTGAATATGTGAACATGTTCAAAGCTGGTATCATTGACCCTACCAAAGTAACTCGTTTGGCTTTGGAGAACGCTGCGTCTATCGCTGCACTCCTATTGACTACAGAGTGTGTGGTAGCTGATCATCCAGAAGAAGAAGCTGCTGGTGGTGGCATGCCAGGCGGAATGCCAGGTGGCATGGGCGGAATGGGTGGCATGATGTAATCCCATTTCCTCATTAAGAACAAAAAAAGCCCGAGCAATCGGGCTTTTTTTTTCTCCTCACTTTTTAGACCAGTCGCAATAAACATATCTTCACCAGATAACTCAACTCTTATGAAGCGACTATTCATTCTGGTACTATGTATTTTTTTCGGCTACATGTCTTTTGGGCAAGGCGTCTCCTTCTCTTACCTCATACCCAAAAACGGCTATCTCTCAGCACCTGTGAGCCCTTTTTCTGTACGAGGCATCGGCCTGGGCAACAAGATTGGGGTGGAGACCGGAGCCACCCTCTATAGCATCCCTGGCCTGGCCATGGAAAAACTCCCATTCGAATACGAAAAACCTCTCACAGGGCCGCATTATGCCCTGCTGGTCCCTATGGAACTCTTCTTTAAAATTCCATTTGGCCCCATGCAAATCAAACTGCTGGTTGGTGGTTTTGGTTGGTGGAATATCAACACCCGAATCAATGAAGGAAATATGGATCGGGCATTTAGAAATTATGAAGGCTGGGAAGTGCTCAACTCAGATTTCAAACTCAAAGACCAGCTGGGTCTTGGCTGGATGGCGGGGGTTGAATTCGAATTCAAAGTGAACGACAACTTCTCTATCACTGCAGAATCTCAATACCTCAAAGGGGCAGCATCTTCTCACCTCACGGGCTCTTACACAGGCGGCACCACTGCTTCAGGCATTCAAACCAAGACTGTCGATCTTGAAGACACGGCCATCCTGCTGGAGGGAATCGAGTTTTCAATTGGTGTCAAGTTTTCAAAATAAAAAAGCCGCTCGTAGCTGTAGCTACGAGCGGCTTTTTATGGCTATCGGACTATTGGCTATTACCTCACATTACCCATCCACCTTCTCATAAATCCGGAGAAGATCAGGAACATGATACCACTACCCACTCCCAGGAGCACTACTGACATGAACAGTCCCGGCACCTGAGAGGCGTCATTAGGGTCAAATCCACCGGCAAAAAGTCCCGCAATAAGGTTACCGAGGGCCGTGGCTACAAACCATATACCCATCATCTGGCTATAATATTTTCGAGGAGCCAGCTTAGTGGTGGCACTCAAGCCCACCGGACTCAAGGTCAACTCTCCTGTGGTATGAAAAAGGTACGTCACGATCAGCCAACCCATGCCCGCTTTGGTACCTTGTACCACAATTACAGCGGCGAAATACATAACCAAAAAGCCCACTGCCATCATGAGTAAACCAAAACCAAACTTGATAGGGGTGCTTGGGTTCATTTGCTTGGCTGCCAGTCGAATCCAGATCGCTCCAAATACAGGAGAAAGTATAATAATGAAAAACGGGTTAAAATTCTGAAGAATACCTGCGGGTAGTTCATACCCAAAAATCATCCGGTCAGTGTAATCTCTGGCAAACAGATTGAGGGTGGATCCGGCCTGCTCAAAGCCCGCCCAAAAAACTGAAGCCCCAATAAACAAGAGAAAGATCACAAAAACCTGCTTGCGCTCTGCCATATCCAGCCCTCCTGAGATAAATATATTGGCAAAATAAGCCAGAGTCACCACCACTATGAGGACTCCCACACTCTCTGCTATCCCACGCGCGGTGGTCACGTCCACAATACCCAAATATTGCATTACGAATATTAACAATATAGCACCTGCTGTCAGCGCATAGGTGAATGTGGCCCCACTTTTCTCTCCCGGTAGCTTCACTTTCTTCTCGGGCTTCATGCCTATGCCCTTGAGGGTACCCAGGGTGAGTTTATACTGGATCAGTCCGAGAAACATCCCAACCGCTGCAGCTCCAAAACCCATATGCCAGTCTACCTTCTCTCCTAAAAAGCTCACGACCGTTTGCCCCAAAAGAGACCCCAGATTGATGCCCATATAGAAAATTGAAAATCCAGCATCACGCTTCGCTCCTTTGTCATCGCCATAGAGATCCCCCACAATGGAGCTTATGTTTGGCTTGAGGAAACCCGTACCCATCGCCACAAAGCCCAGGCCGATAAAGAAAATCTCCTGCGAACCGGGTATGGCCAGAATCAAGTGACCAACCATGATTAGAATACCACCGTACCAAATAGATTTTTGTTGGCCGAAAACATTATCAGCCAGCCATCCACCGGGTAGAGAGAGGAGGTAAACTGCCGCAGTATACAAACCATAAACTGCCGCAGAAGTCTCCACATCCAAACCCAGCCCCTGCTGGGCCGTTTCTGTGGTCATAAAAAGGATAAGAATGGCCCGCATACCATAATAGCTAAACCTTTCCCACATTTCCGTAAAAAACAGGGTGGCTAGTCCCCTGGGGTGGCCAAAAAACGTGCTTTCAGAACTCATTGATCAAAAAAATAAAGTAGGTTAATGTTTATTTAAATACGCACTTTACGCAACCAACAATAATAATGAAATATATCTAGACCAAGGCATTTCAAAACTTCCTAAACCATATCACCCCTAAAGTTTCTCTTTTTGACGCATCCGGCTTAAATTTGTATTGCAAACGATTGCAAACAACAAAAAACACCTCACATACTGACCAATATCAGACTTATAAACAACCTATATATTGACCTTTGATTTGTTATTCAAAGGCTAAACCCCCGAAAACAATGAACGAAAAAGGATTAAAATCTCAGAAAGTAGGACTGGAGGCCGCCGGGATTCTCAAAGTGAAAGAGGCATTCTGGAACCTTAATGCCGCAGAACTGATTGAAGATTCAGTCAGAAATGGTGAGGGACACCTTACGGATACTGGCGCTTTGATGTGCGATACCGGAAAATATACCGGAAGATCACCTCAGGATCGCTTTATTGTGGAAGATGCAAAAACCCAGGACAAAGTATGGTGGGGTGATATCAACAGACCTGTGAGTCCGGAGAACTTCGATAAAATCCACGCCAAGATGCTGAAGTTTCTCGAGGACAAAAAAGTCTATGTACGTGACGCCTATGCCGGGGCGGATAAAACGCACAGGCTGAAGTTGAGAGTAGTGAACACGCTTGCGTGGCACAACCTCTTCTGCTACAACATGTTCATCACCCCTCCTGACTACAAACTGCAGGATTTCGATCCCAATTTTACCGTAATCTGCTGTCCTGAATTTGAAGCGGATCCAAAAACAGATGGCGTCAGACAGGGTAATTTCGCCATTATCAATATGACCAAACGGATCATCCTTATAGGTGGTACCGCTTATTCTGGGGAAATCAAAAAAGGCATTTTCTCAGTGCTCAACTTCCTGCTCCCCACCGAAGATCATGTGTTACCTATGCACTGTTCTGCTAATATGGGAGTTGAAAAACACGATACGGCCATTTATTTCGGACTTTCCGGAACAGGGAAAACCACCCTTTCAGCAGATCCGGAGCGCCTATTGATTGGTGATGATGAGCACGGATGGACCAACAATAACATATTCAATTTCGAAGGTGGATGCTATGCCAAAGTGATCAACCTTAGCGAGGAGAACGAACCGGATATTTTCAACGCCATTCAATATGGTGCCATTTTGGAAAACACTCGATTCATTCCAAATACCCGCACGGTAGACTATAGCAATACAGAGGTAACCGAAAACACCCGTGTCTCCTACCCCATCGAAAGCATCAAAAACATCGCTAAGCCATCCGTTGGAGGGTTACCGAAGAACATATTCTTTCTTACCTGTGACGCCTATGGCGTAATCCCTCCTATTCAGAGGTTATCCAAAGGTCAGGCCATGTATCACTTCATCTCCGGATACACCTCCAAGGTAGCTGGCACCGAAGCGGGCATCACCGAGCCAGTACCTGTGTTCTCAGCATGTTTTGGAGCGCCGTTCATGCCACTGCACCCTACTGCTTATGCAGAAATGCTGGGTAAGAAAATGGAGGAAAACGAAGTGAAAGTTTGGCTCATTAATACCGGATGGACAGGTGGCCCTTACGGTGTGGGATCCAGAATCAAACTCAAGTACACACGCGCTATGATTTCCGCTGCCCTTTCTGGTGTGTTGGAAAATGTGGGATACCGAACGCACTCCATTTTTGGTGCGGAGATGCCCCTGACGTGCCCGAATGTACCAAATGAGATTCTGAGCCCTCGTGAGACCTGGAAAAACGACGAAGCTTTCTACAAAAAGGCGAATGAACTTGCGCTGAAATTCAACAGGAACTTTGATAAGTTCAGAGAATATGCCAGCAAGGAGATCCTGGAAGGAGAACCGCAGCCTAATAAAAAGTACCCCATGAAAGTGGAGGCTTAAAATGAAAATGATTTAATCATGGATGGCAGTCAATTAATTGGCTGCCATTTTTTATTTTGCCCCCATGAAAATCGCAATTATCGCCCACGATGGCAAAAAAGCTGAAATGGTAGCATTTCTGCTCAAATACAAAGACTGGTTAGAAAAGGTAGAACTAGTCTCCACAGGAACCACAGGGTCGCACGTAGAAAAAGCTGGACTGAAAGTACATCGTTATTTATCAGGCCCGCTGGGCGGTGATGCTCAGATCGCAGCTGAGGCGGCTGAGAAGAAGCTCGACATGGTCATTTTCTTTAGAGACCCCATGGGCAAACACCCACACGAACCCGATGTGCAAATGCTCATGAGGATATGCGATGTACATGACATCCCATTGGCTACCAATCCTGCAGCTGCAGGGCTCATGATGAACTCGCTACTTAAGAAGATAGATAGCTAGACCATTAGTGCTCCGGCAATGGAGGCGGTCATCATCGTAGCAAGGGTGGCCGCAAATAATGCCCTAAGTCCCAATTTTGAAATATTACCCTGCTGTGTTGGAGCCATCCCACCAATACCACCAATCTGGATGGCAATGGAGCTGAAATTAGCAAATCCACAAAGGGCGTAAGTCGCTATTACGATGGACTTCTCATTAAGAGCTCCCTCAGCTACAAACTCTGACAGTCCCAGGTAGGCTACAAACTCGTTTACCACTACTTTTTGACCCAAAAGGCTACCCACCTGCAAGGACTCATTCCAGTCCACACCGATGACAAAGGCAAAAATCCTGAAGAACTGACCAAGTATATACTCTAATGAAAAACCATCGAAACTACCATTGGTACTGGAAACGATCACAGCATTCAGACCTGTGACATCACCAAGCGCCATCAGTATATAGTTGATCGCTGCAATTAGTGCAATAAAGGCCAACAGCATAGCACCAATATTTAGGGCCAGCTTCAAGCCCTCGGCTGCACCTCTGGCCAAAGCATCCACCAGATTCACCCCCATAGTATCTGAGGATACTGTCAAATCCGTATTGATCTGATCTCGGTTAAGTTCCGGCAACATGATCTTAGACATCACTATAGCTGCTGGTGCGTTCATAATAGAAGCGCTGAGCAGATAAGCTGCAAATCGTTCCTGGGCCACAGGGTCTCCGCCTCCCAAAAAGGCCACATAACCAGCCAGCACACCACCTGCAATGGTGGCCATACCCCCTGTCATCAGGCACATTAATTCTGAATTGGTCATTTTAGGCACAAACGGTCGCACCAGCAATGGTGCTTCGGTTTGTCCAAGGAAAATATTAGCCGCTGCTGAAAGAGATTCAGCCCCTGAAAGCTTCATTGTTCGTGTCATGATCCAGGCAATGCCCTTCACAATCCACTGAAGCACGCCGAGGTAATACAGACCTGAGGTCACAGTAGAGAAGAAAATAACCGTGGGAAGTACCTGAAGGGCAAAAATAAAGCCCATGTTCTCCGTGTCCATCAGGCTGCCAAACAGAAAGGATGCCCCATCTCCTGAGAAGCTCAGCAACACCACGAACTGACGGCTGATCCAATTGAACGCCTGCCGAACAAAATCTATCTGTGTAATCAGCAGACCAAATATCACTTGTAGCGCGATACCGGTAAGCACGAGCCTCCAGTCAACAGATTTTCGCTTAAGTGAAAAAAGATAGGCTACACCTACCAAAAATATCAGCCCAAATGCAGCCCTGAGTACATCCATCAAAATCCTGTGGTGAGTTAGTTTCGTTTATTGATTTCATCCCGAATCTTGGCTGCTCGCTCATAATCTTCCTGAGCCAATGCCTCATCCAGCATACTGTTGAGTTGATCCGAGGGTAAGTCCTCCAATTTTTTGGAAACAGGTTCAGGCTTACCTGAGCCGGTAGACTTACGTTTCACCTCAGTGATTTCTTCCTCTTCGTCTGTAAGTACAATACCAGCTTCAGTCAGGATGGACTCATGGGTGTATATATCTACTTTAAATCTCAGACCAATCGCGATAGCATCAGATGGTCGGGCGTCTATTTCAAATTGATTTCCCCCTGACTCACAAATGATTTTAGCGAAAAAGACCCCCTCTTTCAGATCGGAGATATAAATCTCCTTGATATCATACCCCAGATTAAATGCGAACGACTTAAATAAGTCATGCGTCATGGGCCTGTTGGGAGTGATCTCCTCTATTTCGATGGCAATCGCCTGGGCTTCAAACATCCCAATGATAATGGGGAGGCGACGGTTTCCGCCTACCTCACCCAGTACCAATGCAAATGATCCAGATTGTGATTGACTCGATGAGAGTCCTAGTATTTCTAATTTGATTTTATCTGCCATTAACCTTGCTGTGCCTTGATCGCTTCTGTTAGTTTTGGTATTACCTCGAATGCATCTCCCACCACACCGTAATCAGCGGCTTTGAAGAAAGGTGCCTCTGCATCTTTATTTATGACCAATATGTACTTGGAGGAATTGACACCTGCCAAATGCTGAATGGCTCCGGAGATTCCTACAGCAATATAAAGAGATGGACTCACCTTTACACCTGTCTGGCCCACATGTTCGTGGTGTGGTCTCCAATCCATGTCTGAAACAGGTTTACTACAGCCAGTAGCCGCTCCTATCGTTTTGGCCAACTCCTCTATCATTCCCCAATTCTCGGGGCCTTTCAATCCACGGCCACCAGACACCACCAAATCTGCTTCTGGTAGTAATATTTCACCTGTTGCCTTTTCCCTGCTGGTCACCTTCACCTTGAAGTCCGCATCGTTCAAAGTAGGTGAAAAGGTTTCTACACTTGCAGATCCTCCATCCTCTTTGATAGCAATAGCGTTCTTTTTAAGACCGAGTATTTTCTTATCACCACTTAGTGTGGTCATTGCAAAAGCCTTTCCTGTGTAGATACTACACTTCACCTTGAACCCGCCCGATGTATCCGGAAGGTCCACCACATTGGTGGCCAATGATGCTCCGGTTTTGATGGCCACTCGGGCCGACACAGGGTCACCAAGAGATGACTTAGCCAACACCAACAAGGAACTACTTTCCTTTTCCATTGCCTCTGCTATGGCCGAAGCATATGCCATGATATTGGGTGTGGCCAATTTCTCATCGCTGGCATGCAATATTTTCGAAGCACCGGCCGCTCCTATTTTTGAGGCTTCATCATCACTTAACGCGCCAAATACGATAGCCACGGCAGATCCATCTACCTGCGCAGCATAACTCACCGCCTCCAGGGAGGATTTCTTTACTGCTCCTTCTTCTATTTCTACAAATACTAATGCTGACATCTTACAATACTTTTGCTTCGTTCTTCAATAGATTAACCAGTTCGTCCAGATGATCCGGATCAATGAGTTTTACCCCGCTTTTCGCTGGTGGTAGCTCAAACACCTCTACTTCTGTGGCTTTATCATCGGTAGATGGCTCCACCACATTCAAAGGCTTGGAACGAGCCGACATAATGCCTCGCATGTTAGGGATTTTCCATTCGGCAATTGGCTCCTGACAACCTGCCACGAAAGGCAGATCCAGCTCCATAAATTCTTTACCTCCTTCTATTTCCCGCTGAATTTTTGCTGTATTACCTTCTATGTCCAGCACCATCACGGGAGATACTGAGGGTAACCCCATCAGTTCACCTACCATACTATGTACCTGACCTCCGTTGAAATCTATCGACTCACGTCCCATCAATATCAGATCATATTCACCTTGCTGAGCAGCCTTGGCAATCTCTTTTGCCACGAAAAAAGCATCTCTTGGAAAAGCATTGATCCTGATGGCATCATCCGCACCAATGGCCAAAGCCTTGCGTAAGGTAGGCTCGGTTTCGGCTTCTCCCACATTTAACACAGTGATGGATCCACCCGAGGACTCCTTCAGTTCCACAGCTCTTGCCAGGGCATAATCATCATAGGGGCCGATGATGTACTGCACGCCGGTCTTGTCGAACTTTGTGTTATTGTCTGTGAAAGAAATCTTAGACGTTGTATCGGGTACGTGTGTAATACAAACGAGTATTTTCATTCTCTTTTTCTTAAAAATTTAGGGTTAATATTAAGGCTTCGAAGTTAGTAAATAATATCAACATAGGATGAACACAGATCGCATCAGGCAGCTTGAGAAATTCATAGAGGATGACCCAAATGACCCTTTTCCAAAATACGCGCTCGCTCTGGAACACCTTCAAGAAAATAAGGAAAAAAGTGCGCAATTGTTTGAAGAATTACTAAAAAATCATTCGAAATATATCGGCACCTATTATCATGCCGCGGCACTCTACTCTGAACTAGGTGATCGAAAAAGAGCTGAGCAAATTTACCTGGCCGGTATAGAGATGGCCACTGAACTCAATGAAGCGCATGCCCTCAAAGAGTTACGATCCGCTTATATGAATTTCCAATTTGAGGAATGAATTATTAGAACTATAAGTCTGAAAAAAAGAATAGTTTAAAATTTTATTCGGTCTTTTATTGAATCTAAAATTGATTATTTCATTATTTATAAAAAACTGATTCTTTGCCCACCTTCAATTATTAAATAATCAACAATTATTCCATTTAGCAATATAAAATGTAAATAAATTAACATTTAATTGCGTAATTCTTAATAAAAGAAAGTATTATCTAAATTTCCGTAGTTTTCAACCAACCAACCAACTTCTATGGATCTATTAGAACTCTCTCAGACAGATAGTTTCAACACCACTGACACGCTCTGGATTCTCATCTCAGCAGCACTCGTTTTTTTCATGCAGGCCGGCTTCAAGGTATTGGAGACAGGCCTGGTCAAATCTGAACACCGCTCCGGAATCGGCATTAAGAACCTGATGGACTGGGTAGCGGGAAGTCTTGCATTCTTCATCATCGGTTTTGGGTTAATGTTTGGCACCTCCGCCGGAGGGTTCATTGGTACAAGTTTCTTCTTTGGCAATGATCTGGAACCCGGCTATCCGTTGGTGTTCTTCATCTTCCAGCTTGCTTTTGCAGGCACAGCTCTTACGATCGTCTCCGGTGCTATGTCTGGAAGGACCGCCCTGGCGCCGTACTTCATAGCATCGTTATTTACCGCGGTTCTGATATACCCTATTTTTGGCCACTGGGCCTGGGGAAACCTACTCAATGAAGACAATCAACCATGGCTTGCTGGTCTTGGGTTTATGGACTTTGCCGGCTCCACTGTAGTACACTCTGTAGGCGCTTGGGTAGGTCTGGTCGGCATTTGGATGGTAGGGCCCCGCCTGGGACGATTCACCTCCAAGGGCACACTCATCCCGGTGAAAGCTTCTGATTACGCATACAGCGTTTTGGGCGTGATGATCCTTTGGCTGGGCTGGTGGGGATTCAATGGCGGCAGTGCCCTGGCCTTTGATACCTCCGTGCCCCTCATCATTCTCAACACCAACCTGGCAGCGGCTGGCGCTTGTTTCAGCGCTTATCTACACGCCAAAATATTTCAAAAAAATCAGGACCTGATAGAAAAGATCATTGGCGGATCTCTCACCGGGTTGGTAGCCATCACGGCTTGCTGCAACGTGGTCTCCCCTATCAGTAGTTTGATCATTGGGCTACTCGCCGGTGTTATTCATAATATTTCATATATCATTATTTCAGAAAAATGGAAGTTGGATGATCCCGTTGGTGCCATTCCAGTGCATGGATTTGGTGGCGTATTCGGTACACTTTGCGTAGCGCTTTTCGGAAAAGAAGAGTTCCTCATGCACGGCAGAGGCACTCAACTCGTCGTACAAATTTTTGGGATCATCGTGTGCTTCGTATTCACTGTAGGGGTCTCCTACCTCATTTTCATGTTGATTAAATCCACAATCGGACTTAGACTCTCCCCTAATGAAGAGGTAGATGGCGCCATATTTGGAGCGCAGGTTCAGTCCATGGAGCTGGATGAACTACCTGAGCAAACGGTGAGTCAAGTATCAGTAAGAGTGGGCGAGCGGGCATACAACCTCTTCAAAGTGGATGAATACCTCAACCTGCCTCGAGAAACCCGCATCAATCTGATCAAAAACGAAGGTGTACAATACCTCGACGACTCTGGCAATGTGGTACCCACTTTAAAGGCTGTAAGGTACCTCTCCGGTATCATCGAGGAGCAAAGGGACAAGAGCACCTCGTCGGTTGATCTGGTGGAGCTTTCTTTTTACAAGGATAAAATGGATGTCATCGGCAACATGCAGGATGTGCTACTCGGAGAAGAACACTCCATCACCAGCGTATTTGAAGATTCTTTCCTTTTACTGAAACCGAAAGGAAAGGTATCGTCGGGATTTTACTGGCATGGCAAGGAAAAAGGATACAACATCGCCATAGCCGCCACCTCCCAGGATCCCGACATTTCGAGTGCATTTATTACGGCACTTACCATCTCTCAGCTCAATGAGATAGTGGGAATCAAAAAAATATTAGCCCCAGAGAAAGTGCTCGAAATTCTGGATCAAAAGCTCACCATGGCACTTGGCCAATCCAAAGCCGACGAGGAAGTGAGAAAAGGTGTAGAAATTGGGATGCTATTGGTAGATACGGTCCGAAGGAGGGTTTATTATTCAGGGTCGGGATCAGGTGTAAAGCTATATGCCAAAAAGCTAGATAGTATCCTTACAGAATTTAAAGGGCTGGATGTTCCGCTGGGTATGTCCGGGAAAGCTCAAAAGAAATTTGAACGAGTCAAAATAGACTACTCAAAAGGTGACGCTTTCTTCCTGTGTACAGAAGGATTTCCGAACCAACTGAATGAAAGCGGCAAGCGATATTCCACCACCAAATTCAGGGTACTCCTGGAGAAGGGTGCCGGAAAATCCATGGCCGACCAGAAAATAAATATTACCACAGAACTGGAAAACTGGAAAGGTAAAGAAGACCAAACCGAGGACATTTTAGTCATGGGCATCAAACCCTGAGCATCGCTGAAATATCTCATCTTGAAAACGTCTGGCTCAGGTCAGACGTTTTTTTATATCATCTCCAGCACCACCTTACCAAATTGACTGGAGCTTCCCATTTGGCGTATAGCCTCAACACCCTCTGCAAATGGATGTACGGAATCAACGATTGGTTTAATCTGATGGCTGGTAATGAAATCAACCATAGACGCAAATTCCTCATCGTTGCCCATGGTAGACCCCACAATGGATGCTTGCGACCAAAACAATCTGAATAAATCAAGTCCTTCCGTTTTTCCCGTGGTGCTGCCATACACCACAATACGGCCTCCCGGCTGAATAAGTCTCAGGTAATCATTAATGGCATTCCCCCCTGCACTGTCAATGATGGCGTCAAACTTATTCACTTTTCCGCCTGTCTCTTTCACCCAGCCCGCGTCAGTATAGTTGAACCCGCCGGAGGCACCCATTCTCATCATTCTTGTCAGCTTATCGTCACTGCTGCTGGTCACGTACACTTCAGCACCAACAGCCAAAGCAAAAGTACAAGCGAACTGAGACACCCCGCCTCCTACACCCGTGACCAGGACTTTTTGATTTCTCTGAACGTTGGCCTTTCTGAATACCGCCCTATATGCGGTGAGGGCAGCCAGTGGGAATGCAGCAGCCTCTGTATCACTCAAATAGTGGGGTTTTTCGATCAACCGATCTGTTGGTACCATTAGATACTCTGCGAAAGTTCCATTTTCAGGGGTACCCAGAATAGAGTATTGAGAAGATTGATGCTCGGGGTTATTCCCCCAGTTGATGTTTGGATTGATCAGCACAGACTTGCCCATCCAGGCCGGCTCACCAGCTTCTACCTCTCCGCACCCGTCCGAGCCCAAAACCACACCATCTTTGATGCCTGGATATTTCCCTACGGAAATCCAGTAGTCACGCCTATTAAGAGCAGCAGCTTTTAGTTTTACCAGACAGTGGCCCGGCTTCAAAACCGGATCAGAAACTTCTGAAAACTCCAGCTGATACTTTTGATCAATCGCTCTGACAACAATCGCTTTCATCTAGAAAGGCATTTCATCATCACCACCATCCTTCTTGTTAGCCTTACTTGGTATGGTAATGGTGAAATCCGAATTAGAAGGACCGGTGGTTGGGAAGGAACTTCCATAAGTGTCATTGGTAGCACTGATGGATGCATCCAGGTCTTCAAACTTGGTGAATTTACCGATGAATTTCAGTTGAACATTTTCCAACTTACCATGTCTGTTCTTAGCAATGATCACTTCCCCAATCCCTTGCAATGGCATACCATTTTCATCCTGAGTCATGCCGTAGTATTCAGGTCGGTAAAGGAACATTACCATATCGGCATCCTGCTCGATAGATCCAGATTCCCTAAGGTCGGAAAGCTGTGGACGTTTGTCACCACCTCGTGTTTCCACTGCTCTACTCAACTGTGACAGAGCAATCACTGGCACATTCAATTCCTTGGCTATTCCTTTCAATGCCCTTGATATCGAAGCAATTTCCTGTTCACGATTACCACCACTACTCTTGGAGGTATCGCCCGTCATCAGCTGCAAGTAGTCAATCACTATGAGGGACACTCCATGCTGCGCTACGAGTCTTCGGCTTTTGGCACGAAGCTCCAGAATGCTCAATGCGGGTGTATCATCAATGAAAATGGGGGCTTCTGAAAGCTTCCCTGTCTTGCTGATCAGCTGCTGCCACTCATAAGCCTGCAGGTTTCCTCGTCTCAGTTTATCACTCTCCAGCTCGGCTTCTGCAGAAACCATCCTGTGTACCAGCTGTACGGAAGACATCTCCAGTGAGAAGATGGCCACAGGTGTTTTGAAGTCAATGGCGGCATTCCTCAATGCAGATACGACAAAAGCGGTCTTACCCATACCCGGCCTGGCCGCAATAATGACCAAATCTGACCGCTGCCAACCTGAGGTAATCCGATCCAGAGAGGTGAATCCACTGGCAATACCTGTGAGGCCGTCTTTTTGGTTTTTTCGGTCTTCGATCTCCTGAATGGCCTGATGCATCAGGGCATTCATTTTATCATAGTTTTTCCTGATATGGGACTCAGACACATCAAAAAGAGCCTGCTGCGCTTTATCTAAAAGATCAAAAACGTCGGTGGTGTCCTCATATGAATCCTGCTGGATCTCAGAGGAAATCTGAATAAGTTCTCTTTTGATGGATTGCTCAGCGATGATCCGCGCGTGATACTCAATATTGGCTGCCGAGTTCACTTTGGTCGTGAGGTCCGACACGTAATAAGCTCCCCCTACTATATCCAGGTGCCCATTCTTCCTTAGGCGGTGAACAACCGTCTTGATGTCCACAGGCTCACTGTTATTAAACAGCTGAACAATCGCTTCGAAGATCATCCTGTGAGCATCCTTGTAAAAACTCTCAGGTTTTAATATTTCGATTACATTGGTGAGGGCATCTCTTTCGAGCATCAGGGCACCCAGCACAGCTTCCTCAATTTCCACCGCCTGTGGTGGCACTTTTCCCAGTTGCCTGGAAAGATCCCCTACAGTGAGTCTCCTGTTTTTAGCTGTGGTCTTTAGTGCGGATGATTTCCCTCCCTCCATTTTTTACGTTTTAAATTCCTTAAGCAAACTTAGACACTAGGCTGCGATTTGACACCTTTCCAACTCGGGTGATTTTGCACCACTTACCAACAAACCACCCTGTGGATAAATCTAGTTCCTGTGTAATGTGTCTAAAAGTTTGCCCCCGATCCTTTTTGGTTTATTTTTGAAATTCAGAGATGACAAACCCATGCAGATAAACACAGACCTATTAAAAAATAAACAGCGCATATACATTGGAGGCAACCATGGTGTAGATGAAATTTTCGAAATAGTAGAGATCGTTCTAAAGCACATCAAGAAACCTGCCGATTTCTACACCATTGGCATTGAATTCACCAGCACAGACGCTCCCATTGTGATCATGAAGGGTGGTGATGCCTTGCATAACGGAAAAGCCATCTTTCATCAATTAGGCATTCATATTCTTTTGATTCACAAAATAGAAGAAGACATCCCTTCTTCTTACAACTCCTTCGATAGTTACCTGGCAGAGTTTGAGACCTTAGCCGACAATCTACCCAAGGCGGGTTGTTTCCTCTATTTTGAGGATGACGATGTGGCTTTACTCATGGGAAAAAAGGAGCGTGAGGATGTAAAAGAGATAGAATATACTTCTCTTGATGCAGAGCCGGTTCCAGGTGGTTTTTCTTTGAAAACGAATGGAGGGGCTGTGATCTACAAGACGGACAACGACCGGTTCCCTCATCATGCTGCCGGAGCCAAGGCATTGCTCAACCGCATTGGCGTCTCTGATGATCAGTTTTACTCAGCTCTAAAATCAAAGGCATAATGCTCAAATTAAAAAACCCATTGGTCGTATTTGATCTGGAGACCACAGGCACCAATATTGCCAATGACAGAATAGTGGAGATGGCGCTACTCAAAGTAATGCCAGATGGCACCGTAGAAGAAAAAAGCCGTCGCATCAACCCCACCATCCCTATTCCCCTGGAAACCAGTTTGATTCATGGTATTTATGACGAAGATGTCAAGGACGAACCCAACTTCAAGCAAGTAGCTAAATCACTGGCTACATGGCTGGAAGGTTGTGATCTTGCCGGGTTCAACATCCTTAAGTTTGATGTGCCCATGTTGGTAGAGGAGTTCTTAAGAGCGAATGTAGATTTTGAGGTGGATAACCGAAAACTGGTGGATGCTCAGAAAATTTTCCATCTGATGGAAAAACGAAACCTCTCAGCAGCTTATCAGTTTTACTGTGGCAAACCCCTGGAAAATGCCCACAGTGCCCTGGCTGATACTCAGGCAACCTACGAGGTACTTATGGCTCAGATAGACAAGTATGAAGGTGAGTCTGTTAAGGATCTTTTGGGAAAAGAATTGGGTACAATCAAAAATGACATGAACATCCTTCATGAACTAACCAATCAGAAAATGGTGGATTTAGCTGGCAGGATGGTCTACAACGATAAAGGAGAGGAAACCTTCAATTTCGGAAAGCATCGCGGCAAGCTCGTGTCAGAAGTTTTACAAAAAGAGCCCAGCTTTTATGACTGGATGATGAAAGGTGATTTCCCTCTGGACACCAAACGAAGACTAACCAAGATAAGATTAAGAAATAACTTTGGGTAAAGCCCCGGCCCATTCTTTGCATTGACCCATCACTCTTTTCTAACAAAAGAGGACTAAGGATTGTATCTTTAAAAGAGAAAGTAAAGTATTATGGCCAAAACGATCATCGTATCAAATAGATTACCTGTAAAAATCTCTCAGGAGAACGGTAAATATAACTACATGCCCAGCGAAGGTGGACTTGCCACCGGACTAGGGTCTATCTACAAAGATGGTGACAACATCTGGATTGGTTGGCCTGGCCTGGCGGTTTCTAAAGCAGATCATCAGAAAGAGATCACCAAAAAGCTGAAAACAGAGAGCATGAAGCCGGTATTTCTCACCAATACCGAAATCGAAGAGTTCTACGAAGGCTTCAGCAACGAAACCCTCTGGCCCAATTTTCACTACTTCAATCAATACATCGTATTTGATGATGACATGTGGCGTGCCTATCAGAAGGTAAATCGCAAATTTGCCCGTGCCATCGCTGAGGTACTGGAGCCAGAAGACACCATTTGGGTACACGATTATCAGCTGCTGCTTTTGCCTGAAATGTTGAGGGAATTTGCCCCAAAGGCAAGCATTGGCTTCTTCCTGCACATCCCATTCCCCTCCTACGAATCCTTCAGACTACTACCCTGGAGAAGGGAGCTGCTGGAGGGCATGTTGGGAGCTGACTTCCTCGGGTTCCACACCTATGATGACATGAGGCACTTCCTTTCGTCGGTCAACAGACTGGCGGGGCTGGGCAATAGCAATGGCATGATCAATGTAGACAACAGAAAAGTGATGGTGGATGCCCTACCCATGGGTATTGACTATGACAAATATGCCGAATCTGCTGCCGCAAAAGAGACCCTGGAAAGAGAGGCCCGATATCGAGAATCCATCGGTGCTCAGAAGCTCATACTCTCAATCGACAGGCTCGACTACTCCAAGGGTATTCCACAAAGGCTCAAAGCCTTCGAATTGTTTCTGGAACAAAACCCGGACTACAGAGAAAAAGTATCTCTGCTCATGGTCGTGGTGCCCTCAAGAGATCAGGTGGGTAAATACAAGGAACTCAAAGAGGAAATAGACCTCCTGGTAGGGCGGATCAACGGAAATTATTCCCGATTGAACTGGACACCCATTCACTACTTCTATCGATCCTTCCCTCTCAACGCACTTTCTGCGTTTTACCGAATGGCGGAAGTGGCCATGGTCACTCCTATGAGAGACGGGATGAACCTGGTATGTAAGGAATTCATCGCGAGTAAGCTGGACAAAAAGGGTGTCCTGATCCTCAGCGAAATGGCCGGAGCTTCCAAAGAACTCTCAGACGCCATCCTCATCAATCCCAACGACATGGGAGAGTTGGTCAATGCCATCAAAACAGCTCTGACGATGCCTGTCAAAAAGCAGATGGCCAATATGATCAGCATGCAGCGATCGCTGCAGAGGTATAACATTCATCATTGGGTCAACCTTTTTATGGAGCGTCTCCACCACATCAAACATGAGCAGAAGGCACTGGAGACCCAACTACTGGATAAAACCATTACTTCCAGACTCACTAAGAGTTATCAGGCCGCCAAGAAGCGAATGATCTTCCTGGACTATGATGGCACCCTTGTAGGGTTTGACAGTGATCCATTGAAAACCAAACCTGATAAAGGACTGAAGACGATCCTTGCCAAACTAACCGCAGACAAGAAAAACCGCGTGGTGGTAATCAGTGGCAGAGGCAGAGACACCCTTGAGGAGTGGCTATCAGACTTTGACCTGGAAATCATAGCCGAGCACGGAGTTTGGATCAAAGAAAGAGGGAAGAAATTCAGGACACTTACCAGCCTAAATGACAATTGGAAAGGTCCAATCATGAAGGTATTGGATGGATATGTGGATCGTACTCCCGGAAGTTTTGTGGAGAAAAAGGATTACTCACTGGTCTGGCACTACAGAAAGGTAGAAACCGGACTTGGAGAGGCCCGAACAAGAGAACTCACCAGCCACCTGAAATACATTACTGTAGACAGAAACCTGAAAGTGCTGGAAGGCAATAAGGTAGTGGAAATCAAAAACTCTGAAATAGATAAAGGGCGTGCCGCCACTGTATGGCTCAATAAGCACCCCTCAGATTTTGTGATGGCCTGCGGTGACGATTGGACAGATGAGGACACTTTCAAGGTCATGCCAGATAGTGCCTACACCATCAAGGTAGGCACCACCTCATCAGCAGCCAAATACCGGGTCACTGACTTCCATGACATTAGAAAACTCCTGAAAAGCCTGCTATAAGAAGTCAGGCTTATCAAGTTTTCTGGCAATTCTGGAGGCTGCATTGAGCAGACCTACATGGCTATACGCCTGGGGGAAGTTACCCCACATACCACCATCCTTTTCGTTGACATCTTCACTGAGTAGCCCCACGTGGTTAGAGTAAGAGAGGATGTTCTCGAAATACTTGATGGATTCATCCAGTCTGCCCACACAGGCCAGAGCCTCTACGTACCAGAATGCACAAATAAGAAAAGTAGTCTCCGGAGCGCCGAAATCATCCTGATGCTTATAGCGGTAGAAGAGTCCATCTTTCGCATGTAGCTCCTTCTCCAATGCTTTCAGATGATCTTTTGCTTCCTGTGTGTTGCCATCCAGATAGTTCATCATAATGAGCTGTAAGGTACTGGCATCCATCCGCTCCACCCCTACAGCCTGAGCATAGCCCTTCTTCGAAGGCACATAGCATTTCTGAATCATCTCCCGAGAGCGCTTTTGCAAACGAGCAGCCTTTTCCCCCATGGCCTTATCCCCTATCACTTCGGCAATCTTCAGCGCGGCACTACTGCCAGTCCAGTGAAAAAGATACGTATAGCAATGATGCTGACGCAAATTTCTGAATTCCCACAAACCAGCATCCGTTTCGTCAAACGTCTTCTCAATCATATCCAGAGTTTTGCTCACCAACTCCGATGAGTCAAATCGCTCGGTGAATATAATTCGCTTATCCGCATAAAGAGGTAACAATGAGATCAATACCTGCCCATAGACATCATTCTGAATGTGTGTGTATGCGTCGTTTCCAATACGCACTGGCTGATTCCCCATGTAGCCAGCCAGATCCAGTTCCTTCTCTATGAGGGCTTTCTGTCCACTAATGCCGTAGAGTGGCTGATAGCGATTGGTCTCCTCTATCGTGGTATTGAGAATGTAGTGAAAATACTTTTCGGACTCCTCAAAGTGGCCAATGTTATTGAAGGCATTGAGGGTATAGTAGGTATCCCGCATCCAGCAATAGCGATAATCCCAATTTCGCGTACTCCCGGGCGACTCAGGCAAACTGGTAGTAGCTGCTGCTATTATCGCTCCGGTATCCTCATACTGGTGAATTTTAAGGATAAGAGCTGACCGGATGGCTGCACGCTGATAAAAGTTGACAATATTGGCTGTCTTCACCCAATCACGCCAATAATTTTTCGTTTTGTATAGAAAATTTTCAATGGTTTCTAGCAGTGGCCCTTCAAGCGGTGCTCCGTAGGTAAAGACCAGGTACTTATTCTCGTTCAAGACAAAACTCTCTTCGCTCATCACATAGTTGAGGGAGATGTTGGTGGTCAAACGCACGTGGGCATCCAGTCCCAAAAATTGGATATGATTACTCCCCATCGTAGCCTGTGGGGTGATTTCACCATAATTTCCTTTAGGTGCACATTTCACCACCAATCTGGGATTACCATCCAGACGCTCTATCTTCCTCACCAGCATGAGGGGGCGATAGTAACGATCATTCTGATAAAACCGTGGTGCAAAATCAGTCACCCGGTACTTTCCGGTTTCTGAAACCACTTCTGTGCAGAGAATATTGGTGTTCTCTACATAATACTGTTTGGTCTGAAAATCAGGCTCCAGTGGCTTCACAGAAAACTCACCTCCCTTTTCCTTATCCAGCAGGCTACCAAAAATAAAACTGCTGTCAAATCTCGGCCAGCACATCCAGGCTATGCTGGTGTCAGTGTGAATGTGAGCGGTATATGCACAATTGCCAATTACACCATAATCATAAGTGTGTCTTTGCATAGGATAATTTTTTTATTGAGAGTACGTGAGATTCAAAGAATAATGGTAATTTTTATTAATTCATAAAATAAAAGGATAATACATTATAATAAAAATAATTTTCAATTAGTTTTCTTGAAATACCGATAATTTGACTTCCCATAGAACATCCCCTCATTCATGCTTTTCTCCCCTTCGGCATCTACCTCTCCAAAACTGATAACATCGGGTGGTCATCGACCCCACACCAAGAAAAGTGAAACATTTCCTCAGAAATATAACATTTCGTGGATTACTTCATAACCAAAACCAAAAATGTTCGCAAGATTTTTTCGACTGAATCTTAATATTTCAGCAAATTGGCCAGAATATCCAAACTATCTCTTCAAAGTTATCAATCGGCAAAGAATTGAACTATAAGAGAAACCTTTTATATATATTTGGTTCGTTTGTAAGATCATCACATGCTCAAAGACCTCATAAATAATAAGACGTTTAGCATAGCCATTAAAATTGTTGCGGGCTTTATTGTATATTTTCTACTACTCGCCGCTCTGGTATATGTGGAAAAAGACAGCAACCAGTCGGCAATAAGAGATATGCAGAATGCCGTGTGGTATTCTATCGTCACGCTTACTACTGTGGGCTACGGAGACCTGTTCCCCGCCACGGTATATGGGCGAGCTATTGGCTACATTTTCATCTTTTTGAGTTTGGGTATTTACGGATTATTAATTGGTCAATTCACTAACCTTATGGCTACTATTCAGGAAAATAAAAAACTAGGCTACAATGGCACGACATTCGAAGGCCACGCGGTGATCATCGGATGGAATGAGTTCGGAAAAATGGTCCTCGAACAATTGATCGGTGTAGGTAAACAGGTAGCTATATTTACCAACAATCGGGAGGACATCGATCACATCAAAGATCTGTATGGAACCAAAAACATTTTTACACTGTACGGTGATTTTGGCAGCCAGGAACTCCTCAAGAAAACCAACATTGAACAATCTTCTATTGTCTTTGTAAATCTGGACAATGACACAGAAAAGCTGGTCTATATCCTGAACCTTAAGAAGATATTCCCAAACCTCGATTATGTAGTCACTCTCGATAACGGTGATCTCAAAAACACCTTTGTGAGTGCCGGAGTTACCAACACCATATCCAAGCACGAAATCTCCTCTAAACTACTAGCCTCCTACATGTTCGAGCCGGACGTAGCCAGCTATAGTGAATCCATTATGTCATTTGCCAGAGGTGACGGTGATTATGATATCAAGCAGCTTCTTGTCATTCCCACCAACCCCTACGTGGGCAAAGCCTATCAGGAAGTGTTTTTCGACCTCAAAAAGCGTTTCAATGCGGTACTGATAGGCATTACCAAAAGGGATAAGTACGGCAACAAAAGACTGATCAAAAATCCACTGGGTGAGCTTAAAATAGCTCCGGGGGACTATGTTATCATCATCATGAATGGCAAAGCCTTTAAGCTTTTGAGAAAAGTATTCGGAGTGGACGAAGGATATATCAGAGAGACATCTAAGAATAAGAAATGAAAACCTACAGACGTTTAGCAATTACCATAGTCACAGTGCTTACGATTTATGGCTGTGAAAATCGTGACATCAACGAGGGTGAGGCATTCAGGCCCAGAGAAATTCACGAGGATATCGTCTTTAACTTTGATAAAATCACTGTGGATGGCATAGAATACCTCATCCTGGAGAAAGACAACAACAATCCGCACGAAGGTTTTGGTTTTATGGCTTTCAGAGCCAATAAGCTGATGGAAAAGCAAGACACCGTGATGGCTTATTTGCGGACGATGAGAGATTTTCAGGTGCTGACCTATGCTGCTATCAGCAAAAGACCAGTTGAGCAAGTGAACGAGGATTTCAACCGGTTATTTAACTACTACTTAAATGAGGAGGAAACAGAGTTATTACAACTAGAAGAAAGCAATCTTAGAAGTAGCAGAGCGACTACTCCGGGTAAGGAGTAGTCTTCTCATAACTCTTCATTTAGTTTCCAAAATACTTCTTCAGTTCTTTTAGCGCCGTAGAAACTTCCGGAGTAAGTACTGGTGAGTCCACCATATCCTTGGCCACTTTCACAGCATCGATCAGTTCATCCTTATCTCTAAAAACCTCGCTCAGAATTTGGCAGTCGTAGATCAAGGACATTAAAATCACAAAAGATATGGTCGGTTTAGCGCTCTTGAATACAATGGTCTTCAGACTGTTTCTGATATCCTGTTCGAAAGAGTAATTAGCATTATCCATTCTCTCTGAAAGTGGTATCCACATGAGTTTTGTAGCCTCTTTCCTCAGAATTCCTCTCTGAACCAATAGCTGATTAAGGTCTTCCTGTATATCCTTAAAATGATGCGATAGATCTTCCACAGCATCCAGAAAGTCCAAGCCGGTCTTGAGTTTTCTCAAAATACCGTCCAGAATACCGTTGCCGGTACCAGACTGCTCCACAGACGAAATCTTATTGTCTTTCAGCCCTACCTTCTTCAGAAGGTGAAGCTCAAGAATAGCAGCACTAATCAGTCCTGGCACAATCGTCTTTTCAGCCGCAGCTAAAAGGCGTCCTTCTTCATCGTCAAGGGCAATCAAATACAAACCCTCAGCTATGCTAATCTTCATAAGTAATCGTTTTTATTATTTTAATCCTTCAATAAAAATCCCATTGTAAGGCCTTGAACCAGAATGGAGAAAACCACACAACAATACGTTGTGAACAAAATGGTCTCCTTAATGACTGGCTCCATCCAGGTGAATTCAGCGAGAGAAAGTGCCAAGGCTACTGATATCCCTCCTCTTAAACCTCCCCAAGTAAGAATAATAATCGTTTTCGGTTCAAAAGTACGGAAAATAGACATGGCTTTTATAGGGAGGGATACTCCAATAAACCTTGCAGTAAGCACAATCAGGATGCCAGCACCTCCTACAAGGAAGCTCGTAGGTGAGAAGGTATTTGCAATCACAATCATCTCCAGGCCTACCAGGATAAACAAAATAGCATTAAGGGCTTCATCCAGCAAGTGCCAAAACTTAAACACATACTCTCCGGTGGCGTTGGCCAACTTCTCATCTCTCCCTTCATTGCCTATAAAGAGTCCCATCACCACCATGGCTAGTGGTCCAGAAACGTGGATTAGCTCAGCAAGTCTTCCTCCAACCATTACGAGGGTAAGGGTAACAAGCACTTCCAATTCCACATGGTCATTGTCAATAAAGTTTAGAAGCCTAAAGCCTAAGAAACCGAATATCGCGCCCATCAAGACACCACCTACAACCTCCTGACCGAACAAGAGGGCTACAGAAGATGCTGTGATTTCACCTGCTCCATGAGCTCCATGAGCAGCCTCGGCTCCACCATAGGTAGACTGAGCTATTCCTAATATGGTCAAAAAGATAACCACCCCTACTCCATCGTTAAAAAGAGATTCGCCCGCAATCTTAATTTCCAGATTCTTGGACATCCCAAATTTCTTAATCAAGGCCAGCACCGCAATCGGATCTGTAGGAGAAATCAATGCTCCGAATAGGAGACAGAAGATATAATCAATCTCGACACCCAGCACAGGGAAAATGTAGTAAACCAAAGTACCCACAATGAAAGTGGAGAGAAGCGTACCTACTGTAGCCAATACTAACACGGCCACTCTTTCTTCCAGAAGTTTCTTCAAATCAACAGACAAGGCCCCGGCAAAAAGGAGGAAGTTCAGCATGACACCAAGCAGAACTTCTTTGAAATCGAACTCTGTGATGATATGCTCCGCACCCCGGGTAACGGACGGAAATATATAACCAGCCAATAGGATTGCCACGGACATCATGAGGGCAATAGCCATCAGCCCAATAGTACTTGGAAGTTTGAGAACCGTGATGTTAATTAAGGTAAATACAGCGGCTAGAAATATTAATAACGTGATTAGGTCGAGTATACTCATTTGGTGAATTGTAATGGCTTAGAAATTAGTCCATATTGGCAATGCCAAAATAAAAACAAAAATATTACAAAAAAAATAATGGTTAACTTTTATTCCTTCCTAAAATAGCCTAAAATCCAGCATAATTCTAAATAAAAGCGGATTTTTATTGACAACATGAGAAATCAACCATTCTGGCATATTGCAATATTTTGTGTTTTAGTGATTATGCTCTTCGGCTGTAACTCCCTGCGAAAACTGGCCACGTCCAGAGATATTGATGCATATCTGAAACACTCGGAAATTTTCAGAAACGAATTCTCGGGATTTGTACTTTATGATCCGCTATCAGGGAAGTATCTGAAAACAAAAAATGCAGATCTGCACTTTACTCCTGCTTCCAACACAAAAATCCTAACCACTTACGCATGCCTTACCTCTCTTCCCGATTCCATTCCTTCATTTCTGGTTCAACAAATGGCTGATACTATCCGGCTGGAGCCAATGGGAGACCCTACCTTTCTACACACAGACTTTCCCAATCAGTCGGTAATTAACCGACTCAAAAACAAGCCAATAGAGATTCATTTGCCCGATAACGAACTCACCCCATTTGGGCCTGGGTGGGCCTGGGACGATTATCAATACAGCTACCAAACGGAGCGATCCTGGATGCCCATTTATGGTAATGAAGTCAGAATTTTTAACAGGGACACACTGAGTGTGGTGCCCGCTTTTTTCGAAGACTACATCAGCTTATTTGTAGGAGAAAAACCCGGGAGTCTTGTTTACAGGGAACGCAAATTCAATCTTTTCAATATCTGGATGGAGTACGACACCTCCTCATTTGAAAGGAAAATTCCATTTGACTACAGCAATGAGCTTCTGGCAAGGCTCCTGTCAGATACTACCAATGCTCCGGTATCCTTCAGCAAAGCTCCTCTTAGCAACTACACCACGCTGTACAATGAGGCACTGGTCCCTGCACTTACCCTCATGATGCAACGCAGCGATAATTTTCTGGCCGAGCAGCTCCTCATCACAGCGGCCAGATATAGCGGATATAACAATCCGGACGCCTTCAGAAATCACCTCCTTTCAGAATGGCACCTTTCTTCGCCCATACAGTGGGTGGATGGATCGGGGCTTTCGAGATATAATCTATTTACCCCCAGAGCCCTTGTGGAAATACTTGCCCTCATCTATGGTCAGCTATCGTGGAATGAAATCACAATGATTTTTCCCACAGGAGGTGTCTCCGGCACTCTGAAAAACTGGTATCCTGGAAACCCTCCTTATGTTTTTGCCAAAACCGGAACACTTAGCAACAATCATTGTCTAAGCGGTTACATCAAGACCAACTCGGGCAGGATCCTCATCTTTTCCTTCATGAATAACAACTACCTTTCCCCTGTCAGTGACGTGAAGAGAGAAATGCAGCGGGTGCTTGAAGCGGTAAGGGATGCTTACTGATCGCTCACCGAGCCATTCTCAGAAATCAGCCCTCCGGTAAGGCGCATCAGCTCCACCTTAGAATCGATCAAATTGTACAGGGCCTGTAGCTTCTGGTTAGTGGCCGCCAGGTGGTTATTCTGAACCACCCGATAATCAAATGAGTTGATGGTGCCTCCTTTGAACTTTTCCTGTGAGATGCTCAAATTAGTGGCCGCAGATCGTTCATTCAGTGCATTGATTCCATACAGTTGTTTTCTGATCTGATACCGCTCATACGCTTCACTCAGGCTTCGCTTCAGACTAGTCTCCAGTTGATCTATCCTGAGGTTTCCAATATCCTCCTGCACGATGCTATTGCGAATGGCACGGTTGACTTTGCCGCCATTGAATAGATTGAAACTCAAAGTGAAATTGGCAAAATAGGTACCTGATTTGGAAACCAATGGCTCTGGTGGGTTTTCATAATCGGGATTGGGCCCTATGTACGTCGCACTGGTAAGGTCAGACACACTTCTGTTCCAATTGTATCCACCATTGAGTCTTACCGTGGGGAAGAGATCTGCCCGGCTCTGTCTCACCTGTGTTTCCAAAATAGACTGGGAAATATAGATTTTCTTTAGATCCACATTTTCTGAAAGCATCACCGCTTCCAGGTCCTCGTATTGGTAGTCATACTCCTCCAGTTTGAGATCATCAGTCAGGGTGTAGTCCTTATTAATATCATCACTCACCAGCAGCACATTCAGTGCTCTGATGGCATTGTGATACGTCAACATCTGGTTGATGTAATTGGCAGAGTCCGTGAGGTAGTTGTTCTCCTCAAGCAGTAGATCCGTGGTAACAGCACTTCCCATTTCGTACTTGGTGTTGGTATAGTCGTACCTATCTCTACTGAGTGCCAGTTGCTTTTCAAAAGCATCCAGGCGCTCCTTCTCAAGAGCGGCCATGTAATAGGCAAGTATGATGGCCTGCAGGGTATTCGATACTACTACATCGGCATTTTGCATGGATTCGGCTTGCAGCTGATCCAGTCTTCGCTTACTGATAATAGCCTTATTGCCCTGAAAAATCAACCAACTCACCTGCAAAGAAGGAGTAAGCGCATAAGCCCGCTGGTCGTTCAGCTCAAATCCTGGAAATAATTGCCCCCCAAAAAATTGATTGTCCGACTGCTGATTTCTAATGCTATTCTGACTTTGAAGATCGAGGGAAATGGAAGGTAAAATCCCAGCCTCACCCCAGGAATTATTATTGGTGGCCACATCCACGTTTCTCTTTTCAATGCGGATGTCGTAGTTCTTATCCAACCCAATGGCAATGGCATCACTAAGCGAAAGTGGCTCTTGGGCCCGTGCCAACCAACCACCGGCTATAAAAAGAATGAGTAAAGTATAATACTTCATTTACTTCAAAATTGTCTTGTTAAAAAAAGTAATGATTTAAGCTGATTCCTTGTATTCCTCCAGGCGCTTCTCATCCAACAGTACACGCTCCACATCTTCTCTGGAAGGTTTCTCACCAGTCCACAACCATCGCAATGCCCTTCTGAAATCGTTGAATACCAGAATCAGAACGGGGAAGAACAAAAGAATGATGAAAGTACCTATCAGCACCCCATAAGCCACAGATATGGCCATCGGAATCAGAAACTGAGCCTGAAAGCTGGTTTCTTTGATCAGTGGGTATAAACCAAGCACTGTGGTCAGAGATGTCAGCATGATCGCTCTGAATCTGGCGATTCCGGCTTCATATGCTGCCTGATACACCGTTAGCCCGTCGTCTTTCACCAACGAATTGAACTTGGACAAGAACACAACGGCATCATTAATAATTACCCCAGAGAGTGCCACCATACCCCATACACTCAGTAAGGAAACGGGCAACTCACGACCGCTGATCCATGACTCTACACCATGCCCAAACATGGCGCCAAACCAACCCAGGGGTATCATGATTACAATGAGGAGGGCTTGATAAAAGGACCTGAAGGTGATCATCAGAATAAAGAAAATCAACAAAAACGCCCCTCCGAAAAACAAGCCTATCTCTGCACCCGCACGGGCGCTTTCCTTAGATTGTCCTCCGTAATCGATAGATACTGAAGGGAATTTTGCTTTAAGCTGAGGTACAATCGTGTCCTCAATTCTTTTGATGATGGGTGGCACTTCTGCAAAAGGATCTTGCAAATCAGCCTCTACCGTCACCGCCCTTGATGAATTGAAGTGTTTGATCCCGGACACCCCACGCTCAATACGATAATCAGCCACCTGAGTCAGTGGGAATTCCTGCCCTGAAGCAGTTTTAATTTTAAGATCTTCAAGCTGACTTATACTTTCACGGCCACTATTCGGATAACGCACCCACACACGGAGCTCGTCATTGCCTTTCATGAAGCGCTGCACTTCCTCACCAAAGAAACCCTGACGCATTTGACGTGTGATGTCATCGTGCGTCAAGCCCAGAAAATAGGCCTCAGGACGCAAATCAAATAACATCTCCCTTCGCCCTACAGGCACATTATCCTGAATCTCCTTCAGGTCAGAGATATTCTCCAATTCTGCTTTCAAAAAGTCCTTAGCTTCCTTGAGTTCTGTATAATTTTTACCAAGCAGCATAATAGAAACAGGCTTGCCCCATCGGTTGCCTCCGCCAATACTAAACTTTTCAGCTTCGGGTACAGGCCCAATTTCCTTCCTGATTTTATTGATCAGGTCAAACTGGTTGATCCCATACTCGTCCAACTCTTCATACATTACATTTACATTACCCGCATGTGACCCGCTCTCACCATCACCAGAAAAGCCCACATTGGTGAAAGTATAAGTGATAATTTCCTTCTCTGTTTCAAACTCCTTCTTTAGGTCATCATTCACTTTCCAAATGGCATCATTGAACCTTGTCAGGTAAGACTCCACCTTCTGCTCACGCTCCCCGGGTTTGAAGGAAATGTTCACATTGAAGCTATTGAATGGGATCTGAGGGAAAAAGGTTGCTTTGATCTGCCCCCCTGCAAGAAGCCCGCTCACTACTATCAGAAAACCAAGCAGCACCGCCATGGATACCATTCTGTACTTCATCGAGTAGCTCAGCATCCTGCCATACACTTTATATCGCATGAAGTCAATGCCATTGTTCAGTACTTTTCTGATCTTATAACTTCGGGTGTCTTCTTTCTTCACACTCAGCACCTTCTTGCTGGCAAGATGAGCCGGCAGGATAAAAAATGCCTCCAGCAGTGAGAAACTCAAACTAAAGATCACCACATAGGCCATATCCTTCAGAAACTCGAATCCTCCTGTGAGGAACAACAAAGGAAGGAATGCTACAATCGTGGTAACCACCGACGTGAATACCGCTGGGAGTACTTCCAGGGTGCCCCTTACAGCAGCTTGTATGGGGTTTTTCGACTTCTCAAAGTGTGCATAGATATTTTCAGCGATCACAATACCATCATCCACCAAAATACCAATCACCAGAATCATTCCGAACAGCGAAATCATATTCACTGTGAGTCCCACAAATGTCCCCAAGATGAACATCCCCAGGAAAGATGAGGGGATACCCCATGCCACCCAAAATGACAGTCTGATGCTCAAAAACAATCCAAGCGAAAGCAAAACCAACAGAAGCCCTACCAAACCATTAGAAGTCAACAAATCCAGACGCTGTGTCAGCATGTTATTGAAATCCCAGGTGGTAGTCAGCTGTACAGCGTCATTTTTGGCATTAAAATCCTTCACATAGGCATCTACTGCCTCAGAGATTTCTGTCAGGTCTTCAGCTTCCAGTTTTCTTACCTCCAAAAAAACAGCCTGCTTACCGTTAAGCAAAGCCTTGCTAGGCTCATCTGCAAACTGTTCTTTGATCGTTGCTATGTCTCTCAGAAGCAGCTTGCTTCCATCAGTATTACTTCGCACCACAATCTCTGATATCTGATCAGCCTCTGTTTCCTTGGCCTTGGATCGGATAAGAATCTCTTCATTGGCAGATTTAATAGATCCTGCAGAAATATCCCTGTTGTTCAATCTGACCGCACTGGCTACCTGATCAAATGTAAGGTTATACCTCCTCAGGGTCTCTTCGCTTACCTCTATAGATATCTCCAGAGGCGGAAAGCCAGACACGTTGATCTGGCTGATTACTCCTGTAGCCAAAAGATCATCCTCTATCCCCTCAGCATATTCTTTGAGTGTTTTAAGACTTACATCTCCCGTCAGACCCAGCCACTGCGCGGTGGAGCGCTGACGCTGTTTGTAAACGATGGGTTTTTCAGCTCCTACCGGAAATGAAGAAATACCATCTACTGCATTTTTAACCTCCGTATATACCTCGTCTATGTCGTAGTTGTCAAAAGTAAGAATGGAGATGCTTGCGCTATTTTCTGAAGAGGTGGAAGTGATCTCATCGATCCCAGCTGTTGATTTGAGTGCCTCTTCTATTTTGGTGGTCACCCCTTCTTCCATCTCCTCAGGAGAGGCTCCCGGATAAGTCACAGCGATATTGATTACCCTGTCCTTAGCCGTTGGAAAAAAGGATTTCTTCGTATTCAGGAAACTCACCACACCACCAAACAGGGTCAGTGCAATCAGAATGTTGGCTAGAATGGGATACTTAACAAAATAGGCTACTAGACCTTTTATAGTACTCATAGTCTGAATTTTTAGTTAGATCCAAGGTTTCCACCTACTGGAGGGTTAGTAGAATCTGGCGCTCCGGTTTCACGATCTATGTCTTTCTGCTCAAGCTTAAACACGATCATATTATTGTGAGCACTCACCAGTGGCTCTACCACCAGGTCCTCACCTACCTCGAGCCCGCTGATGATTACATTTTCATCCATGGTACGATGCACAAAAACCTGCTTGACCTTCAGCAGCGTGTCTTCCACCACAAAAACCTCATTGGAGTTGTAAAGTGCACTTCTGGGAATAATCATCCCGTTTTCCACCTTCCTGGCAGGAATGGCGGACTGTATAAACTGACCATCATAAATCTTCTGCTTTCCTGGCTCTATAGAAATAAAGACATCTACAGATTGGGTATTTTGATTTACAAAATCACTCATTCGTATCACCTCTCCAGCCCAGCTCTGCTGGGTTTCTTCCGAATAAATTTCAACCGGAGTGCCCAGCTGCACCCATGGGATGTCCTTGGTCTCTACAGATACCTTCAGCTCATGCGAGCCTGTCTTGATGATGGTCCCAATCTTGGTGCCAGGGTTAATGAACGCTCCTGATTCCATATTCACTTCAGAGATACTCCCATCGAAAGGCGCGTAATAACGATACTTCTTCAATCGCTCCTCTGCACTTTTGATGGTGTAAAAAGTGGAATAGATCCCTTTGGTAGCCATGAAGGTTTTCTCCTTTTCAGATTTCGCCTCTGGCAACTCAGGTAAGTCCTTGTTAATATCTATAGAAGCGAAATAGGCCTCCCAGGCTTCAAAATTGCCAGAGTGATCTATCTTCATATCAGGCAGTATGGCCGCAATGTCCCTGAGAAAATTGCTCTTTTGAGACTTCAGAGTGAGCGTAGCTTCTTTATCGTCTATGTAGAAGAGCAAAGTGCCCTTTCGGAAATTCTGCCCTTCCTTGAGTCTCACCTGACCTTCAAACATTCGCCCTGAAACTTCTGACAACAAGTCCAGAGACTGAGCCGTTTGTACCCTTCCAAAGGCCATTACATGGGTTTGGATGTCCTCATAAGAAACAGGAACTGTCTTGACATACTTCTTTACTACGGGTGGTTTTTTCATCTCCGGGGCTTCCTTTTGTCCTGCAAAGAAAAAGCTCATGCCGAAAGCCAATACCAAGACCCCCAATGTGATCCCAAGGATCATCCATTGTCTTTTTTTCATGTTAGTTTTAATAGATTGTGATAAGTCAAATGTGTTAAAAGGATTTCTTCATCTTTTGTTGCAAAAAAATAGGCTTACTTGATGAACGGAAGAAAAAACACTTTGAACTGTTATTGAGTATAATAAGAGGCAAAACTAATCGAATTATGAGCAAACCAGAGAAAATAGATTTAACCGATGCTGACTGGAGTGAGAAGCTCACCCCTGAGCAATATCACGTACTCAGAGAGAAGGGTACAGAGCGGGCATTTACCGGGCAGTTACTCAATAATAAAGCTGATGGCATATATGAATGCGCTGCCTGCGGCAATCCATTATTCAAATCAGACACCAAGTTCGATTCCGGATCGGGCTGGCCAAGTTTTTTCGAACCCTACTCCAAAGACTCTGTAGTACTCAAAATGGACAAATCATTTGGAATGGTGCGCACTGAGGTGGAATGTGCCCGATGCGGTGGACACCTGGGGCATGTCTTTCACGATGGCCCACAGCCCACAGGAGAGCGCTACTGTATGAATAGCATCTCCCTCAACTTCAAAGCGGAGGAATAATAGCTTATCTGCATCGTAAGAAGGGCTTGCCCCCTTCTTGCGGCAGAGAATAAAAATCACCCCACCCAAGTTCCAGAATAAATCAAAATCGACATATTTGCCTGTTCAAACTGTATGAAAAGGCATGTATAATGTAGTCGTAATTGGGGGAGGCATCGTTGGCCTGGCATCTGCCCTCAAAATCAAAGAAAGCAATCCCAAACTGCGTGTAGCCGTAGTGGAAAAAGAAAAAGGGCTGGCTACCCACCAAACGGGACATAATAGTGGTGTGATCCACTCAGGACTATATTATAAGCCTGGTAGTCTGAAGGCCAAAAACTGTGTGGATGGATACCATAAACTCATCAAGTTTTGCGACGAAGAAGAAATCCCCTACGAGCTCTGTGGCAAGATAGTAGTGGCCACCAACGAAGAGCAAATCACCACACTAAACATGCTCTATGAGCGAGGCATCCAAAACGGCCTCACCGGGATGAAAAAACTCAATAAAGAGGAATTAAACGATTACGAGCCCCATGTGAATGGCATTGAGGGTATTCATGTTCCTCAGACTGGAATCATAGACTACAAAGCCGTCGCAGCTAAGTATGCAGAAAAAATCCGGCATTTTGGTGGCGACATCTTTCCTGACAATAAGGTTCTGGACATACAGGAAAACAAAGGCTTCATTCAGGTGATCACCCAGCATCAAACCCTGACAGCCCGTCTGGTCATCAACTGCTCTGGCCTGTTTTCGGACAAAGTAGCTAAGCTCACCGGCGTACCTGTGAACTATCGGATCATTCCATTCCGCGGTGAGTACTTCAAGCTCAAAAAGGAGAAAGAACACCTGGTAAAAAACCTCATCTACCCTGTACCGGACCCCAATTTCCCTTTTCTTGGGGTGCACTTTACCCGAATGATCGGTGGCGGCATTGAGGCTGGTCCAAATGCAGTGCTGGCCTACAGAAGAGAAGGTTACACCAAATCTGACATTAACCTGGGTGAATTGGCGGGCACACTGGGGTGGAAAGGATTCAGAAAAGTAGCCGGGAAGTACTGGAAAACCGGATTGGGTGAATTTTACAGGTCCTATTCCAAGTCAGCATTCACCAAAGCCCTCCAGGAACTACTACCAGAAATACAAAAAAATGACCTAGAACCGGGTGGGTCTGGTGTGAGGGCACAAGCCTGTGACCGTGAAGGTGGCCTGATCGATGATTTTTTGATCTTGGAAAGCGATAAAGTGATCAATGTAGGCAATGCACCCTCTCCGGCAGCCACCTCGTCGCTGGCCATCGGCGAACATGTAGCAGGGCTGGCCTTGAAACGATTTGAGAAAGTGACAGTAGAGAAGAGTTAAAAGAAAGGCCCTCCATTGTTGATGGAGGGCCTTTCCTTTCTTAGCAACACTTATGAAGCCTCTTTTCAGAAATTGTCCAAAGCGTTTTGATAGTCTTCTATCTGCTTTTCAATCACCTTTTTATCTCCTACCACCACGATGGTCATTTTCTCATAATCCAGGTACTTACGAGTCATCTCAGTCACCTGCTCAGGTGTGACGGCATAAACGTTCTTTACATATTCGGTGAGGTATGAGTCATCCAGGCCATACAGGTCTAGAAACGAGAGCTGACCGATAATTCCGCCAGGAGATGAGTTTTGTAAAACAAATATCCCTGCTCTATAATTCTTAATACCGTCCAATTCTTCAACTCCCGGAACCTCACTCCTGAGCTTATTGATCTCATATGAAATCTCCTTGAGAGAAGGCCCTGTAACATCAGTAGTCACATCGGCCATTTCATACCAGGTGGCAGCTCCATACCTGGTATCTACTGTACTTCTGGGTGAGTATGTATAGCCTTTGTCTTCCCTAATGTTCGAGGTGATCCTGGAGGCAAAAGAACCCCCCAACAAATAATTGGTCACAGAAAGTGGAATGAAATCCGGATGCGAAGGATCTACCACAGGCAGACCCATGATGATAGTAGACTGGGGAGCATCTGCCCTATCCAGAATTTCCACACCGGGCTTAGCCACAGCCTCAGGTACATCAAAGCTCACAGCAGGGCCTGTGACCCACTCCGAGAAGGCTTTGGTTACTGCCTCCTTCATCTCAGCCTCATTGAAAACGCCAGCTACATAAACCACCGTACGCTGAGCTCCAAAATTGTCGCTGTAAAATTTTCGTACATCATCAATGGTGTAGCTATCCAGCATTTCTTCTGTTGGATAGATATCTCCATAAGGATGATTTCCATATATAATCTTATTGAACTTCTCACTAGCCTGAGGCTGCGGCCTGGACATCTGAACACTCAGGTCTCGTTTCCTGTCATTGATCAATCTGCTGAGTTCTCCCCCTGGAAAAGCCGGCTGCTGCAACACCTCGGCGATCAGGCCTACAAGGTCAGCACCAAATTCGGAAAGCACCTCTCCTGACGCTGTGGTCTGATTGGGGCCTACTCCTATATTGATCTGACCACCCATATTAGCGACAGCCAGTGATACCTCCTGAGCTGTGCGGGTGGTAGTGCCCTCCTGCATCAGATCAGCAGTAATATCTGCCAGCCATATTTGCCCTTCCCCTTCATGAATATTGCCGGTTTTCACCACAGCACTCACAGTCACCTTCGGAAGTTTTCCGTAAGGGATCATCACCACAGTCAAACCATTGTCCAATTGGAAAGTGGTTTTCTCTGGAAGGGTAAAATCCTTTGGAGTTCCTCCGGCAGGTGGTGTTTGTTTTTGAGCAAACACTGCCAGGCAAATAACGATGTTGAATAAATATAATGTAATGCGCTTCATGACCTTATCAATTTTCTTCAGTAGTAGGTTCCAAAATCAAAATCGTTCGATTTTCAGGCACGAGGTATTCCTCTGCCGTACGTTTCAATATTTCAGGAGTTATTTTCCTGAACTCGCCTTCCAGAAGGTTAATTCTTCCCGGGTCATCATCGAAAAGAGCAAAAGAAGCCAAAAGGTCAGCGCGCCCAAATCCGAAAAAACCTCCCAAATTGGAGTAAAGATCCGACCTCATTTTGATCAATGCCCGATCTAAATCTGCCTGAGTCACTTCCTTAGAGGTGAACTCATCAATCGCCTGATTTAACACTGCAGTAATGCTATCGGAGGGTACTTCCGCATCATGAATGAGTGACCCCATCCACAACATCGGACCATTATAGTTAAACATGTTTCCGAGCAAGTTGATCCCTCCATCCACAGATCCTGTATATCCTTTTTCCTTTACAAAGCGCTGATTTAGCAACGCATCGTCTCCCTGCAGCAAGAGTTGATCAATTAATCCCATGGCATAATACTCTGGCGTATTGCGCTCTGGCATGTGATAGGCAAAGGCCAATGCAGGGCGAGTGGCCAGCTTATCTGGTTTGGTAAACACCTTCTCGGCTGTTTGCTTAGGCTCTGAAATATCCGCTACCGGAGGCAACTCAGCTGAAGGCAAGTCACCAAAATACTCCTGAATCCATTGTCTGGTCTCGTCCTTCTCAAAATCCCCTACTACCACCAGTACTGCGTTATTAGGAGCATAGAAGGTATCAAAAAAGCTTTTCACATCTTCAAGAGTGGCTGCATCCAGATCTTCCAGGTCTCCATAAAAGTTGTGTGCATTATACCAGTTTTCATTGGCGTACTGTGGCATATCCAACCAGGGAAATCCTCCATAGGGTTGGTTCAGTACATTAACTTTTACCTCATTCTTCACTACTCCCTGTTGGTTGATCAGGTTATCCTCAGTGATGGCCAAACCGCTCATTCTGTCTGCCTCTGCCCACAAGGCAGTCTGTAGTTTGTGCGCCGGCAAAATCTCAAAATAATTGGTGAAATCGAATCTGGTAGATCCATTGAGGACTCCCCCATTTTGTTGTACCAGTTTCACAAACTCCATTTTGCCTAAGTTCTCTGATCCCTGAAACATCATGTGTTCAAAAAGATGAGCAAAACCTGTTCGATCCTGGGGTTCGATCCTGAACCCAATGTTATAATACACCGCCACAACCACAGTCGGAGCAGTTTTATCCTGAGAAAAAACCACTTTCAACCCGTTGTTGAGCTTATAATAATCTACTGGCACTTGGTATGAATAGTCCTGAGGGGATTCTGCCTTTTGGGGATTGCACCCAAACATCAGAGACACCAGCACCACACCTGTCCATTTGCATATTTTGTTCATATTGAAAAAATTTAAACTTTTAGTAGCGTGTTTCTTGTTAAAGGTAACAAATCACAAATCTCACTTGTCAGACTTTTTATGAACGGATTAAAATTATTAAGTACGGTAATTATCCTTGGAATCCTCAGCCAGGCATGCGCCCAGGAAAAAACAGCTAATGAGAGCGGCCAGGAGAAAACTACAGAAAGTGATATCATCCCAATTAAACTAGCAAATTCGGAATGGAAGCAAAGACTTTCACCGGAAGCCTATTATGTAATGAGAGAGCAAGGCACAGAGCGTGCTTTTACAGGAGCCTATTGGGATCATAAAAAAGAAGGAACTTATGTGTGTAAAGCCTGTGACCTACCTCTATTCAGCTCTGAGACCAAATTCAAATCCGGTACAGGGTGGCCGAGTTTCTATGAGCCTCTGGCAAAGTCAAATGTAGGGGAAGAAAAAGACTCTTCATACGGGATGGCTCGCACCGAAGTGCATTGTGCCAGATGTGGTGGTCACCTAGGACATATTTTCCCTGATGGCCCCAAACCCACAGGTTTGAGGTACTGCATCAACTCTGTATCTCTGAATTTTCAACCGAAGGACTGATTCCGAGCTGCTCGTGGATGAACGCCTCTGCCCGCTTCTCCATATAACTGTAGGCATTTCCCGGCAAGGTAAATCCAACGTGCCCTCCCTTTTTGGGTGTTTCCAGGTAAACAAATTCGCTTTGATGAGCTATGTCATAAGGCGAACAGGCAGGGCCCAACATGGGATCGTTTTGAGCATTCACTATCAACACCGGTACGCTTATGCCTGGTAAGTATTGATCGCACGTAGCAGATGCAAAAAAATCGTCCTTACTCTGAAAGCCATGAAGGGGAGCCGTGTATCTGTCATGAAAAGTGTCAAAATCTTGCAGTGAATCTAGCCCCTCTGAAGAAACCACCCCTGGGTGAGCCTCAGCCTTGATCCTGATTTTCTCCACCAGCTTCTTCAAAAAACGCTGCTCATAGAGTCTATTCTCCCTTTTTAGAAGTTGGATCGCACTGTCCCGTAGGTCACAGGGTACGGAGAAGAAAACACCACCCTTGATCTCGGAAGCTCGTGACTGCTCACCGAGGTATTTCAGGCTCATGCTTCCACCCATGGAATATCCCACCAGCACCACCGATTCGTAACCTTCCTCCATCACCCGATCAATGACCACTGACAGGTCTTCTGTGTCGCCATGATGATAGAATCGGGGCAAACGATTCATCTCTCCACTACAGCTCCGGCAGTTCCATGCCATAACGTCCCATCCCCGATCTCTAAAAAATTTGGCAGTGCGCTTGACATAGTACCTTTCCGATCCACCTTCAAGTCCGTGAGTAATCACAATACACCTGTTTTTGTTGTTTTTGATCCAGTCTAAATCCAAAAAATCTCCATCCCCAAGCTCAAGTCGTTCGCGCTCATAGAGGTCGCCGGGCTCCTTAAAGAACATGGAGGGCACAATGGTCTCAAGGTGAGCATTGAAAAGGTAAAATGGCGGTTTCTTGTATTCCGATTTCTTAATAACAGGCATTCACATTATTTATCCGAGTTCGGGCCGTACTAGTTATCCAGGGCACCATCTTCTACCCAGCAAGCAATCAGGTCTATTTGCTGCTGAGTGAGATCTGGCCTTCCGGCTGGCGGCATCTGTCCGGCATTGGTTCTAACCTTGATGCGAGCTGCCTGCCCGATAACCAAAGCCTTACTCGTAAGCAGCGGTGACTGAACATCTCCATGACACCCTTGCACAGCGCAGTTGGCACTGATGATAGGCATAATATCAGCATCAAGACTGACACCCGTGTCTATGGTGGCAGAAACAGAAGCTACGCATCCGCTTTCATCCTTAACAGAAAAAGTGTAATCCCCGGCTGCAAGTCCGTCAAATTCGGAAGACGATTGAAAAGTACTGCCATCCTTGCTATAAGTATAATCCCCATTACCGGATGCGGCTCCCAGGGAAACCGAGCCGTTAAATGAACCACAACCAGCTGAAGACTGGCTTGCAACAGCAAGCGTCACCCCTCCACTCTCAGAATCAATATTCGTACTGACAGTTGCGGTACAGCCATTCTGATCCATCGCAGTAACGGTATAATTGCCAGCAGACAAGGCATCAAAGGTGCCCTCTTGCTGAAAGTCCGCACCATTTATACTAAAGGTCACAGCTCCCTCGCCACCAGTAGTACTAGCTATCAGACCTCCCTTGTCTGAGCATGTGGTAGGCTCCACGGAAACAATGCTCACCACGAGATCCGACCCTGAACAATCTTTCTTTAAATCGCTCTCCTTTTCGGACGAGCATGACACAACAATCAATAGGAGGATAAAGGAAATGGAATGAGATCTTTTCATCTGACTGACAGGTAGGTGAACAACTAAACAGTAATTAAACAATATGAATGTACAAAAACCTGAAGACAGATACGGAAATTTTAACTTTCATCTTCCAAATGATCCTCCAATACTTCCCAGGTATGATCCGAAAGGAGCCGAACAGAAGCTTCATGTTTTTCAAAAGGCAGCTTACGTCCCCACTCAGCAGGCGCTATCATGGAAAGAAAATCGCTTCCGTCTTTTCTCCTGTACAGGTGGTAAACCTGATGTATAACCGGAGTGAAATTCAGAGTAGACTGATAAATTCGTTCGGAGACCTTTACTCGCATTTTGAGTTCATGGGCCTGCTCCATAAGCACCCGCATCTGGTCCATGACCTGCCTAAACTGCCGGTCTGTTTGATCATGCATGGCTGCCAGGGCCTGGCCTTTTATTTTTCCTTTGTCCTCAGGCTTGATAAGTGCACTGCCCACTGTGTGAGCAAATGCGATTAACCCTGGAAAATCAGTGATTTTTTCACGCTCCTTCTCCATATCTATTTTGGAGACATCAATTTTGTTTGCTTGCATCTTTTATTCCGCTATACGCTCGGGTAAGCTCTTTTTTGCTCCCGGCCAGGTGGTTCTTCTGCTCATATCATAGCCGATAGCCATCATGATCATGAGAAATATAAGTGCCACAATAAAAAAAACCTTCTTAGATCTTTTCATATCCATCAAGTGAACTGCAAATTTGAGGAATAGTTTTAAGATAAGATATGACGATAGACGGTAAATTAATCGAGAAATCACCTACCCAGGATGTAACGGACTCTTTCAAGAAAAGAGAATTTGTAGTGGAGTATGCGGAAAATCCGCAATACCCGGAGTTTTTAAAATTTGAACTCATCCAGACCAACTGTCAGCAATTAGACGGTTTTGAAGTAGGAGATGAAATGACCATTTCATTCAACCTGAAGGGAAGAAAGTGGAATGACCCAAAAGGAGGTACCAAATACTTCAACAGCCTCCAGGCATGGAGACTCGATAAAAAATCAGGCTCAGCAGATACGCCTCCTCCGCCACAAACCGATGAAGGGTGGATGAAGGAAGACTTCTCTTCTGATGAAGACCTACCCTTTTAAATTGCGCTTTTTCCTGAACGTTATGGGAATATAGTCGTCGGTAGGCAATCCAAGGTGTGCAAGGTCCCAGTCACGGTCATAACTGTTGACAAGTTGGCGAATACACTCCACCCGATCTTCTGTGGGAAAAGGACATTGATCCCAATAGAAAATCTCAACGCGATAGTTATATTGCTTTTTGATACCATTTACCCGTACCTCAACTTCTATGTCCTGTTCTTCGTTAAGTTGAGGAATGTCGATGCCTATGATTCCCATGAGTGTTTCTGTTTGTTTCTATTGGAATAACAAAAAATATACCCAATTGCTTAACGTACTTATTATCAATCATTTAAACCAACAACCTATTGAGCAAGTGCCCGTTTAAGAACATGAAAATGTCCAAAATCAGATCACAAATAAGATTAGCCGTACTTGCTTTCAGCCTGGGCTTACTTACCACCTCCTGTAACAGTAAAGCAGAACACAGACCTTCCCCTCCCGCCAGCGACTCTGTACAGGTAAATGGGGTTTCGATCAATGTTGAATATAGCAGTCCGGGGGTGAAGAAACGAAAAATCTGGGGTGAGCTGGTTCCATATAATGAAATCTGGCGCACAGGAGCTAATAAGGCAACCTTTCTAAACACCTCTGGGGATATCCGGATTAATGGAGAGACGCTACCCAAAGGCACATATGCCATTTTCACAATCCCAACGGATAGTACCTGGACCATCATATTTAATGAAGAATGGGATCAATGGGGCTCCTACAACTACAATCAAAACAAGGATATTTTCAGACTGATTGTTACTCCAAGTAAATCGGATTTCGACGAACGAATGAAGTTTACCCTAACGAAAAATGCACTCACCTTTGATTGGGAAGAGCTATCCTACGAATTAACAATTGATACGCCGTAGCGTCCTGCTCTTTATTTTAACTCACGAATGGCATCCATGGTCACTCTGATCATCAGATCTCCCAGCGCCTGAATGGTCTCATCGCATTCGTTAATCATGAAACGTCTCTTCATAAACTTGGGATCCATAAATCCCAAATAGACATCTCCAAACTCCTCCCATACGATTATTTCAAGGGGCAGGTCAAGCGCAGCAGTCTGCTGACAGTTGATTAAAGTGGTAGTTAGAGTGGGATCTTCAAACAGGATACTTCTGGTCGGTGGTAGTTTCAAACCTCTTTCTTTGGCAATGCCATCGTGAGACACTACTTCAAAAAAGATCAATTCTTCCTTAGAATCAATAATCTCCAAAATCTTAGCAACCGTTTCGTCAACACTTTTCTCGGTTCTGAAAACCGATAAATTTTGACTGTAAGAAAGCTGAAAGCCAAAGATCAAAAACGCACAACAAATGAACTTTAACATGTAAAAGGTGCCCAAAAGAGCATTAACCATTTGCTAAAAAAGGAAATCTTAGGGTCTGGGAAAAGTAATTGGCCAAATAATTGTCAAAATGTGACTTTTTTTATCGGGTTTGAAAATCTTTGAATGATTTAATAAAAAGATTCATTCCAGTGGATTTTTTTAAAGTACATTTATTTTTGCTAAAATGGATCAAAGCAATTTCTATGAACATATATGCCAAGCTCACCCTTCTCTGTGTCTCTCTAGTCTTTTTCACCTCTTCGGTGCTTTACTTCTTTGTAAACCGGGAACTGGAGCGCACTTTTTCTGAGGAGCTTTTATCCAATGTCACCAAACAATCCGAGCAAACCATTTCCAACATAGAGCGGTTCGTCTACTCCAGACTGAATGAACTGAAAATAGCTGCGACCGACCCTTACTTCAGACAAGACAACATCTCACAAGCTGACCTCACCCGCAAGTTGCAGGAACTGGAAAGCCTCAATGACCTGTACGCTAGCTTTTCCTTTTTCAACAATGACCGCTTGAGAATCGCGGATAGTAAGTCACTTTCTGTGGGAAAAACACACTCATTGAGCACTTACTGGACCAAGATATCACCTACTATAGATGCGGTGGTGGATGTAGACAGATCAGAATCCACAGAGCTGAATGTAATGAATTTCGCCACTGTGGTGAAGGATCCTGAAACCAGAGAGCCAAAGGGTGTGCTGGTTGGGAGTATTCTGGTTGACGAGCTCTATAAGTTTATGGGTGACATCTCTCTTGGAGAAAACGAGAGACAGCTGAGTGTAACCCTCCTGGATGAGGGTGGCATCATTCTATACACTCAGGACGAGAGTAAGACTGTCTTGGAGGATAAATTTGCTGATTTTGACCTGATCCAAAAGGTAAAAAATGCCTCTGCCCGTGTGGAGCGCATCGAGACAGAAGACCAGTTTCTCTTTGTCGCAAAAGAGCAAGGCTATCTAAACAATGTCGGTAACGACTGGACGCTCGTGGTGAGCATAGGGAAAGAAGAGGCCCTGCTACCTCTCGCCGAAATTCAGAAAAAACTCTTGTGGGTGATCTTACTGGCCTTGGGTGCCTCCATCATACTCGCACTGATCGTGGCTAATATTTTCGTGAGACCCATCGTAAAACTGAGTAAAATCGCAGAGGATCTGGGTAAGGGAAATCTCTCGGCCGAAATCAAAATCACCTCCAATGATGAGGTAGGCAAGCTCGCTTCACAACTCTCAAACGCTTCACAGGTGCTGATCAGGCGTCTGGATGAGCAAAAGAAGCTAAATGATAAGCTGGAACACCAGAAAAATGAGATGGTCGCTCAGAAACAATTGCTGGAGCAAGCCAACAGGCAGGTGTCAGACAGTATCATCTATGCCCAAAGAATTCAGCGATCTATTCTACCAGAGATCACTGTCCTCTCCAAGTTAGTGAAAGATGCCTTTGTTTTCTACGAACCAAAAGATGTAGTAAGTGGAGACTTTTACTGGTTTGAGCGGGTCAGACAAGGTAGAAATGAGTACCTCATCATCGCCTGTGCGGACTGTACTGGCCATGGTGTACCGGGAGCCATCATGTCTATTATGGGGAGTAACCAGCTGACCAACATCGTGTATTATCAAAATTACATCGATCCAAATAAGATCCTGGCCCGATTGGACAAGGTTATCAAATTTGAACTGAAGCGTGATGAAAACCAGAACCAGGATGGCCTGGAGATAGGCATCTGCATCATCAATCTGGACGATCTGAAAATGGAATTTGCCGGAGCGGGGATACCACTTTATCTCATTAAGAAAGGAACCAATGAGCTCATCACATACAAGAGCCCTAAGTTTATGATTGGTGGTATAGAAGGTGACGAAAAAGAGGTGGCAGGCAAGCTGAATAAAGAAGAAGTACAGCTGGAAGAAGGTGATAAAATTTACCTTTCATCAGATGGCTTTCAAGATCAGTTCGGCGGAGAGCATGATAAGAAGTTCCTAAGTAAAAACTTCAAAAAGCTCATTGAAGACATCTCTGAAAAACCTATGAGTGATCAAATCAAGGACCTGGAAAATGCCTTTAGATCATGGAAAAAAAATACACCTCAAACAGACGATGTAGTGGTCATCGGTGTTGAGGTGTAGTGTAAGTTTAAATCCTATTTCTTTCAATACCTGATCAGCAGACTTTCATCAACTGACATCTCATAGAGTGTTTCCAGTGCAGTACTCAGGCTTGTCAGGAGCTCGGCATCCAGATCCACATCAGGGTCCAGATCCTCCATTTGTTTCAGGTTGTACCCCTTCGCTCGAATTTCATCCACACACTTCAAACATATTCGGGTCCAGGACTGAGGACTTATGTTTTCAGTACACCAATTTTTAAAATTGCTTGCCTTTACTTTCATACCGTCCATCTTTAAAGCTTAAATCCCATAATCGAAACATCATCTGTCAGGCCACCCTCTCCTATCCAGTCGTCTATGGTCTGATTCAGGAATTTATACTGCTCACTGAGTGTCTTCTTTTGGATGGATTTGATCATCTCTTCAAATTTCTCCTGAGAAAATTTCACACCGTCCTGATTTTCCTGATTGAAGTACCCATTGGAGAACATATAGTAGGTAGCATCCTCCTGAATCTCAATCTTATCAGCCATCAGGTCATCCACATTCTCCTCAGATTCGCCTTCCAACACGACCATTTCCTTTCCATTGAAAATAATCATGTCCTGATTGATTCCGCTAAACTGAAGGGTCTTTGCGTTGTTATCAAACAGTGCTACGGAAACCTTAAGGTCGCATTCCAGTTCTTTAGAGCCCGCGGCATCCAGTTCCTGAGTCAATTCCTTAATAATATCTCCTGAGTGGAAAATCTTCCGATCCTGGATCAAATCATTGAGAATAGAATCCGCGATGAGGGTCTTCAGTGATCCCACGATTCCTTTCCCATCAAACTCAATAAGCGCAATTACGGTGTAATCTTCTGATCTGAAATTCAAACTTGTCGTCCAGATAAACTCCTCACTAAAGAGGTACTTGGTACGATACATTACAAAATGCTCAGAAAATATGCGGCTAAGGTAGCGTTCATTTGGAAGCATCGACTGCTGAAGTAGTCCTGCATATCGGATACTATCTATCAGCCGCTTGTTGATGCTGTTCAGCTCTTCTGTTCTTTCCTTCACTCTGCGCTCCAACTCCACGTTGGACACCTCTAGCTCCTTGATATGCTCTTCGCTATCTACAGACTGCTGGTAGGTTTCCATAGCCCGGTCCAGCAGGCCCTTCATTTCATCAAAATTCCAGGGCTTGGTGATGTACTTATATATACCACATCTGTTGATACCATCTTTGATGGCCTCAATATCGGTAAACCCGGTAAGAATGATCTTAATCACATCAGGATGGTCGGGAAGTATCTTCTCGAGGAACTCCGTCCCAGTCATCTCAGGCATACGCTGGTCAGTGACCACCACCTGGATTTCATTCTCACTTAGTATATCAATCGCCTCAAAAGGGTTTGTGGTGGTAAACACCTTGAAAAACTTCCTGAAATTCGACTTAAATACCCTCAGGTTAGTCGCTTCATCGTCTACATAAAGCAGGGAGTATTTTTTCTCACTTCTGGTTGTTATATCTGGTGAATCTTGCAGTTCTTCCATCTCCTAGGGTAGGTAATTAGGTTGATTGTAATTAAAGATTATTTGCTCTCTGCCACTTTCGTGCTCTGATCTTTTGTCACTTTCTGGATCTTCTTAGGCAAGGTGATCACAAACTCAGTGCCCTTACCTTCTTCACTGGTAAGCTCTATCTTACCGTTGTGCTTTTCGATGATCCCGTAGGTAATGGACATTCCCAGCCCTGTTCCTACACCCACTGCTTTGGTGGTAAAGAAAGGTTCCCAAATTCTGTTCTTAATCTTTTCAGGAATACCCACACCATTATCCTTAATTCTCACCACCACTTCATTATCCAACTCCTCGGTGTAAATGGTGATCTCTCCGTCTTTGCGCTCCTTCGGTATGGCCTGAATACCATTGTTCAGGATATTCATAAATACCTGATTAAGCTGACCAGGATAACATTCTATATCCTTCATCTTCTCATCGTAGTACTTAGATACCTTAATGGTATTCTTGGTTTTATTTCTAAGCAGCGTAAGCGTGGCATCAATGTTCTCATTCACATTGGCTGTTTTAGACTCCTCTTCATCGAGTCTGGAGAATACCCTCAGACCTTTTACGATTTCTATGGTTCGGGTTACCCCGTAATTTACGTCTTTGATCAGCTCGTCCAACTCTTCGAGGATCTCTTCGTACTCATGCTCTTCTTTGAGTTCCTTCACGTTCTCAATGACTTCCTCCAGATCCGCACCTTCATCCAGCCTTGAGTATTCTTCGGCAATCTCCCGCATAGATTCGATCGACATCTTGATAGATACCATACCACTGGAGATAAAGTTGATAGGGTTGTTGATCTCGTGAGCAATACCCGCTGTAAGCTGCCCCAAAGATGCCATTTTCTCAGAGTGAACAAGCTGCGACTGTGCATCCTTTAGAGACTGAATAGCCATATTCAGCTCCTCCTTGGACTTCTGTTCCTTTTTCAGAGTCTCCTTAAGTTTCTTCTCCGCAAGGAAGAGTTTCTCGTTATCCTGCAATTGCTTATCAGCCAACTCCCTGATTTCTACTTCAGAATCCTGCAATCTCTTATAGGCCTGATTCAATTCATCCTGGGCTTTGATCAACTTCTCATTGATCCTGATCTGCTCCTCAGATGACTTCAGCAACTTGCTCTCAGACTCTTTCAATTTCTGGTTATTCAGCTCTATTTCCTTTCTTGATTCATAGAGTTTCTTGTTAATCAGTTTCTGCTTCTTAAAGTTGATTTTAAGCTCTTCTTCTGATTTTTTCACCTTCACGTAGGCCTTGTTGGCAGACAGGTAATTATCACCAGCCAACTTCACCAAAGGTCTGAATACAAACAGCCCCTGAAGGAGAAGTATACCAAGGAAAGCAGCGAATACGATTTTCTCCACCAGACTGAAACCCGTCTTGTAGGACTGAGCCTCCTGAACAAAATAGTCCGCAATTTTATCCGTTGCTATCTGATATTTTCTAACTGTATTAATAAGAGTCTCTATGGAACTCCTAAGGGCCAGGTAGTTGATATCCTTCTCGTCCGTGGTATAGACAATGTCCATAAGGTTGCTGGCATTGATATCCATCTGTTCATAGAAGAACTTCAAGTCCTCCTGAAGCGCCAGATAATCGGAAGACGTAGAAGGAACAGCAAATCCCAGCTCAGGATCTCCGGAGACAAGTGCCTTATGTCCCTTGCGCCACTCAGGAAGTATTCTTCCTAATTCACTTTGGAAAATAGAGAAGTTTCGTTCAGTACTGGAGTAACCCATACCTACAGCAGTTTTTACGATCTGCTGTCCCATAGCTGATTGCTTGGAAGCAACCCGTACTATTGTAGGATCCTCATTAAAGTTAGTGATAACATCCTTTTGCACCACAAATATGTAATACGCCACAGTACCTGCAACTACCAGGGCTGTAATGGCGTATAGCACAGCATATAGGTCCTTCTTTAGCATAATGTATTATCGGTTGGTTGATTTTCAGATTAGTTTCGCTTACGTCTAAATTTAGTTAAACTTTTAGAATTGTAAATAACAAAATCAAGGTTCACATCCCAAAGCTATCTAATTAGAGATTGCGAATAACCAATCCATTCCATTAGAAGTATCACTAAATGAGTCATCTCTACTGGATCATTTGTGATATTTCTACATGCATTTTATCCATAAATTATCATCTACGCAATCTTAAAATATCTATTTCACTCTTACTTGGTATAAAAATCGACTCAATCAGCATTATATTGCAGTCAATAAGAAATACCCCTCCTTGGCAATTAGCAGCACTTTGGGGAAATACCTTTTATAAATATTTTAAGTAATTAAACATTTGGTTTAATCCGCAAATAGTAATTACTTTTCAAAAGTAAAATAATCACAATATCAAGTATGGATTATCTTAGAAGTTATAAGAATATATATGATCAAAATATAATTTTGATGTACAAAGGGGAATTGACCTTTGACTTAGTAACTTCGATGATTGCGACACTTGAAGAAAGACTAGAAGAACTTGAGGAGAATCGGAAAGTGAAAAAGAAATTTTACAACGTGGCTACCGAGTGCATTCAAAATCTGTATTATCACCTCGATGAGGTCAATGCGGATGAGATCAGAATAAGTAGCTATGACTCCAGATCTGCCCTGATTCTGATAGCCGCGCGAAAGAGGTTTTACAGTTTACAGACAGGTAACTATATCCCTACTGAAAGGACAGCAGAGATACAGCAAAGACTGGATGATATTAACGCTGTGGAACCGGAGGAGTTGAGAACTCTCTACAAGAAGGCGTTAAATGAGCAGGAGTTTTCCGACAAAGGAACAGGAGGACTCGGGTTCATTGATATCGCCAGAAAAACAGGAGGACAAAAATTAAGATATAAATTTCAACCAGTTACTGACAATGTATCTTATTTTACATTGCAGGTAAGATTGCCTAGAGATGTATAGGCAGAACAAGCAGATAAAGCTCTGAATAACCTTATGGAAAAGATTTTTATTGAGCCAACACGGGTTACTCCATTAGTGAATTTCGATCCCGATGAAGGATTACTTGAGATCAAAGGACGATCAAGCCCGGAGAATTCTATACTTTTCTATCAAAAGATCATTGATAACCTGGATGAGTATATCCAAAGTGATTTGACTGATTTTAAAGCAAATTTTTCTTTTGAATACTTTAATACTAGCTCATCCAAGTGTTTGTTTGATGTATTTAAGCGATTGAGCCGAATAGAAGAATCCGGCAAAGGCTTAACAATTAACTGGTACTATGAAGAAGATGACGAGGACATGATGGAAGCAGGAGAAGATTATGCAGACCTATTAGATCTTGAATTCAATTTTCTGGAAATCGAAGAATTCTAAGGATCTAGTCTTATGGAAGGACCCAAAGAGCTTTATCATGAAGAAATAAAGAAACTCAAAGATTTCAGGGTAAGGCTGGATACTCATGCCATTTATAAAAAAGACCTTGAGGACTTCTCTGATGATTATGAAGACCTGGTGGCTCAAGCCAAAGTAATCACCCGGGTATCCGACAGACTCCAGAAAAAACTCGATAATGCCAACATCCAGATCCGTGAGCAAAATGACGAGATCAAGGATAAGAATCTGGAGCTGGAAAAAACAATTAAAGACCTGGCTGAAGCGAAAGTAGGTAGAAAAGCCTCTACCATCATGTTTACTTTGGCTATCATCCTCTTCCTTTCAGAAGAATTTTTCTTAGAAGACATTATTGAATCGAATGTGTCCATCCCCTACGTGGACCTCATGGCCAAGGGCCTTATCGCCATTATTCTTAAGTTTTTCGAATCTGGCCTCGAGTCTTTCTTCCTCAACCAGGAGAAAAGAAAAATTATCAAGCAGGAAAAATCTTCCAACAGCTAAGTGTCTGGCGCAAGCTCTCTATAAGGTTTATGCTTTTTTTAAATAAGGTGCTTAAGCATGCTTCTGAACACTTCAATATTGCATATGTTTGGAAAACTCTTTAACATGCGTAGTTTTATTTCAAATCATTCAATTTTATGGAATTTTCTTTTGTAGATATTATAGTTTTCATAAGCTACTGTCTCCTCATTGTGGGCATAGGTCTTTGGGTATCCCGCGACAAAAAAGGCCATGAAAAAAATGCCGAGGATTACTTTTTGGCAAGCAAATCACTCCCCTGGTGGGCTATCGGAGCCTCGCTCATTGCAGCTAACATCTCCGCCGAACAATTCATCGGTATGTCCGGCTCTGGTTTTGCCAGTGGGTTAGCCATTGCCTCATATGAGTGGATGGCGGCTATCACCCTGATCATAGTAGGAAAGTACTTTTTACCCATTTTTATAGAAAAAGGACTGTACACCATTCCGGAGTTTGTAGAAAAGAGATACAGCACCCAGCTGAAAACAATTCTTGCAGTCTTCTGGATTGCTCTTTATGTATTTGTCAACCTGAGCTCAGTACTCTACCTCGGTGCGCTGGCACTCGAAACCATCATGGGTGTGCCTATGATGTACGGTGTAATGGGGCTGGCATTGTTTGCCGCTGCCTATTCATTGTACGGCGGACTGTCTGCTGTGGCTTGGACCGACGTGGTGCAGGTGGTCTTTTTGGTACTGGGTGGTTTGCTTACTACCTATCTGGCACTGGATACCCTTTCGGATGGAGCAGGCATGATGGCTGGATTCAAGCAGGTATGGGAAGCCGTACCTGAAAGATTTCACATGATTTTGGATGAGTCCAATCCTGAATTTTCCAACCTGCCCGGCATTTGGGTATTGGTAGGTGGTATGTGGGTTGCTAACCTTTATTATTGGGGATTCAACCAGTACATCATTCAGCGTACACTGGCAGCCAAATCACTGAAGGAAGCCCAGAAAGGTATCGTAATGGCAGCCTTTTTGAAATTGCTCATCCCATTCATCGTGGTAGTGCCCGGTATTGCTGCGTATGTGATGGTAAATGACCCGGAAATCATGGCTCGCCTGGGTGAACTAGGGCAGGTCAACATCCCAGGCCCGGGAGAATCAGACAAGGCATACCCATGGCTACTTCAACTACTCCCTGTTGGGTTGAAAGGGGTTGCATTCGCAGCTTTGGCTGCAGCCATCGTTTCGTCATTGGCTTCTATGCTCAATTCTACATCCACCATATTCACGATGGATATCTATAAGCAGTATATTAAGAAAGATGCTACAGATCGCCAGACGGTGAGAATGGGTAGAATCTCTGCTTCTATAGCACTGGTTATAGCTTGCATCATGGCACCTCTTCTTGGAGGTATCGACCAGGCTTTTCAGTTCATTCAGGAGTATACGGGTATCGTAAGTCCTGGTATTCTTGCGGTATTCCTACTGGGACTTTTCTGGAAAAAGACAACCAATGCAGCTGCCATTTGGGGTGCCATTCTTTCTGTGCCTATTGCTATGCTTTTCAAACTCCTACCGGGCATACCATTTATGAACCAGATGGGACTTACTTGTCTCCTTACTATGCTGGTGATCATCATAGTGAGCTACCTGGGAGGTAAAGGAAAAGACAATGAAAAAGGCATTGAACTGACTAAAGACATCTTTAAAACCACACCAGCTTTCAATATTGGTGCTTTTACTATCAGTTTGATTCTAGTGGTACTTTATGCACTTTTCTGGTAACAGATGATTCAACTTACTAAAAAGCAGGAAAAGCTCCAACGACAAGTCACTAGCAAGTGGCAGTTTGGGCTTTTCCTGCTCACTAAGCTTCCCATGGGGCTGATAGCAGGCATGAGGCTTCGAGAATTAGACACCACACGCTGTGTGACTTCAGTACCCTTCAAATACCTTACTAAGAACCCTTTCAAGAGCACCTATTTCGCGGTGCAAAGCATGGCTGCAGAGCTTTCTACGGCTTCACCCTGTCTACTGGCAGTGGCCGGTCACAAACCATCGATCGCGTTTATCATTGTGGACTTGAAAGCACGCTTCATGAAAAAAGCCGTGGATCGGGTCTATTTCACTTGTGATGATTGTCAAAAGGCTTTTGATGCTGTAGAACAAGCGATTGCAACTGGTGAGGCTCAAAGTGCTACATTCAAAACCGTTGGGAAGATGGCCGATGGCACTGTGGTTTCAGAGTTTGAGTTTACCTGGTCTTTTAAGCAACGTTCATAAATCAACCACTTTCTTGTTGGATTGTGCCTCTTTGATGGCTTGATCTACCTCAGAAAGTAAAATTTCTATGTTTTCAAAGCCCTCATTGTCAGACGCCTGAGGCAGGTTATCCATCCCCAATTTTTCCAAACGATCATAGACCATAAACACATCTATTTTGTGGATATCCATACCAGGCTGAAACTGCTCAACTTCAGGATCGGCAATCTTCACAATCAACCGGGCCGTTTCCAGATCATCCAATATCTCACGTATAAACCTTCTGGGGATATTCAGGCTGCCACATAAGTGCTCAAAGGAAACAGGTTCATCGTTGCTTTGAAAATCCTTCACTATCCTCCTCAATACGAGAAGCGTCATCTTCCTTTTGGATTTCAAATTCATCTTCAGCTCTTCATTGTCGTACGCCCAGCCTCCTACATTTTGTACCGCAAAGGCAAACTCTGCACCAAACAATAAAATCATCCAGCTCAGCTGAAGCCAGATAAGAAAAAGTGGAAGCGCTGCAAAACTCCCGTAGATCACACTATACCGAGAAAGGTAAACCTGCCCCTCTATCCAGGCAAACTGAGTGATCTGATAGGCTGTACCTGCCAAAACCCCGGCAATCAAAGCTGGTTTGATCTTCACGGAGGTATTTGGAAAAACCATGTAGAGGAGAAAGAGTAGAAACCAAATGAGCGTGTAGGGTATCAGCTTGATAAAAAACAGAATAATCGGTCTGAAAAGCCCCAAAATGCCCATACTCTCTGTGAGACTCTCGATACTCGTGGTAATAAAAACCGTCGCTGAGCTGGCCATAATCAGAATCAGTGGCCCCAACAAAATCACCGACATATAATCAGTAAGCTTCCGCTTGAGGGTACGTCCCTTTCGGGTATTCCAAATGTCATTGAAGGCCACCTCTATGTTGTTGAGCAATCTGGCCACGGCGTAGATCAAAAAGACCGCACTTATACCCGATATAATCCCTCCACTTGAGGTGGATAGCATTTTATTGGCAAACTTCAGGGTGTAATCCAGAACTTCCTGCTGACCGCTAAAATATTTGATCAGTTCATTCTTCAGATAATCCTCCAGCCCAAAGATGGTGGCAATACCAAAAGCCATGGCCACCACAGGTACTACAGACAATACCGAAAAGTAGGTCAGCGCAGAGGCCTTTTCCCCACACTTGTCTTTTTCAAACTCAGACAGTGTGATCACCCAAATTCTAATCTGACGATAGAGAAACCTGCGTCTTTTGGGAAGTGTGTCCAGTTTTATTTTCCAGAGATCCTCATGCAGGAAATTTTTGATGCTATTGACTTGCCGGGCAACCATATTTTTTATCGGAAATACGCGCCAAGATAATTAATAAGGGCGCAATAAATGAGAAAAAGAGGCATAAGCCTCTTTTTCAAAGTAATTGCAATGAGCAATATTCACCATAACAACCTAATGAGGTTTGTTCTAAAAAAATTGATTCACCTAAAATCAACTAATGAGGAATTTTAACCGGATATATAACCACTAAAGTTAGGCATACCCCTATCCATGCTTCAATTCGAGTACTGTGATCTCAGGCAAGATCCCTACACGACCCGGATAACCCAAAAATCCGAACCCTCTATTGACGTATAAGTATTGGTTTCCACTCTTATATAAATCCGCCCATTGCTTATAAATATACTGGGATGGGCTCCAGCGAAAATCGCCTATTTCAATCCCAAACTGCATACCATGCGTATGCCCTGCCAGCATCAGGTCAATATCCGGGTACTCCGGTCTTACCTGTGCATCCCAGTGGCTGGGGTCATGAGAAAGTAAAATCTTGAAAGGGGCCTCCTCTGCGCCTGCGTAGGTTTTGGCCAGGTCTCCATATTTTGAAAAACGCCCTGCACCCCAGTTTTCCAATCCCAAAATGGCTATTTGATCTGATCCTTCTTTAATCAACCTGTTTTCATTGAGCAGGATGTCCCACCCCATGTATCGGTGCATCTCCTGTAGCTGGTAAACATCTGCTTGTTTCGCCTGTGGACTGGCCCAACTCCTATAATCCCCATAGTCATGATTACCCATGGTGGAATAAACACCCATCGGAGCATCAATTTTCCTAAAAATATCCAGATACGGCTTGGCCTCTTCACTCTGATTGTTAACTAAATCCCCAGTGAAAAAGACCATGTCACCTTTCTGTTGATTAATCAGATCCACTCCACCCGCTACAGCTGTCTTATTGAAAAAACTGCCCGTATGAATATCTGAAACCTGAACAATTCTGAGACCATCAAATGCTTTAGGCACATTGGATGAAACAATTTCTCTCCTTCTGATTCTATAGTCGTGAGCCCCAGAAACAATACCGAAACTAAAGACAGCAATCGGAACCGTGCCCGCAATAATGGCCGACTTTGAAATAAACTCAGAACGCGAGAGGTCCTTTGGAGCCTCTGCTCTTGAAGGCATCAGATTCATCACAAAAGTGACCAGTCTCCTGAAATCATCAGTCAATAAAAAGATAGCTGAAATCAACTTGCCTATAAGGGTGATGAAAAATGCGGTGGTGATAAAAAGCCTCAGGTTTTGAAACTGCTTCGGATCCAATTGCTCATAAAACATAATACCAGCAAACAGCACAGCCGATATGCCAAAATAAGCTACTGAAATCAGCCTTCTGGTGACCACTTCATAATCTGAGATTACCAGGCGGATGGCTTGATGAATATATAGATCGAAAGCCATGTAGAGTACGGCCGCTATCCCAAAGAAATAAATTCTACTCATAAGCAAAATGCCCCGATCAAATGATCGGGGCAGGTTTTATAATATTAACTAATCCCCAGATACCGATTGACCCGGGCAAAGAAAAGGTACATCACAGGCACAATGATCAGCGTAAGGAATGTGGCAAATGACAATCCAAAAATAATGGTCCATGACATAGGTCCCCAAAAAGCCACATTGTCTCCACCAAGGTAGAAATCCGCATCATAGGTGCTCAGGAATTTGATGAAATCCACATTGAATCCTACTGCCAGCGGAACAAGCCCCAAAACCGTGGTGATGGCTGTGAGCAATACCGGTCGCAACCTGGTCTTTCCGGCCACAGCTATGGCTTCCACAATTTCATTAAAAGGTAACTTATCCACCCCTAGTTCCTGCCGCTTGCGTTCGCGACTCAGCTCGATAAAGTCTATCAGCACGATGGCATTATTCACCACGATTCCTGCCAGCGAAATAATCCCCACCATAGACATGATCACCACAAAGTTCATTTGGAAAACTACAAGCCCCAGAAAAACTCCAATGGTACTCAAGACTACCGACATCATGATAATGAAAGGAGTGGTCACTTTATTGAACTGTGCCACGATGATCAGGAAGATGAGGCAAACCGCAATACCAAGGGCCTTTGATAAGAATGCCATCTCCTTGGCTTGTTTTTCCTGTTCACCACTGAACTTAAACTCATACCCGGCAGGCATCTGGAAATTGCTCAGCAACTCCTGAATCTCCCCATTGATCTCAGTGGCATTATAGCCGGTGATCACATTGGAACTGATGGTAATGACCCTATCCATATCTTTCCTTTTGATGGAGCCGTAGGTAGAACTGAGCTCTGAAGTGGCTACCGATGATATGGGCACGCTTACCATTTTACCAGATGTCTGGTCTCTGAAGACCACACTCTTGTTCATCAGGGCATCCACATCATATCGATACTTTTCCATGAGTCTTAGCTGCACCTCATAGTCATCTTCCCCTTCCTTGTATTTGGAAACTTCCTTACCAAACAGTGCAGTTCGCACTTCCATGGCTATGGAGTTGGTAGACAGCCCAAACCTTCGGGCTTTTTCCCTGTCAATGTTTACCACCAGTTCAGGTTTACCTGTCTCCAGATCGGTTTTTAGCTTCTCAATACCCTGGATACCCGACTCATTAATGGTCTTCTTCATCCTTTCGGTCACTTCTATGAGTGTGGCAAAGTCCTCACCGGATACCTCTATACTAATCGGTTTACCCGCTGGCGGGCCATCCGCATTCTGATCCACTGTCACAGCCACACCAGGATAGCCACCAATGGCCTCCCTGATCTCCGCCAGTATCACTTTGGTATCTATGTCATTTCGATATTTGAACTCTTTGAAATTGACTGTAATCCTTGCCTTATTAGGGGTATCCTGCTGCCCAAATGCTGAAGGATCATTGGGATCTGATGTTCCCTGGCCCACGTTTGCAATGATGGACTCCACGATGCTTTCATACGGTTTCACCACATCAAAAACAATGTGTTCAATTTTCTGGGTAAACTCATTGGTATGTTCAATATCGGTACCTACCGGGTACTCAATGAAGACGTTGATGTACTTCGGGTCTGTTTTAGGAAAGTACTCGACATCAGGCGGAAATACGCTCATCAGTCCAAAAGACCCGAAAAACATCAAAACTGTGCCCCAAAAGAATAAGGCAGGTTTCCATCCTGAAAGCGCAAAATCGAGCGTAGACTTATATAGTCCCTCTAACCATGGTAAGAATGTTCTTTGAAACCTTCTGGACGATGGCACCAATACATATACATTCAAAATGGTAATTAACCCGGCTATAATCAGCAGGTTGCCCAACACTGTGGCCTTAGCGAGTAACAACAATGCTCCAAGCACAATGGCTACAGCTACAAAAATCATGATGCGCTTCTTATTGGTCTCGCCGGTTTCCAGCTTCATAAATGCCGCGATAAGCACCGGATTGATGACCAGGGCCACAAACAATGAAGAACCCAATGTAACCATCAACGTAATCGGGAGAAACTTCATAAACTCTCCCATGATCCCGGGCCAAAAAGCCAACGGAAGGAATGCCGCCAAAGTGGTGGCTGTAGAAGCAATAATCGGCCATGCCACTTCTCCTACTCCTTGCTTGGTGGCTTCAAAGGAGGACAACCCTTCTTCCCTGAGTCGATAGACATTTTCCACAACCACAATACCATTATCCACGAGCATACCCAGTGCCATGATCAAAGAGAACAGCACCATCATGTTGATGGTAATGCCAAACATACCAAGGATCATAAAAGCCATGAACATAGAAAGCGGTATGGCGATCCCCACGAAAAGGGCGTTTCTGGAACCCAGAAAGAACAATAGTACAAGTACCACAAGAATCACCCCGGAAATAATGTTGTTCTCGAGGCTATCCACAAGCTCTCTGGTCTGCTCAGACTGATCATTTGTTTTGGTCACGATGAGGTCTTTTGGAAACACCTCTTGCTTGGCTTTTTCCAGGATCACATTGATCTTGTCAGTGGCAATCAGTAAGTTTTCCCCACTCCTTTTTACCACATCCACCATCACCACGGGGTTACCTCGCAACCTCGCATAATCCTGAGTTTCCTTATAGTCAAAATCTACCTCTCCGATATCACGGAGGTAAACGATATTGCCCTTCTCACTTTTCACCACCACGTCCAGCACCTCTTCCGGGTAGGAAAACTCGCCCACCACACGGATGGACCGTCGGATATCGCCTTCCTTCACACTACCACCAGATAGGGTAATATTCTCACTCCTAATGGCGTTTTCAATGTCTGAAAAGTTAACCTCGCGGGCCTCCATCTGATAAGGATCCACATTCACCTTCAGCTCCTTCTCATTGATGCCCCGTATTTCCACTTTAGAAATCTCAGAAATCTTCTCGATCTCCTCCTCGAGGTACTCAGCATATTCATTGAGTTCCTCCATGCTATAGTTTCCGGACAGGTTAATATTCAAAATAGGAAACTCCGAGAAGTTCATTTCAAATACGTTCGGATCTGTTTGAAGCTCAGGAAGATCTGGCTTGGCCCTATCCACTGCGTCCTTCACTTTGATCAATGCATCTTCTATATCAGTGTCCGAGGTAAACTCCACGATGATGGTGGAGTAATCCTGTACCGAGGTAGACTTGATATTGTCCACTTCGGCAATTGAATTCACCTCTTTCTCAATAGGCCTGGTCACCAGATTTTCCATATCCACAGGAGAGTTACCCGGGTGTGGAGTGCCTATGTACACGATCGGTTGCTTCACTTCCGGAAAGCTCTCTTTCGGTAAGGTGACATAGGTCATCAGACCTATGATGACCACAAGCATCGTCAATACATAGACTGTGGTCCTATTATTTAGCGAAAGCGTCGTTAAACCAAACTGCTTTTCGGTATTCTTGTTAGTAGATTCGTCAGCCATTTATTTGCTTTCTAAAGAGTTATACCACTTATTGATTAGTTTTTGATCGTAACGGCCGCACCAGGCGCCAGTTCTCTATACCCCTCATAAGCGATCAGCTGACCGGCAGACAACCCCTCTACGATCTCTGTTTCGAGGTTGTACGAAACACCCGGCTTCACATACACCTTGCTTGCCACAAGCTTGCCTTCCTTATCCACCAACTCATATACATAGCTCCCTTTGCTGTCGCGCTGCACCAGCTTGGTGGGTACCACAAGCGCTTTATCTGTCTGGTAGTCGATCATGTGAAGAACCACCACCTGATTCGGTTTGATTGGGAAGTTGACCGCTGGCAGCCCCACTTCCACTTCGAATGTTCTGTTTTCGCTCTTAATTACCTGACCCAAAGAGGCTATTTTGGAAACCACTTCCTTGTCAAGAGAGGGGAAATATATTTTCACCTGCTGACCTACTTGAAATTTGCCCAGAAATGACTCTGAAACATCCGCAGAAATGTAGGTGTCGTTTTGATTCACAATTCGCACCAGCGGCATACCAGGTGAGGTCATCTCACCTTCCCTCACCGGAATATTGTCAATTATCCCGTTGAAAGGAGCCACTACATTGGATTGACTCAGTTGAGAATTGAGGGTTTTTAACTTGCTTTCCAGGGCTTCCTTATTGTTCTTCGCTTGCAGGTACTGCACCTCCGTACCGATATTTTGCTCCCACAGTTTAGCCTGTCGCTCGTAAATAGTAGCCGCCAGCTCTAGTTGTGTTTTCACCTCCGAAATGCTGTTTCTTAGAATATCCGCATCCAGCTGGACCAAGAGCTGACCTTTGGACACTTTTTGTCCTTCAGTGACTCTAATGGACTCTATTCTACCCATAGTTTCGGCAGAGAGCATCACATTTTTTCTGGAAGCCACTGTGCCCCGTACTTCTACCCAATGTTCAAAACTATCTGGAGTCATCTTCAATGTGGTGATCAGTACTTTATTCCCTTCTTTTTTCTCCAGCTGACCGGACTGGATCAGCTCAGCCTCAAGATCAGAAATTTTGGTTTCCAGTTCTTTTTGTTGAGCTTTCAATTCATTTAGCTCCGTCACTTTATCCTTGGCCGCTTCTGTGCCACCGCACGCATAAACCAGCGCCGAAATAATTACTATGTAGGTGATTTGATTGATCTTTCTCATGATCTATTGTTGGTTATAAAGTATTCCTAATGCTTTTTTCAATTCTAATTGCGCAATGATTGCGTCGTACAACGCGCTGAAGTAATTCGTTTGAGCCTCCTTCAGCGAGGTATCAGCCTCGATTACTTCCAGGTTGGATCCCACGCCCTCCTGATATTTGATTTGCGAAATATTGAAGATATACTCTGCAAGCTCCGCATTCTCCTTCTGCACTTCCAGTCTGCTCAGAGCATTGTCCAGGTTGTCCTGAGCCCTCTTAATATCCAGCTCAATAGACCGTTCCAATACCTCAAAACCATTTTCGATCTTGGACAGACTCAATTTTTCCTGCTGAATCTGATAGTTTCTCTGCAAACCGGTGAACATATTCCACTTGAGGCTCAGACCAAGTGTAGAATACCCATACCACTTATCGGGTCCCACTCCATTTTGATCTTCAAAATCAGTCTTTGTGGCAAAGAGTCCGCCGAAATTTGGCGACTGTGTAGAATATCCCAAATTGGCAAAAGCCGAAATCATAGGGATCGCTTCAGCATACTTATTCTTAATGTTCAACTTCTGAAGCTCATAATTGGCCTGCAACACCTGATAGTCCGGGCGGCTAGAGTAGTCCCAGTTCTCAGCTTCAGGTAGCTCTACCTTTTGCATAGCCTCATCCTCTAAAGATCCGGCGATGGTCAGCTCCTCATCAAAAGGAAAGTTCATCTGAAACTTGAGTAGCCTCATGGAGAGGTCATTGAGGTTTTCAATGTTTTCTCTGTTCACTTTCAGATTATTCAAAGTCACCTTCAGCCGATCAGCATCGATCTTCTCTGCAAAACCATTTTCATACATGGCCAGGGTGTTGCGGTAGAGGGTATCAAGCCTGTTTAAGTTGGCATTTACCAAAGAGAGCTGCTCGCGAGCGATCAGCAGGTTGTAATACGCCTTTGATACGCTCATCACAATGTCCTCACTGGTCTGATTGGAGTTTTTTACGGACAATTCCTTGTAAGCCTTTGAAGCCTGGAGGCCCACAAAATACGATCCATTAAAAATCATTTGATTGATACTCAGATTGGCATCCCCCGCTCCTTTGAGCTGGAAAATATTTCGGAGTGCAACGACATCTCCATCTGATAAACCCATCTGACTAGCCTGCTCATCGGTGATGAAAAAGGAGCCACCTCCAGCGGTATATTGAGTGAAGAATCTTGGCTGAGTAGGGCTCTGCTGTACAGACACTGAACCCGACACCTGGGGCAGGCCAATACCAACAGTCTCCTTCACACGAGCAGTAGCAATCTGCTCATCTAAGAGTGCGTTCTTGGCATCCACGCTGTTTTTCAGTGCGTACTCCACGCAATCGTCCAAAGTAAATGATCCGGAGGTCTCCTGAGCCACCAGCCATGTACTGAGCATTAAAAAAAGTAAGGTTAGTTTTCCTTTCATTTTGAGTGATTATTAACTTCCTGAGATTGATATTCCTGATATAATTGTTTGCCTTTTTCTGACAGAAGCCCATGCACGAAATGATCAAACACCTGCATCTGCACTTCTATGAAATCAAATTCTGAACGTGGGAAAACCTGATCGCTAAAAACCATTTGCACGATTTCCATCCTAAGTATGGCCAGCACCCGCGCATTAAGTTCCAGCCGGTAGTATCCCTCCCGCTTGCCACGCTCTATGTTATCGATGATTTGCCCCACCAGATACTCGGATTTGAACTCCTGAAAAATTGCCCATGCATCGGCATGATACTTATGAAGGTCATAAAGCAGTGATGGGTTTACCCTGAAAGCATGCTCGCGCATGCATTTGGCTAGCTTAAATATCTCATCCACTGCATTGGACGCCGATTCAATGACCCTTCCAAACTCCGCCATCTCACCATCCATATGAAATCTGACAACCTCCGTAACTAACTCATCCTTGTTGCTAAAATGTAAATACAGGGTCTTTTTAGACATGGCCAACTCTCTGGCTACATCGTCCATCGATACCGACCTGACTCCATATTGTATAAACAGTGAATGTGCTCCTTCTAAAATTCTTTCCTTCGCCACAGAGATTTGGATATTTTCCGCAAATTTAAATATGGAAACTTTAATTATACTCAAAGTTTCCTCAGTTTCTACGGGCAACGATCTGGAAGGTTCAACGAAATTGATTTTTTTTTGAAAATATTTCTGTTTCTTGCGGCAGACCTGATGAAAACAACCAAATCCAATCTCTTTTATCGAAAATCTGGCAAAGGCCCCCATCCCATAATCCTTCTTCATGGATTTGGACAAGAGCATTCTGCGTTTGATACCTGGCTGAAAGCATTGGAAACCAATCACACGGTGTACGCCTTTGACCACTACTATCATGGACAGAGCACTCGGGAAGATTCCCCACTCACCATCGCACAATGGAAACAGCAGTTTGAGGATTTCCTCCTCAGGGAGGACATCACGAAATTCTCAATAGTTGGTTTCAGTCTTGGAGGAAGATTTTCCCTGGTCACCACCACACTTTTTCCGGAAAGAATCAGGCACCTTATACTGATCGCTCCGGATGGTATCTTTCGAAGCATTTGGTTTCGCCTGGCCACAAGTAGCCTAGGCAATCCGCTTTTTAAGTACCTGATGCTTCATCCAGATCACTTCAATACGCTACTAGATACATTCAAGACATTGAAAATCACCTCATCATCTATGGTTCGGTTTGCTCAAAAAGAGCTACAAGGCAAAGACAATCGCAAACGTGTCTATCGTACCTGGACTTACTTCAAGCCTATCCAAGTGCCTATATCAACGGTTACCCGGGTGATCAACCAACATGGCATTCAGGCGCACCTGATTCTTGGCACACTAGATACGATCATCCCTCTGGGCAAAATCCTCTCAAAAACCACCAAAATCCGTACATTAGAAACACACAAACTCCCTTATAAACACCATCACATGATCGAGGCTTCAAAAACCTTGGTTCCTTCTTTGCTTTCAGGGGAATTCTTTGATTAATTCTTCTATTTTTGCGGTGACAAATACAAGGTCCTCTCGCATGATTTACATCTTTCAAAAATCCACGGAACTCATTTACGTGGTAGGCAGCAAAGTCGAAATCACCCCTGATACAGAAAAAAAACTGGAATGGCTCTTATCCGGCGCCAAACTCCTCCCCGATCAAAGCATTCAGGGTTCATTTGTGGGACCACGAAAAGAGATGATCACTCCCTGGAGCACCAATGCGGTGGAAATTACCCAAAATGCGGGTATTCAGGGCCTTGAGCGCATAGAAGTATTCAGAGCAGACAAGGGGCAACTCTTTGACCCCATGCTCCAGCAGAAATACAAGCTGATAGATCAGGAAATCTTCACACTGAAAATCACTCCGGCGCCCATTCAGCACATAGAAGACCTGGAAGCTTATAACAAAAGTGAAGGACTTGCCCTGAGTCAGGAAGAAATTGATTTTCTCAAAGAAGTTTCTGAGGAAATCGGCAGAAACCTGACAGATTCGGAAGTATTTGGTTTCTCACAAGTCAACTCCGAACATTGCCGTCACAAGATTTTCAATGGCACCTTCATCATCGATGGTGATGAGCAGCCCATGACACTTTTTCAGTGGATCAAAAAAACCTCCAAGGATCACCCCGGACAGATCGTATCCGCCTACAAGGACAACGTGGCTTTTGTGAAAGGGCCCGTAGTAGAGCAATTTGCTCCCCGAACGCAAGACAAACCGGACTTTTTTGAAGTCAAAGACTTTGACTCCATCATTTCCCTAAAAGCCGAAACACACAATTTCCCTACCACAGTAGAGCCCTTCAACGGCGCAGCCACAGGCTCTGGTGGTGAAATCAGGGATCGTATGGCTGGTGGCATTGGTAGCTTTCCGCTGGCCGGATCTGCCGTATACATGACCTCATATTCCAGACTGGAAGAGGGAAGAAAATGGGAAGAAAAGGTCAATCCAAGGAAATGGCTTTACCAATCCCCAAAAGATATTTTGATCAAGGCCTCCAACGGGGCCAGTGATTATGGTAATAAGTTCGGTCAGCCACTCATCTGCGGGAGTGTACTCACTTTTGAGCATGAAGAAAACAACGAAACCATCGCATTCGACAAGGTCATCATGTTGGCTGGTGGTATTGGGTTCGCTAAGCTTAAAGATGGCATCAAGAAGAAAGTACAGAAAGATCAGACCGTGGTAATCCTCGGTGGAGACAACTACCGAATCGGGATGGGCGGAAGTGCGGTATCTTCTGTAGATACCGGGGCCTTTGATACATCGCTGGAACTCAACGCTGTACAGCGTTCGAATCCGGAAATGCAAAAAAGAGTAGCCAATGCTGTACGGGCTATGGCCGAGCTGGATGATAATCCTATTGTCTCTATCCACGATCACGGTGCCGGGGGACACCTCAACTGTTTGTCTGAACTGGTGGAAGATACCGGTGGGGATTTTAAACTCGAAAACTTCCCGGTGGGTGACCCTACTCTTTCTGAAAAAGAACTGATCGGCAATGAATCCCAGGAACGAATGGGATTGGTCATTGACCCTGATAAAGCGGAATACCTACGCAATGTGTCCCTGCGCGAAAGAGCACCATACTACGAAGTAGGCACTACTTCCGATAAAATGGAATTAAAATTCAGTCGTACCGGAGCCACTCAGGCCCCATTCGATCTGAAAATGAGTCACCTGTTTGGAGCATCTCCCAAGACCATCCTTACAGATAAGACCCAGGCAAAATCCTTTCCTGAAAAGGACTATGATGCTTCCAAGATTGAGGATTATATAGAAAAGGTATTGCAACTGGAAGCAGTGGCCTGCAAAGACTGGCTTACGAATAAAGTAGACCGCTCCGTGACTGGAAAAGTAGCCGTACAGCAAACAGTGGGTGCCGTGCAGGTACCCCTCAACAATGTGGCGGTCATGGCGCTGGATTACCTCAGCAACAAAGGCATTGCTACCTCTATTGGGCACGCTCCAGTACCCGCGCTGATCAATGCGGGTGCCGGATCACGGCTATCAATCACAGAATCGCTTACCAACCTCGTGTGGGCTCCGCTGACGCTGGGACTACCAGGAGTCTCTCTGAGTGCCAACTGGATGTGGCCAGCCAAAAACGATGGTGAGAATGCACGACTCTACCAGGCAGTCAAGGAAATGAGTGAATTTGCTACGGCACTTGGGGTAAACATCCCTACGGGTAAGGATTCCCTCTCCATGGCACAGAAGTATCCTGATGGTAAAAAGGTACTGGCTCCCGGCACCGTAATTGTGAGCTCGGTGGCTGAGGTAAGTAACCTCCGAAAGGTTGTAACTCCCAATCTCAAAGATGTTTCCGACAGCTCCCTGATCTATGTCCGTTTCAGCAACAAACCCATGGCCATTGGTGGTAGCAGCTTTGCACAAGCCAATGCCTTCATTGGAAATGAAGCACCCGATACGGATCCAGATACCGTAGTGAAAGCATTCAATGGCATTCAGGAGCTGATACAACAAAACCTCATTCTCGCTGGGCATGATGTCTCTGCCGGAGGACTGATCACAACCCTTCTGGAGATGAACTTCCCGAACACCTCGGGGGGTATGGCCATCAATCTGGACGAACTCACTGAAACTGACATTACCAAGCTGCTTTTCTCAGAAAACCCTGCGGTAGTCATTCAAACACAAAGACCGGATAATGTCCTGAACCTCCTGAAACTGCACGGGGTGGAGGCTACTGTCATCGGTATCACCACCAATAAGCGAACAATCAGTCTCAGGAAAGACGACTGGAATCTGGACTTGTCCATTGACCACCTCAGAGACATCTGGTTTAAAACTTCCCACCTCCTGGATCGTGAGCAGTCCGAACCTGGTCATGCAAACCTTAGGTTCAACAATTTCAAAGAGCAACCACTTGCTTACGAGTTTCCGGAAAACTACACAGGCACTTTTGCTAAATACGGCATAGATCCCAAGCGACGAACCTCCACCGGAGTTAAAGCAGCCATCATCAGAGAAAAGGGAGTCAACGGAGACCGTGAAATGGCCTATGCGCTTTACCTCGCGGGCTTTGATGTGAAGGATGTGCATATGACTGACCTCATCAGCGGCCGTGAAGACCTCAGTGAAGTAAATATGATTGTTTTTGTGGGTGGGTTCTCCAATTCTGATGTATTAGGCTCCGCCAAAGGATGGGCGGGATCATTCCTTTTTAATGAAAAGGCCAAGGCGGCTCTGGATGCATTCTATGCGCGCGAAGACACCCTCTCTCTTGGAGTTTGTAATGGTTGCCAGCTCATGATGGAGCTGGGCCTCATTTACCCCGAGATGGGTGAGCAGCATCCGAGAATGCATCACAACAGTTCCGGAAAATTTGAATCCGCATTCATCAATGTGGACGTACTGGATAACAACACCGTGATGTTTGGGTCCCTGAGCAACAGTAAGCTGGGCATCTGGCTCGCACACGGCGAAGGAAGGTTTATGCTCCCTGGTCAACCGGAGGATTACAACATCCCGGTGAAGTATACTTATGAGTCCTTCCCTGGCAATCCTAATGGAAGTGATTTTGCTACCGCGGCGGTGGCCTCAAATGACGGCAAACATGTCGCCATCATGCCCCACCTGGAGCGCTCCATTTTCCCCTGGAATTGGGCTCACAATGAAGAAATCAAAGACAATGAGGTGTCTATTTGGATAGAACCGTTTGTAAATGCACGGGACTGGATAAAAAACCTTTAATAATTGCATGGTGGCCTTTTGATTTTTAAAAAAGACTACTACTTTTGCAATCCGTTTTGGCCTATGGTGTAACTGGCAACACGTCTGATTTTGGTTCAGAAGAGTCTAGGTTCGAGCCCTAGTAGGCCAACAGATCCCGGTCCAACTTATATGGATCGGGATTATTTATTTAAACGACTGTCATGTCCTCAGTAAAAATTTTTGCAGGAAAAGGTACTACAGAACTAGCGAGCAGCATTGCCGAGCAGTATGGAAAACCTTTGGGTAACTCTACTTCGCAAAAATTCAGTGATGGCGAGCTGAACTTCAGCTTCAACGAATCCATCAGAGGAAGTGACCTGTTCCTGATCCAATCTACCACTCCCCCTTCTGACAACATCATTGAACTTTTGCTCATGATAGATGCTGCCAGACGTGCCAGTGCCAAATATGTAACTGTAGTGGTTCCTTATTTCGGATATGCACGACAGGACAGAAAGGATCGTCCACGTGTATCCATTGCAGCCAAAATGATGGCCAACCTACTGACAGCAGCAGGTGCCAACAGGCTGATGACCATGGATCTTCACGCCGGACAAATTCAGGGATTTTTTGACATTCCGGTGGATCACCTTGACGGATCTGCTATTTTCATTCCTTATATCAAAAGCCTGAATCTGGATAACCTGATTTTTGCTTCTCCTGATGTGGGCGGAACTGCCAGATCCAGAACGTTTGCCAAGTATTTTGAGGCCGACATGGTGGTATGTGATAAGCACAGAAAACGCGCCAACGAAATCGCCTCGATGCAGGTGATTGGTGATGTAGAAGGCAAAGATGTGGTTTTGGTAGACGACCTGGCTGATACCGCAGGCACCATTTGCAAGGCTGCAAATCTGCTGAAAGAGAAAGGTGCCACCACCGTGAGAGCGGTATGTACGCATCCAATCCTATCCGGAAAGGCTTATGAGAACATCGAGTCTTCTGAGCTGGAAGAACTGATCACTACAGACACCATTCCGCTCAAGCAGAAAAGTGACAAAATAAAAGTATTGACCGTCGCTGACCTATTTGCGAAAGCCATCAAGAAGGTTCACGACAATGAGTCAATAAGTGCATTATTCATTAAGTAACAAACAAACAATTTAAATACATATTTTATGAAAAGCGTTGAGATTATAGGGTATAAAAGAGCAAATCTTGGCAAGACCGAAGCTAAAAGATTAAGAGCTGAAGGAATGGTCCCTGGTGTACTTTACGGTGGTGAAGAGCAGATCCATTTTTACGCTCCGATGATTTTATTCAGAGAGCTTGTCTATACCGACGAAGCACATTTTATCAACTTGAATGTGGAAGGACAGATTTTTGAAGCTATTCTTCAAGACATCCAGTTCCACCCAGTAAGTGAAATGATTGTGCATGTGGACTTCCTGCAGTTGTTCAGAGGTACGAAAATCAAAATGAACATCCCTGTACACCCAGTTGGAACACCTCCTGGTATTCAGCAAGGTGGTAAGTTGATCAAGAAATTGAGATTCTTAACTGTAAAAGCATTGCCTAAGGACATGCCGGAGCACATCAACATTGATGTATCCAAATTGGGTCTTGGTAAGTCTGTAAAAGTTGGTGATGTTCCTACTGAAAACTTCGAAGTATTGAACAATCCGCTTGTGACCATCATGGGTATTGAAATCCCTAGAGCACTTAGAGGAAAGTCTCTTGAAGGTGAAGAAGAAGGTGAAGAAGGAGCAGAAGGTAGCGAAGAAGCTGCTGAAGCACCTGCTGAAGGATAATCCGAATTTTCATTGTAATAAACGAATCCTACCCCGAGCAATCAGGGTAGGATTTTTTATTTTAGCACACTTATGAAATACTTAATTGCCGGGCTGGGAAATATAGGCGCTGAATATGAGCTGACGCGTCATAACATCGGTTTTTTGATCCTGGACAGACTAGCCGATCGTGAAGGTCTGAAATTTGAGCATGACAGACATTCCTTCATCACCGAGCTTAAATACAAGGGCCGTAGCATCCACCTGATGAAGCCAACCACTTACATGAACCTGAGTGGGAAAGCAGTGAACTACTGGCTCACCCAACTCAAAATTCCCAAGGAGAATCTACTGGTGATTACAGACGATATTGCCCTCCCCTACGGGAAATTAAGACTTAAGGCCAAAGGGTCTGCCGGAGGTCATAACGGGCTCAAAAACATAGAGCAGATGATCGGCGGACAGGATTATCCCCGACTGAGATTTGGTGTAGGCGACGGGTTCGGCAAAGGCCAGCAGGTTGATTATGTACTCAGCCCTTTCAATAAGCAGGAAATGGACGAAATTGTCCTCAATATAGATTTGGCCATCGATGCCCTACTCTCCTTTTGTACCATAGGGCTGGAACGAACCATGAATCAATTTAACTAAACACAATGACTGACCACCTAACCTCTATTGGCATTCAAATCATACCCAAAAGCAAGGCACTGCACACTTATGACCTGGTAGATGAAGCCATAGCTGTGATTCAGGCAAGTGGCCTCAAGCATCAGATCACACCCTTCGAAACGGTAATGGAGGGAAAATACGAGGAAATAATGAAAGTATGCGACCAGGCTCAGAAGGCAGTACTGGCTGCCGGAGCAGAGGAATGCCTGGTATACTTCCGCATCCACTACAGAAAAGATGCTGATGTAACGTTTGAAGAAAAAAGGCTCGATCGATGAACTGTAACAGCACGCTCCATTGAGCCATTCCCATAAGAAAAAAGTCATTATCGTTGGAGGGGGAGCCGCTGGCTTTTTCACCGCCATCAACATTGCCGAAAAACACCCACACTATGAAGTGTTGGTCCTGGAAAAAACCAACAAACTCCTGAGCAAAGTCAAAGTATCAGGAGGGGGTCGGTGCAACGTAACCAATGCCCGGCAACAACCCTCCGAACTCACACCTTTTTACCCACGTGGGGGCAAAAAACTGTACACCGTCTTTAAGGAGTTTTCTACCGCCGACATGGTCAGGTGGCTTGGTGATCGGGGCGTAAAAACCCATACTGAAGCTGACCTGAGAATGTTTCCCACTTCCAATTCATCGCAAACGATCATAGACTGCTTCACAGGTGAAGCTGCCCGATTGGGCGTGAAGGTTATTCAAAACTGTGGGGTAAAGCACATAGAAGCGACCGAGCATCAATGGAGCCTTGTCACCTCTCAGGGACCAATGATTGCTGATAAGTTAATCATAGCAACCGGCAGTGCTCCTTCTGTCTGGGGATTTTTGAGCCAACTGGGGTTGGACCTGGTACCCCCCGTACCTTCGCTTTTTACCTTCAACATTAAAGATCTACGCATTTCCGGACTGATGGGCACTTCCTTTTCCGAAGTAAACATTCGGATCACGGGCACTAAGCTGGAAGAAGCTGGCCCTATGCTCATCACACACTGGGGACTGAGCGGACCTGCTGTGCTGAAACTCTCAGCATGGGGTGCCCGTGAACTGGCTGAGAAGAATTATCACTTCCATATTCTTGTTAACTACCTGGGCAAAGAATCCAACGCCGAAGTGCGACAGTGGTTCGATCAACAAAAACAAGATCATCCCAAGCGAAAGGTGCTCAACTACCCTCCCGGCGAGCTGACCAGACGATTCTGGGAACAACTCTGTAAGTACTGCGAAATCGCTGAGGAAGATAACTTTGGAGAAATCACCAAGAAGCAGGTCAATAAACTCACGGAAGAACTTACCCAAGGTCTCTATGAGGTCAAAGGAAAAAGCACTTTCAAGGAAGAGTTTGTCACCAGTGGCGGGGTGGCATTATCAGAGGTAGACCTCAAAACCTTCGAAGCTCGAAACTTTCCAAACCTCTACCTTGCTGGTGAAGTATTGGACATAGATGCCCTCACAGGCGGCTTCAATTTCCAGGCCTGCTGGAGTGCCGGGTGGGTAATCTCTGAGCATATATAGCTTCCAAGACTATCTTTTGAGAAACTACCAACCAACCGAAGGCACACACCCCCGATTGGTTGTGAATCAATTATTTTACCTCCAGCACCACTACTGAAAATGGTGGCAGACTGACCGTAAGGATTCCGTCCTTCACTTTAAAGTCCTTGAAGTCCTTCGGGGTAATTTTATCCGGGTTATCAAAAGTATTGTGGTCCTGCAGTGAAGCTGACGACAGGATTGACCCTCGGACGGTCTTCGCTTCATCTCCATGAATTTTCACCTCGGTGCTGTGGGCCTTTTTAGCATCAATATTCACGAGTGAAATATGCATAACCCCCTGATCATCCCTGGAAGCTGACACAGACAAGGCGGGAAGCTTCTTCCCGTCCAATTCGTAATCCGGGGTATCTATACTCAAGGGCAGTAATGTGGCATCCTGATGCACATTGTAAAGTTTCATCACATGGTAAGTAGGTGTCAGAATCATCTTCTCTTCATCCGTGAGGATTACTGCCTGTAGCACGTTCACCGCCTGTGCAATGTTGGCCATTTTCACCCGCTCCGCATGATTGTTGAAAATATTGAGGACAGCCCCTGCGATCATGGCATCCCGCATGGTATTTTGCTGGTAAAGTACTCCTTTATCCGCATCGCCATCATACCATCCTCCCCACTCATCTACAAAAAGGGCTACTTTCTTTTCAGGATCATACTTATCCATGATCGTTGAATGGCGAGTCACAAACTCCTCCATTTTCAATGATTCTTCCATGGTTTTAAAGTACTGAGCCTCAGAGAAACCCACATCAGGCCCTTTCTCACTCCAGTCCAATACAGAGTAATGGTGAAGTGCCACGGCTTCCATCAACTGATGAGGTACATTCTTCATGAGTGTTTCCGTCCAGTGATAATCATTGCCGGAGGCACCAGAGGCTATTCGCTCTATCTTGGCAGACCCGGACCAGCCTGGCATGAAGGTGGCGTATTGCCGGTAGATATTGGCATAATACTCTGCGGTCATATTACCCCCACAGCCCCACGTCTCGTTGCCTACCCCCCAATATTTAACCGCCCAGGGTTTCTCCCGTCCGTTGGCTCTGCGCCAATCCGCCATCGGACTCACTCCGTCATGATTGGTATACTGTACCCAATCGATCACCTCCTGCACCGTACCGCTACCCACATTGGCTGATAAATAAGGCTCGGCACCAAGCACCTCACACAAATTCAAAAAGTTATGGGTACCAAAACTATTGTCTTCTGTTGCACCGCCCCACCACCTGTTCACGATGGTAGGCCGCTCGCTCTGTGGTCCTACCCCATCCTTCCAGTGGTAGGTATCGGCAAAGCAACCACCTGGCCAGCGCAGGTTAGGTACTTTCAAATCCTTAAGCGCCTGGATGATATCATTTCTCACACCATCTGTATGAGGAATCGCCTGATTGTCGGCCCCTACGTAAAATCCCCCGTATATACATCTGCCGAGGTGCTCTGCAAAATGTCCGTAAATATGTCTGCTGATCTGATGCTCACCCTGATCGGCATTGATGATGACAGACGCGTTCTGAGCCATCACCAGATGTGATAAACCTAGCGCCAGAAGTAGTGTGGCAATTCTCTGCATTTTCATAAAAGTATATTAAGTGTTGATTATACACTTTAAAGTTAATCAAAATTATCTCCCTTCCAATTTCGCTTTTCTTCAAACCATTTAAAATATAATGATCTCTTATCCGTCTATAAGCCCAGGTCAAAACCAACTAACATGAAAGTAGCCATCATCATTACCGATACTCAGGTTGTCAGATTCTCCCATTTGGTCGCTTTGGAGCTGGATGAACGCCTTGCGGGGCTGGGCCTGAACACATCCATTCTGGATTTAGCTGATCCTTCGTATGAGCTCAACGAACTGGCCAGCTATGACTATTATCTTTTGGTTGGAAACCACGCTGGCCCTCTCTATAATCACGAAACCCACAGGCTGCTCACCAACCACCGGGCGCTCTGGAGAAACAAGAAAATGGCTACCGTGATGGTCTCCAGCGAACGAATTTTGGCCGAATCAGCCGATGAGCAGCTTCGAACTGTACTCAAAAGTCTTAGTGCCAATTTGCTTCCTGAGGGCCTTATGGTGATGGAGCCGGAAAAGAAATTTGATGAGTCATTCAATTTGATTGATAGCGTCCTAAATTTAGCCATGTATCGGTTTCTTTTTCTTCTCGTCTACGGCACAGAAGCTAAAAATGGTGATAACCGAATGAGTGCCTGATACGATGAAGCCCGCCGCCATTTCCATGAGTCAAAAAAATGAACATATCGAAAGAACGGTAAACACTTACCGTGGAAAGCTCCTGAATTTCATCAGGAAGTTTGTCTCTGGAAGTGATGATGCAGAGGACGTGCTGCAGGATGTGTTCTACCAGTTGGTGGTGGGGTATGACCGCATAGAATCACTCGATCAGATCTCTGGATGGCTTTTTAGGGTGGCACGAAACAAGGCCACAGACAATCACCGAAAAATGAGGCCTATGGCCTTTTCTCAAATGAATCTCGCACAAGATAGTGATGAAACCCCATTGATGCTGGAGGATATATTACCCGATACCAGCAATCTACCTGACCGGGAACTACTGGGGGAAATGATCTGGGCCAAAATAGAAGAGTTACTGGCGCAAATGCCCTCAAAGCAACGTGAGGTCTTTATATGGCACGAGTTTGAGCAGAAAAGTTTTAAGGAAATGGCGGAAGAAACCGGAGAGACCATCAATACTATGATCTCCAGAAAACGGTACGCCATTCTCGCCCTCAGGGAAGGCCTGGCGGATTTATATAATGATTTGATAAACGACTAATGGATATGAGACGATTTTGGTTTTTAAAAATAGCAGGAATGATTCTGGTGTTTTTCACGGCGGCAAGCGCCCTGGTAATGGTGCTCTGGAACTGGCTAATGCCGGCAATCTTTGGGTTGGTAGCCATCACTTTCTGGCAGGCAGCAGGCATACTACTACTCTCCAAAATAATATTTGGGTTTGGGAAAGGTGGTAAACACGGCCATCAGCATAGCACGCCATGGAAGCATTGGCAGCACAAATGGCACAACATGCCCGAAGATCAGCGCGAAAAATGGAAACAAAAGTTTGCAGATAAGTGGTGCACCGGAAGACATGAAACAGAAACACCCGAATTTAAGAAAGAGGCCGAATAGGCCTTTTTTTTGTACTACAATAGCATACCACCCAGTCCTCCATATCTCCACTCACAAAAAGGTAAGCTTGCCCGGTCAAAACTTTCACTAATTTAGGAGTCATAAACAAATCCGAATATGACCAGAATCCTAATTCCCCTCCTCATTTTCTCATTTTTCATTTGCCAGGCACAGGACGACTGGGATGTCACCAGTCCCGTGGCACCCTTCCAGGAAACAACCATCACCGTGGAAGAAGGCACATGGATGAACCTGGATGTGAGCCCGGACGGAAAAACCATCGTGTTCGACCTCCTGGGAGATATCTATTCCATGCCCATTTCCGGTGGCAATGCCACCCCGCTTCGGACAGGCCATGCCTATGAGGTACAACCCAGGTACAGCCCCGATGGTAAGAAAATCTCCTTCACCAGTGATGCTGGCGGGGGCGACAACATCTGGGTGATGGATGCAGACGGCCAGAACGCCACGCAAATCACCAGGGAAGATTTCAGGCTCCTCAATAATGCCGTATGGACACCCGACGGGCAATACCTGATCGCCAGGAAACACTTCACCTCACAGCGATCTTTGGGAGCGGGAGAAATGTGGCTGTATCACATCACCGGTGGGTCGGGTATTCAGCTCACTACCCGCAAAAACGATCAACAGGATGCTGGCGAACCATGGGTATCCGGCAATTACCTCTACTACAGTGAAGATGTTTATCCTGGTGGGTATTTTCAATACAACAAAGACCCCAACAGTCAAATCTATGTGATCAAGCGATATGACCGGACTACCGGCAAAACAGAAACAGTGATTGGCGGACCAGGTGGAGCTGTACGCCCACAGATCTCTCCTGATGGCTCCAAACTGGCCTTTGTGCGCAGGGTGCGCACGAAATCCGTCCTGTACATTCATGATCTGGCCACAGGCATTCAAAAGCCCGTGTACGATGAGCTGACTAAGGATCAGCAGGAAGCCTGGGCCATTTTCGGGGTGTACCCCAACTTTAACTGGCTGCCGGACAACCGAACCATTGTTCTTTATGCAAAAGGGAAAATCAGAAAGGTGAACACACTGACAGGTGAATCCACGATCATCCCATTTAAAGCTTCCGCCACACATCGCATTACCGATGCGCCTATTTTCAAGCAAAACCCGGCACCTGAGTCATTCCGCTCCCACGTGATCCGAAATGCCACCACTTCTCCTGATGGCAAACTTCTGGCTTTCAATGCCGCCGGACACCTCTATACCATGAAACTCCCGAATGGAAAGCCTAAACGCTTGACCACAAGTACAGATTTTGAGTATGAGCCTGCTTTTTCTCCGGACTCCAAGAGCATTGTGTACGTCAGTTGGGCGGATGAGCGCAAAGGTGCCATCCATAAAATACCTGCGACCGGAGGTACCCCTACCCGCCTGACATCAGAAAAAGGCATCTATCGTACCCCTTCATTTTCCAAGGATGGAAAGACCCTGGTATTTCGAAAAGATGAAGGCGATGGTACACTTGGGCATGCCTATACCGTAAAACCTGGTATCTACACCATGCCAGTGGCGGGTGGCACGCCTACATTTATCTGCGAAGATGGTGAAAACCCCGTCTTCAACAGTAAAGGAGACCGGGTGTATCTGCAAACCGGAGGTTATCTCTTTGGGAGTCTGGATAAGTCTTACAAAAGTGTGAACCTCAAAGGAGAAGATGAAAAAGTTCATTTTCATTCCAAGTATGCCAACCAATACACCATCAGTCCTGATGGAAAATGGTTAGCCTTTGGGGAACTCTATGATGTATTTGTGATGCCATTTTCAGACCATGGTCAAACCTTTGAGTTGACGGGCAGTACCAAGGCCTTACCCGTAACAAAGGTGGCCGAGGATGCAGGAATCAACCTTCATTGGTCAGCAGATGGTGAGTCCCTACAGTGGACGCTTGGGAATAAATATCATGCTGTAAACGTCAGAGATTGCTTCACATTTCTGGAAGGCTCCCCTGATAGTATTGGGGACATTCCCAAAACCACAGTCGAGATAGAACTCGCGCTGAAAACGGATATTCCATCGGGCAGCATTGCACTCTCCGGAGGTAAAGTTATCACTATGAATGGTGAAGAAATCATCGAGAATGGAGTCGTGCTGGTACAGGGCAACAGGATTGTGGCAGTGGGGAATCAAGGAGAATTAGAAATCCCGGCAGACGCCAAAATCATAGATGTTTCTGGTAAGGTGATTATGCCAGGTCTCATAGACACACACGCTCACCTGCGCGCATTCAGGTATGGAATCAGCCCACAAAAGGAATGGTCTTATTATGCCAATCTCGCTTTTGGGATCACCGCCACGCATGACCCCTCCTCCAACTCCGAGACCTCCATGTCTCAGTCCGAGATGGTTCGGGCCGGATTAATGGTTGGCCCAAGAATCTTCTCCACGGGCACCATTCTTTATGGAGCTGATGGTGACTTCAAGGCCGTGATCAATAAATATGAAGACGCTCAAAGTGCTATTGCACGAACCAAAGCCTACGGTACTTTCAGTGTCAAGAGCTATAATCAGCCCCGCAGAGAGCAGCGCCAAATGATCATCAAAGCCGCACATGAAAATGAGATCATGGTTTACCCCGAGGGTGGTTCTACCTTCTTTCATAATATGACCATGATCCTGGATGGCCACACCAGTGTAGAGCACAATATTCCAGTTGCTCCGCTTTATCAGGACGTTATTGAGCTTTGGTCGGCAAGTAAAACCAGCAACACTCCGACGCTCATAGTGAACTATGGCGGCCTGAACGGGGAGTATTACTGGTATCAGAAAACCAATGTGTGGGAGAATGATAAACTAATGAAATATACTCCAAGAGCGATCATTGACAGCAGATCCAGACACAGGACCATGGCACCGGATGAGGAGTATGAAAATGGCCACATACTGGTCTCACAATCCTGCAAAGCACTGGTGGATGCCGGGGTGAAGGTATGTGTAGGTGGACATGGTCAGCTGCAGGGACTGGGAGTACACTGGGAAATGTGGAACCTGGCTCAGGGTGGCATGACCAACCACGAAGTACTCAGGGCCGCTACCCTCCATGGGGCAGAATACATTGAGATGGGTGAAGACTTAGGGTCCATTGAAGTGGGGAAACTTGCGGATATCATCATATTGGATGAAGATCCTCTCACCCACATTCGCAACTCAGAATCGGTCAGATATACTATGATCAATGGCAGGTTGTATGACACCAATACCATGGACGAGATAGGCCATCAACCAAAGAAAAGAAGCCAATTCTACTGGGAAATGGACAGCTACAACGACAACTTCCCGTGGCATGAGGAAAGTCATAGCTTCCAGGGCTTGCACTGCAGCTGCCAGCACTAGACATGTAGTAACCGAAGCTAGTTGCCAGAGATAGTTCAACTCAGAGCAGGCCCTTTCAAAATACTTTTGAAAGGGCCTGCCGTTTTATAGCCAACTACCTGTGATTGAACCTCTTCTATGTCCCGGTTCCACCATCAGGCGAACCCATTTCAAATAATTTCCTTAGGACTGTAATAATTAGAGAATAACGTCCTGATTTCACAAATCGGATATATTTTTGCAATCCCGACCAATATTTACACATCCAACAACTCGACGAAATTGTTATGCCCTTCAACGGGTTTATAGTGCCTTGTACCTGAAATACAAGGTGACAAAAGGAATTAATTGCTAGTATTAATGCATTGACCTCCTTATGTGGATGAATACTGAATGAAAGATAGCACAAACCATATCACACTCGATATCCTCAATAACCTTCCCGGGTTAGTTGTGCGCTATCAGCTCCACTCAGATCATACTGATGAAATTGTATTCGCCAATGAGGCGGCATCCCTCCTATTTGACGCTAAAGTGGGACTGGTAGATGCCACTACCTTTTGGGAAAAGGTTCATCCCGAGGATTCGGAACCCATGCACCAATCCTTTTTTTGTTCCGCTGAAAAACTCACTCAATGGGAGTTCGAATGGCGGGTAAAGACCAACACTGGCTCAATTATTTGGTTATGGGGCACTGGCAACCCATCACGGCAAAAAGATGGAAGTACGGTTTGGGACTGCATGATCTCTGATATTACGTCAAGAAAGGTTCTTTCGGAAACCAGTAAGTCCTTGACGGCCGATCATGCCCTGCGTGAAGACTCGGAGCGCCTATTATCGTTATTGAACAATAACACCGAAGAAAGCTTTGTGCTGCTCAACAAGGACCTGCGCGTAATAAACTACAATGAGCAATTCTTAAAAAAATTTGGTGCCTACCTGGGGAAAGTCATCAGAAAAGGCGACTTGATTCTCGATCATGTAACATCAGAGCAAAGAAAACCTCTGGAAGAATTGTACTCAAGAGTACTTCAAGGCCAGGAGGAATCCAAAGAATTCTCCATTTCCGTTGATGAAGAGTTATTGCATTTTCAAATCAAGTATAAACCTGTCAATGATGAAAAAGGGAGGATTACGGGCGTGTTTGTCACTACCGCAGACATTACCGATCGAAAGCGCGCTGAAGAACAATTAGCCCTGAACAACAGCCTCTTCCGATCTCTTGTGGAAAATGGCGCTGATGCTGTGATCATCATAGGCCCTGATGGCATACCTACCTACGCCTCGCCTTCTATCACCAAAGTACTGGGATATACGGAAGCCGAAGCATTATCCCTGAATCTGTTTGAAATGGTTCATCCCGATGACGTGGGAGGAGTGGCGGAAAAAATGGCTGAAGTAATGGCCAACCCAGGAGTGACCATACCAGGTCATACCTCCCGCACCCGACATAAGGACGGATCCTGGCGCTGGATGGAAGCGACCATTACCAATATGTTGCATGATCCGATCATTAATGGGATTGTAGACAACTTCCGGGATGTCACCGAACAAAAGGAACTTCAGGATTTGCTCAAAAACGCCAGTGAACTCGCCAAAATTGGAAGCTGGGAGGTTGATTTGGTTAAAAACTCTGTGTACTGGTCTGATATTACCAAGAAAATCAGGGAAGTGGAGCCCGATTTCGAGCCGGATCTTGATACCGGGATCAGCTATTTTAAGGAAGGCGATAGAGAGATCATAGCAAGCCGTGTAAAAGAGTGCATCGAAAATGGGACTCCGTGGGACGAAGAATTACAGATCACCACATTCAAAGGAAATTCCAAATGGGTCAGAACCATAGGGAGAGCAGAGTTTTCTCAGGGAAAATGTATCAGAATATATGGCAGTTTTCAGGACATCCATGATACGAAGATTGCCCAACTAGACCTACTGAAGTTTAAGCAGGTAATCGAAAATTCACGAGATGGGATTGCTCTGGCCAACCCACAGGGGAAGAGTATTTATTTAAACCCCGCTATGGAGGAAACTTTGGGCTATACAATTGAAAGCCTGCAAAAAGCCAAAGGTTCTGTTGCGGTCTATTCCGACCCCCAAAAACTCGAAGAGGTTTTTTCCACACTACTCTCGGGAGGGTATTGGAAAGGAGATGTTGAACTCCTCAATAAACACAAGGAGCCCGTCAGTTTTTACTTAAGCGGCGGGCCTATATTTGATCACACCGGTCAGCTTATAGCCATTTATGGCATCCATACTGATATCACCGATCGGATTAGAGCTGAGCAAAACCTCAAAAAGGCGTTTGATGAAAAAAACCAGATCCTCGAGAGTATCGGTGATGCTTTTTTCACCACGGACAGAAATTTCACTGTGACCTACTGGAACGGCATAGCAGAAGCCCTCTCACAAACCCCACGTGAAAAAATTGTGGGAAAGAATCTCTGGGAAGTCTTTCCCGAGGGCTTGTCCATGCAATCTTTTGAAAAATACCATTACGCCCTGAGTGAAATGGTCACTGTGAATTTTGAAGATTACTATGAATCCTTGGGTAAATGGATTGAGGCCAGTGCCTACCCCTCTGAGCAGGGACTTACTGTTTATTTCAAAGACGTAACGGAAAGAAACAAAGCACGGGAAGCCATCCATCAATCGAATGACCGCTTCAAAAAAGTGTCTGAAGCCACTAATGATGCCATTTGGGATTGGGACGTGATCAATGACACGCTTTTCTGGGGGGAGGGTTTCAAAACACTTTTCGGTCACGAAATGAGAGAAAATCAGTCCAGCACGTTTCTCTGGAGCAAGTACATTCACCCCGACGACCTGGATGATGTACTGGCCAGCCTCTTCGATGTGTTGGAAAACAACACCACCAAAAAATGGGAAAAAGAATATCGATACCTGCGATCAGACGGAAGCTATGCTTTTGTAGTAGACAGAGGCATAGTGATAAGAGATGGTGAAGGAAAAGCCATCAGGATGGTGGGTGCAATGAGCGACATCACGCATCGTAAGGAATACGAGCAGTCCCTCAAAATTCTCAACGAAAACCTGGAAAAGCAGGCCAAAGATCTGGCCACTTCCAATGCGGAGCTGGAGCAATTTGCCTATGTGGCCTCACATGACCTACAGGAACCCTTACGAATGGTCACCAGCTTCCTTACCAGGCTAGAAAGCAAGTATGCTACAGAATTAGATGAAAAAGCCCATCAGTATATTCATTTCGCCGTGGATGGCGCCAAAAGAATGCGCCAGATTATTTTGGACTTGCTCCAGTTTTCCAGGGTGGGGCGCCACGAAGACGATCTGGAACTGATTGAAGTACAAGAAATTGTCGCAGAAGTGGTCACGCTGCAAAAGAAGATTATCGAAGAGAAGCAAGCCAATATTTCCATAGGCGATCTCCCAACACTACGTACTTTTCGATCTCCACTTCTTCAGATATTTCACAACCTGATCAGCAATGCACTCAAGTACACCCAGGAAGGACGGCCCGCTTTTATTAGTATCACCTGCTACTCCACCAAGGCCTATTGGCAGTTTTCAGTTGAAGACAATGGCATTGGTATAGAGCCGGAATATTATGACAAAATATTTATTATTTTTCAGCGGCTCCATCAAAAGGAAGAGTATGGAGGCACAGGTATTGGTCTGGCAGTAGTCAAAAAACTCATCGATAATATGGGTGGAAAAATATGGGTTGAATCTATCCCCGGAGAAGGAAGTAGTTTTCATTTTAACCTGCCTAAATGATATGTTGAGCTATGAGAAAATCCTCGGTCGGCTAGTCACAGTTCCCAAACAAATGGGGTGGGCATTCTTTATTCTACTTCTTTGCCTTACTCAGATTATAGCTTTCAGGATCTATAACATGGAGAAAGCTGCCGAACTACACATTACAGAGCGGGAAGCTATTTTTCTCAAGGGCCAGCTCGAAGGATCACTCAACCACAGTATCACCGCTACCAAGGTATTGGCCTATCTGGTGGAAAAAGATCTGCTGAGCGATAATTTTGATTCGATTTGTAAAAATCTGCTCAGTCAAAACCCCTTCATTGATGCCCTACAGCTGGTGAAAGGTGACACCATCATCAATACCTATCCCCTGGCTGGCAATGAAGCCACTATAGGCTATAATGTTGGCAACAATTCTGCCCATAGGGAAGAGGTCGAACAGGCAAAGCTGAGGGGTGAATTATATTTTGAAGGACCCATCAATCTCATCCAGGGAGGTAAGGGAATCGTAGGCAGGGTACCTATCTCCAGAGACGGAGTGTTCTGGGGGTTTTCTGCCGTGATTATCCGACATGAGACACTCATAAGAGCCCTCAATATAGACCCCACAGGAATGAATGATCAATTCGTCTATCAACTGATAAAAATCAATACAGATGGTAAGGAATCCAATCCATATTTTCAGCATGATCAAACCATTGATAGTGGTATCTACAGTGAAGTAACAGTCCCCATTGGAAACTGGATCATATTGGTGAAAATGAAACAGCCGCAATACTGGGTAAATGCTGTGACTTTTTCCTTGTTGGGGATACTCCTTTCTGCTCTACTGGGGGTATTCAGTTGGTTTTTGGCCGTTCAGCCCATGCGACTAAGAGCACTTGTGGCCATGAAAACCAAAGATCTCAATACCGCCAACAGAACTCTCCAGAAAAAAGCCAAGGAGCTGGAATTCTCCAACAGCGAGCTAGAGCAGTTTGCATATGTAGCGTCACATGACCTGCAGGAGCCCTTGAGAATGATTACTGGTTTTCTCAATCAACTTGAGAAAAAGTACCTTAATCAGCTGGATGAAAAGGCCCTGAAATACATTCACTTCGCCAAAGATGGAGCCATACGCATGAAACATATCATTCTGGATCTGCTGGAATTCTCTCGTGTGGGAATACTTGAGGACGCGCTTGAGCAGGTAGATACCCGCCAAATGGTCAATGAGGTGTGCATGCTGGAAAAACGAAATATTGAAGGCAAGAATGCCAAAATAAACATCCAGAATTTACCTGTCATTGAATTCTATCAGGTTCCCTTTTTACGAATCCTCAGGAATCTTGTAGGAAATGCGCTTAGATACAACAAGCCCGACACATCCCCGATCATCACCATCTCCTCTACCACTCATGATGATTACTGGGAGTTTTCGGTTTCTGATAACGGTTTAGGTATTTCAGAAGAACACTTTGATAAAATATTTGTACTTTTCCACCAGGTAGACCCGGGTCTTGGGGGTTCGGGTATGGGATTAGCCATTACCAAAAAATTAGTTGAAAACCTGGGTGGTGAAATTTGGGTAGAAGCGGAATTGGGTGTAGGCAGCACCTTTTATTTCACCATTCCGAAGATGAGAACTCCAACCAATAAAAACCTATGAGGAAACCAGTGCACATATTGTTAGTAGAAGACAACGAAGGGGATATATTACTAACCACTGAGGCACTGGAAGAAAGCGAAATTGCAAATAAAATAAGTGTAGTACGAAACGGAAAGGAGGCGCTCGACTGGGTATTTAAGCGCCATCAACACGAAAATTCAGAAGCACCAGACCTTATTCTTTTGGATGTCAATCTTCCGCTGAAAAACGGTCATGAGGTACTCCAAGCCATTAAAAGTGATGATACTGTCAAACATATTCCTGTGATCATGCTGACCACATCATCGTCTGAAAAAGACGTACACTTGTCCTATCAATATGCGGCCAACTGCTACATCACCAAACCAGTAGAAGTAAGCGACTTCCTCAACGCTATTTCCACCCTTTGTCGCTTTTGGATCAAGGTTGTTACACTCCCAAAAAGTAAGATCTAATGGCTAAGGATAAGAAGAAACTCATAGTTCTTGTGGTAGAGGATAATGACGGTGACTACTTTTTAGTAGAGGATTTCCTGCAGGACATGATTCTCGCTCCTGAGATTCATAGGGCGGTCAACTTCAAAGAAGCCAAATCATTTTTGTCTGAAGATCATCACGAGGTTCACGCCATTCTCCTCGACCTTTCGCTACCTGATAAGACAGGAGAACAGCTCTTACGGGAGATACTTGTCATCTCAAAAGGAATTCCGCTCATCATTCTTACCGGGTTCTCAGGTGAAGGATTTGCCATCAAATCACTTGCTCTTGGTGCATCTGACTACCTCCTCAAAGATGATCTCAACGCTACCATTCTCTACAAAAGCATTGTCTATTCCATTGAACGGGCTAAAAACCAGATCTCTTTAAAAGAGTCTGAGCTTCGATATGCGGAGTTGTTTCATCTAAGCCCTCAGCCCATGTGGGTCTATGACATTCACACACTTAAATTCATCCAGGTAAACAAGGCCGCCTGTGATCACTATGGATACACCACTGATGAGTTCCTTGCCATGACCATCAAGGACATCCGACCTCCTGAAGAAGTTCCTATGTTGGAGAGAACTGTACTCAGACGAGATGTACTCCTTCCCTACAAAGGGGTATTCAGGCATACTAAGAAAAACGGTGAAGTGATAACAGTGGAAATAAAAAGTGACATCCTGACGCACAATGGAAATAACGTACGCCTGGTACTGGTCAATGATATTTCTGATAAAAAGAAAGCTCAGGAGGAACTGCTTACCATCGCTCATCAGGTGGAAGATCGGGAGCGTACCCGCATTTCCATAGATCTGCACGACGGGCTCCAGCAAACCCTGGTCACTTCCTACATGCATTTTGAGTCCATAAAAACTGCCCTTGATCAACTTGACACGGAGGCTTCAGAAAGGTTCGTCAAAGGTATGGAAGTGCTCAATGAGGGGATAGAGCAAGTGAGAACTATTGCTCACGAGTTGATGCCCGCCAAGATAGAAAAAGAAGGCTATGTAGCAGCCATTACTCAGCTGCTGGACCAGATTGAGGGCTCTATCCAGTTCAAATTTGTGCAGAATCTGGGTGGAAAGCGGCTACCGTCTAATATCTCCCTGATCTTGTTTAGAATCAGTCAGGAAGCCATCAACAACATTATCAAGCACTCCAGGGCCACCATGGCCACCATGGCGTTGGAACTAGAAGGAAGCATTGTCAGACTCTCTGTAGTAGACAATGGCGTGGGATTCAGCATCGATAACCTGGCAAAAGACCATTCCATCTTTGGACTGAAGGCTATCGGGTCACGTATTCACTCACTGGGTGGGCTATTTGAACTAGACTCCGAAATTGGACGGGGAACCAGTCTGACTATCGAAATTCCTATTCACTAGCTCACACCCTCGATTTCAGTATAGTTTGAGATTAGGAGAATCCTGAATCAAGCGCAATTCCTATGGGGGGATTGCATTAAAGATGGATGGTGAAGTTGTGATCTGATACCTTATATACCTCAATCTAGTTGATTGGCCACTTACCCTTCATTTTCTTTGCTTGCCCCGGGCCGCGTAGGCAAAGAAAAACAATCGGTGGTCCTACAGAAGGGCACCAACCTGGCCGGTCGCACGCAAAAAATCATTTTGGCTCATCGTATTTGTGTCTTTTTTAGGAATTTTATTGGAGTCAAAATGATTCACTCTTGCCTTGGATGCCCCGCCCGCCTGAGCGTTTCTAAATTCACAGTCCATTAATCGGTTTTACAAAATATAACTACATAGAGTTATCCGACGCTAATGTTGCTTGATCCATTATTTGAACCTCAATCCAAATTGACTGTTACTTACCCTTCATTTTCTTTGCTTGCCCCGGGCTGCGTAGGCAAAGAAAAACAATCGGTGGTCCTACAGAAGGGCACCAACCTGGCCGGTCGCACGCAAAAAATCATTTTGATTCATCTGGTTGTTACTTTATTTAGGAATTGTTTGAGTCAAAATGATTCACACTTGTCCCGGACGGGCAAGGCTTGGATCTCCCGCCCTCCTTTACATCCCTACATTTCTGAATTCAAAGTGGATTAATTCGGTTTTGCAAAATATAACTACATAGTGATACCCCACATAAATATTGCTTGGTCCAGAATCCCTAACTTGCACAGACTATGGAAACGTTCAAACTTCAAGAGGGTGAAGAGTATATTGAACTCAATAACCTAATGAAAATTCTCAACTGGGTAGCCTCGGGCGGTGAAGCCAAAAGTCAAATAGATGAAGGCCTGGTCACTGTCAATGGTGAGGTAGAAACCAGAAGAAGAAAAAAGCTCAGATCAGGTGACAAAGTAGAGTATGGAAGCGAGGCAGCAGTAATCGCCTAATCTCCCGACTCCTCCATTGGCTCCTGCTGGCTCAGGTGAAACCTCTTTACCTTACTCTTAAGCACTTCCACGATCTCAGACACTTCCTGTGTGCGCTGAGTATACTCAGACATGCCCGCTGAAAGCTGGGATGAAGAGCTCGCCACCTCCTCAGTGCCTGCAGCCGTCTCCTCTGCGATCACCACCACACTTTCCATCAGTCCTACCACCTTTTTGAGGTGATCGCTCTGCTGACTGGTAGCTTTCACTATTTCCTCAGACATAGAGAGCGTCTGCGCGTATGAAGTAGCCAACTCATCAAATGAGGCAGACGCATCTCTGGAAGCTTCCTCGCCCCCTTTGATACTGGCGCTCATTTCCCCAATCAGTTTGGCAGTACCACCAATGGCACCTTGTATTTCTACCACCATCACTTCTATCTCTTTGGCAGACTTGCCTGAGTCTTCTGCCAGTTTTCTTATTTCCTCAGCCACCACAGCAAACCCCTTACCGGCATCTCCTGCTTTTGCAGCCTCAATGGCCGCATTCAGTGCCAGCAGGTTGGTCTGATGTGCCACGTCTTTGATGATGTTCAATACTCTGGAGATTTCACCCGATCTGTTAGATAAGATATTGATGGACTCATTGGTGTCTTTGGAGGTGGCAATGATGTCCTTCATGCTATGATCCACTTTCTCAATGAGCTTCTTTCCCGTGTCACTCTTCTCCACTCCCCTCAAGGCACCCTGATTAATGGTATCAGCCTGCTGACTTACATTATTTGAAAACGCTAAAATTCCCTCAATGAGCTTGGAAGCCTCGTCGATCCTGCTCACCTGATTCTGAGCACCGCTACTCATCTCTCCAATGGATGAAGCAATTTCACCAGTACTCAGATTCATTTGCTCGCTCGCCACAAACATCTCCTGTGAGGATGTGCCGATGGTCTCTACCTGCTCAATGATCTCATGGAGTAGGTCAGAGAGATTATCGAGGGCATTGTTGAAACTGTCTTTCAGTTGCAATACATCTCCCTTGGCATCATCTGTATAGCGCATACTCAGGTCGCTGTTGGCCAGTGCATTCACTATTCGGTTGATGGTATTGAAAGGAACCAGTATAGACTCAAACAAATGGTTGATAGAAGCGCCCAGGGCCTTCCATTCACCTGATTTGGACTCCACGTCTATCCGCACGGAGAAGTCACCAGACTCCACCGCCTCGCCTATTACAAAATTGGTATCTTCAATGGCTCCCTGCAAACTGTCTTGCTGCTCACGAAGCGCTTCATTTTGCTCCTTCACCTGAGCTGTGGCTTCATCTATTCTCCTCTGGAGTTCGCGCTGACCCGCTTTGATCTGCCCCACTCTCCACTTGTAGGCATATACACCCCCAGAAATGACTACTACCACCGCCAACAACCTGAACCACCAGGTAGCCCACCAAGGCGGTAAAATGGTGATTTTCAGCGTTCGGGGGCTGCTGGACCACACCCCATCACTGTTGGTGCCATTCACATGGAAAACATAATCTCCCTGATCCAGATTGGTGTAAGTGGCTGAGCGCTTGGTGGCACCCACCTCCACCCAGGACTCATCAAAGCCTTCCAGCATGTAGCGGTACTTATTCTGCAAGGGCGAAGTGTAATCCAATGCCGCAAACTCTATGGTGATTACGTTTTCTCTATGGGTAAATGAAACCTCTGAAATCTCAGCCAGGGATTTGTCAATGATCTGGCGACCATTCAGGGTATCTTTCTGAGAAATGGACTGATCAAATACTTTCAAATCGGTAATCACTATTTTCGGATCAAAAGGACTCAGCTTGATCTCCTGAGGATCGAAGGCATTGAGCCCCTGAAGTCCTCCAAAATACATTTTACCTGTTTTCCTGGATCGTACGGAGGAGCTGTAGTTGAATTCGTTGCCCTGAAGGCCATCGGATTTTGAGAAATTCTGAATGGTGTTCTCTTTAGGATCATAAACCGAAAGGCCTTTGTTGGTGCTGATCCATAGGTTTCCCTGATCATCCTCCAAAATTCCATTCACCACCGGGTTAGGCAACAATGCATTCACCGGGGCAACAGTTAAGACTTTTGTCCGAATATCCATCAGGTTCATGCCACTGGCTGTCCCTATCCATAGCTGTCCCAGTCTGTCCTCATGCAAAGCACGGACATTACTATTGAGCAGCCCATCCGTACTTTCCGGGTCATGCCCAAAATTCCTGAAGGTGCCATTTTCTTTATCAAAGAGGCTCAGGCCTCCCTCTTCTGTACCGATCCAAAATTGACGATTCTTATCCTCATGAAAGACCACAATCAGGTTTCCACCTATGCTCTGAGGGTCATTGGGGTCATGGCGAAAATGCTCAAAGTCGTCACGCTCCCGGTTGTAACGCGAGAGCCCGGCACCTAGCATACCGATCCAGAGGTTGTTTTCATAATCTTCTGTGATGGCCCAGACGTTCCTGTCACCTAGACTTCTGGGATTATCTGCATCGGGCATATATCGCACCACGCGTCCTGTCCTTGGGTTATACTTATTGAGACCGGCAGCATAGGTGCCCGCCCATAGGTAACCCAGTCGGTCTTCATAGATGGACTTGATGACATTGCTGCTAATGGTGTTTCTGTTTGTAGGTGAATGTTTGAAATGTCTGATTTGCCCAGTCTCCTGGTCGAGGCGATCCAAACCACCCCCATCCGTACCAATCCAGATAGCACCATCCCGTCCCTCGTGGAGGGCTATGACCGAATTAAAGCTCAGACTATTGGACTCTCCCGGCACCTCTACATACAACTTAAACTTGGAATGATACTTACTGTACACATTCACCCCGCCTCTGAAGGTACTCACCCACAGGATACCCATATCATCCTTATAAAAATCATAGATGGCATCACTGCTAATGCTTTCTTCATCAAAAAGGCTCCGTTGAGCGTAACTGAATGTATTCTTCAACGGATCATAGATATTGATCCCTCCTCCATCTGTTCCAATGAATATTCTACCCAAATCATCTTCATGAAAACAGGTGACAATGTTTGATTTTAACTCGTTTTTATTGGCGCTGTATTCAAAATGAGTAAAAGCATCCTTGCCGGGATTATATCGGTAAGCCCCTTCCCCATCTGTTCCTATCCAAATATTGCCGGACGAGTCCTTCATGAGTGGCTTCCGATTGGTTAACCCCATGTCATAGTTTTCTACATAATTGTAGTGCTTAAAACTTCTGGTCTTCAAATCAAAATAGTCCACACCTCCTGAATGTGTACCCACCCAATACGATCCAGGCGCATCCTGAACGATGGAAAATACTGCATCATGGCTGACAGTAGATTTATCGGCCGGATCATGAAGCAGGCGATCAAATGTGTCATCTTCCCAGTTATAGATGTTCAGTCCGCTGGTGGTGGCCACCAGCACATTTTTCTGATCGTCGATGAGTATTTTCCGCACGTAGTTGTTCGAAAGAGAGTGAGGATCTGCGGTATTTCTGTAGTGGGAGAAAGTTTCCGTCTCCCAATCGAAAATGCTGATACCCCCTGTTCGTGTACCCACCCATATTCTGCCAAGATGATCTTCGGCGATTGTTGAAACAATGTTTCCACCAATAGAAGTGGGATCATCAGGATCGGTTTTAAAGATTTTGATGGAATAGGCATTGTACCTATTCAGCCCGTCTACCGTACCAATCCAGATAAACCCCTTACTGTCTTTGAATACACAATTAACCGTGCCTGTCGAAAGGCCTTCGTCTGTATTCAGATGGGTGAATTTCAGATCTATATCCTGCGTGTGCCCTTCAAAAGCACTCGCGAAAAGTGCTATTGATAGTATATAAACCAATTGTTTGCACCATTGGAATCTCATCATGGGGTAGTGGGTTAAAGTGTGTTACTTCTGAAAGAAATATATCCAAATTTCCTATAGCCTACAAAGCAAAGTAGACAGTCCTAAGCAAAACATCGATGAAAGATGTATTTATCAATATTAAAAAATTCCTAAAATTTCTTTTAATCTTCCTGTACCGTTAGCCTTTAATCAGGGGATATCTGCAAGCTATCAAAAGGCTCTAAAACCTACGACACACAATGGCTGAACGATGGGATTCGTCCACCGAACGGGCACAAAAAAGGTGCTACCCCTTTCCAGAAATAGCACCTGATAGTCCCGTTTTGATTCTTTTACCTAAGCTGACTTCAATAGAGCCTCCAGCTGATCACCAATATCGCCAGATGGTCTGGCGGCATTGGCATCTATGATATTTCCTTCTCTATCAATGAGAATAAACCTTGGGATCCCCTGAATAAGGTAATCGGTAATAATGGTAGACTGCCATGCCCCTGGTGCATAGAGGTGGATACCTCCGAGTTTTCGTTCATTGACCATTTTTCTCCAGGGATCCGGCGAGCTATCTGTACTCACCGCCACAAACGCCACATCCTGCCCTTCAAATCGCTGCTGCAGCTTTTCCATATGTGGATGCTCTGCAATACAAGGGCCACACCATGTAGCCCATACGTCTATATACACAAGCTTCCCCTTGAAATCTGCCATGGTGAGGGTGTCCCCGTCTATGCTCACGTACCGGAAGTCCGGTGCCGGATTGCCGGGTTCCAACTTCTGAAACTCAGCGATCATCTGATCAATCTCGTCGACCCGCTCCGGATCCGGATTGAGCCCTTTCCAGGCAGCTACTATTTCGTCCCTTACCTCAACAGGAAAATAGGAATAGGAGTCCGAAACAAATTCATACATCAGTTGCTCCTTCAAAGAAGGCACCTGAATGAGGGCATTGATGGCCTCCACATAAAAACCAGAGTAATCTTCGGATTCATCTGCCCGGGCATAATAGCCCCTGGAAGCTTCTTTTTCAATACTTTCATCCACATAAGATCTAAATGCAGGGTATTTCAGCAGGGAGGTGTCATTGACATCCAGCGCCAGCTGAAAATCATAATAAGTGTCAGAAACACTAAAAGAATCCAGGTCGAGCAAAGAACGGTGAGCACCCTCATACCTCATTTTGGTCACTATGTCTGACCACTTGCTATTTTCACGGGTATAGGCGATGAACGCTGCATCATCAATGTTGAAATCAGCCATATAACCGAGCTCAATGGCCGAAATGGAATCCAACGCTACCAGAAACTGGTCTTCCTGCATCTTGTACAAATCTCTTGTGCTCAAAAGTGAATCTCCGAGCAACACCATGGCTGCTTTATAGTTGTTGATTTCGGCGCCTTTGCCACTATAGGTCAAAGACTCATCAAACTCTGCCGGGTCCAGCGTGAGGTAGAGCTGGTCTCCGGGACGCAGGTAGAGGTAGGTGATCTCTCCCCCATGGCCAAATACAATGTCAACAGGAGCAGTGATGTCAAATGCCGTGGAAAACTTATTATCTGCATCCAGCGTGTCGGTAATCCGATCACCTCCCAAGCGGAAAGTGATCACGTCTCCTATCGGATTGATGATCTCGCCAGAGATGGTAGTTGTCACTTTTTCGGGCTGGGGTGCACAAGCCCAGAGCAGTAACACCACTGATAGTTGGGCCCAGTTGTTTAGTTTGATCATAGTCAGGAACTTTGGTTGGTTGAAATTATCATTTCCCCCTCAGAAAATCCACAAACCAATCGCTATTTATTGCTAATAATTAAATATCCTTGATTTCAAATACGGACCTCTATGACTACCGAAGCAATTGAGCAATTGAAGTACCCCGTGGGTAAGTTCACAAAACCCGCACCCATCACCCCCAGCCACCTTCAGCACTGGACAGATACGATTGGCGCTTTTCCTGAAGCAGTGGCCACCCTGACCCGTTCGCTTTCCCAGCAGGAACTCAACTGGACCTATCGCCCGGGAGGCTGGACCATCAAACAGGTGGTACATCACTGTGCAGACAGTCATATGAACTCCATGATGCGCTTCAAACTGGCCCTCACTGAAGAATCTCCGACCATACGGCCCTATCACGAAGATCGCTGGGCTGAGCTGCCCGACTCACTGGATGATGACATCAGCAATGCACAGGATTTGCTCAAAGGACTTCATGGCAAGTGGGTAAAGCTGATTTCTGCACTTTCTAATGCGGACCTTCAGAAGACATACGTACACCCGGAACACGGCAAGTCATTTACCCTGGCAGAGACCATCGGCACCTATGACTGGCACTGCCGTCACCACCTCGCCCACATACAGCTGGCCCTTGATCATCAAGGCAGATTTAATTTCTAAATACATTAACTTCAGCCAAACTCAAAAACACATGGAAAACTATTCAGCATCCAACGCCCTCAAAACGACCAAAATCATCCACACTGCCCTGATGGGTGGCTGCCTGCTCTTCGGTGTGGTGGTATTGGTACTCAATGCCCAGGCCCCCACCGGCTCTACCCAGGATCAGGAATTTCTCCTTTACCTCCCACCGGTTGTACTCCTTTTTGCGGCCATAGTGGCGTCAGTTTTATTTAAGAAAACCCTCAAACAAGGTCTGGCACAAAGCACTGATCTGAGAACCAAAGTGGCAGCCTTTCAAACGGCCAATATTGTGCGCATGGGGCTCTATGAAGCCACCGGGCTCGTGGCGGTAGTGGTATGTTTCATCACCGGCAACCTCTACAACATGGCGGTGCTGCTGGTGGTGCTGGTCATCTTCCTGATGAAAATGCCTACTGCCTACCGCATCTCAGAAGAAGCGGGGCTTTCTCCCAAAGAACGCGCGGAACTCTCAGGCCTGAAGGATTAAATGAACGCTGCCATTCAGGAATATCTCCTCACACTGGAAAGTGAATTTGTGCGGCATGCCAACCCTCAAATTGCCGCTCAGCAGGAGGCTTATCTCAAAAATCAATTTCGTTTTTATGGGCTGACCTCCCCGGTACGCAAAGCGGTACAAAAACCCTTTCTTGACAAAAAATACCTACCGCCTAAGCAGGACCTCCCTGGGCTGGTAAAAGCCCTGTGGGCAAAACCGGAGCGGGAATACCATCACTTTGCTCAGGAGCTTGCCTGCAAGTACCTCCGCCAGCCAGAACTCACCGATATGGCACTCTATGAGTACATGGTGGCGCATCACTCCTGGTGGGATACCGTGGATCATATTGCCAATAAACTCATGGGGTCATACCTGCTCCGCTACCCGCAGACGCGCGGGGAATATGTGGAAAAATGGCTTTCCTCTGGTCACCTCTGGCTACAGCGCTCCGCCATCCTCTTTCAGTTGAAGTACAAGGAGGATACAGATAGCGCCTTGCTCAGATCTGTCATTCACCGACTCCTTGGCTCGAAGGAATTCTTCATCAATAAGGCCATTGGCTGGGTGCTGCGCGAATACGCCAAGACCCACCCCGAATGGGTAATCCGCTTTGTAGAGGAAACTCCACTGGCGCCACTCAGCCGCCGGGAGGCCCTTAGAATATTGGAGAGAAAGGGGTAATTCCGGGGGGAAACCTCATCAAAGTACGATTTCCAGATACCTTGAACTTTTATCACGGTCGTTGTCCCAAACCAAATCGTTCTTATAATACACCTTAACTGCTTGCATACTTCCGTTTGAATATTTCTTGACTTCACAATCCAGTCTTATGGAATCCATTCCCTCCATTTTCACTATTGTCGTCGCAATGGATTCATTGTTGGTGTGGTCGCTAGTAAATAGATCTAATATGTAGATCCCAGTGGATTGATCAAATTCAATGGCAAATCCTCCAGGATAGTCTAGCTGTGGTTCATTGAAAAGCACCTCATCCCCATCAATTAAATAGTAGACAGAAATGTCATCTGCCGAGATACTATTTTCGGAGGTGGGATTTAAAAGATCAGCCCCTGAATCATTTTTTAATGATAGAAAAACATTCATACTCACAAAAATCCCATCGGTATTTTCCTCCTTACATCCAGTGAGGCAGGAAAGAATAATTAGTACAATTATTAATTGTCTCATAGTTTCAAATTTTAAGGGCCGCGCGGGCGTGGTGGACTTTCCTATCCGCATGAAAATTTCTTGACCGATGAAACCCCATTCATTCAAAGCGTATGTTGTGGTGTCGTTTTCAGGCTTCAATCATCTTCATTTGCACGTTATTCTTGGAGCAGAAGTTGGCAAGAAGAATTAATAAGTTCACTTCGTCCAATTTTCCCATCATTGGAGGTTTCTCCGTGTTCCATTTAAACCTCTCTAAATACCTTTTTAAGTCCAAAAGGAACAATCCAAATTTCTGAGGTTCCAGTATTTCAAAGTCTTCATCAGTTGAATCGATTAGAGTTAGTTCGTTTGATTCAAACCACGGCCTAGCATCTTGAAGAGTTCCAAGTTTTTCTAAGGTTTCTTTGGATAAAATTTCTGAGTATTCAATTTTCCCATATTGTGACCTGAATTTGTTATTGAACTGATTTTCTGAATGAAATAAGTATCCAAGTTCAGTTGAAATATGGAGAAAACACTCGTCAGAATCCTGCAGCGTTAAAATATTTCTAAAGATCTCGAAATCTCCCATTTCTTCTAGGGGTTCATTCGATTTGAGTGTTAGACTTACAGAATAATTACTTAATCCCATTTGATGAATTTTGGTTTGGCATCATGCACCACAACGACCAGATATGGCACGTGCCTCTGGTCTGTCAAATATCGTTAAAGTTTCGATTTCAGGTTCAGTATCAAGTAGTTCAGTAGAGGCATGTGCTATATCATATATTGGGCATAGTTTAGTCTTCACCATCATCTTCAATTTCATCTTCCAAATCTCTTATTCCATGTGGGTCTCCAAACATGCGATCTAAGAACTCACTAAAAAATGAGTGACTAATTAATGTTTCAGCTGCCCAATTGAATATATCTCCTTGAATTGGATGTTCTTTGTTGGCTCTCCAATAATTATAATCTATTCGGGTTGTCTCCCAGAAAAGTTCTCTAATCAATCCTGTTGGTCGGATGTCATAATTAAAGCAAGCTATATTTTCGATAAAATTACTTTCATAATCTTCCCAAGTCATGATACCTCTGTCTGTCATTACTTCAGATTCATGTACGTTCAAGTTAACCAGTCTCACAACTTCCATTCCTATACGATAAAGGTGTGATTCCCAAACCATATTTAACCATTCAACATAATTTTCATTTTCATGGATTTCATTGTTGTCTTTTGAATTGAGGCCCGATATATATGCTCTTAAGTCAGGGGTGTTGAAGGAACCAATTGTTGGAATATCTTTCAATTTTATGTCTTTAAAATTCTCCAAGTAATAGAGATCATTGGCTACTTTATAGGGATTAAGGCCGACTAATACCAAAGAGTTAGGTAGGGGCATTTTTATTTCTGGCCAGCTTTGAGAAGTGTAAACAAAACCATGTATTTGCTTTTCTTCCATGAGTTGAGCTGCATGGGCACTAACTGAATTCATAAGAGCAATTTGCCAATCGGTTGGGTCTTCAGCTTTGCCTGTTTCGCCTTCTTCATTATTCCAAAATTCTGGAGTGTCATACCATACAATTACTCTAACATCAAAATTTCTCTTGGCAAAAGCTGCTTCGGATAAATTTACGACTTCATCAAAGCTTGGAATATATGGTTTAAGTCTCAACGAATCAACCTTATCATTTTCAAATTCGGGAATTAGTACAAATACTCTTTTCTTCTCAAATAATAAAGTCTGCAAAAATGCCTCTCTGACAGTTCGTACCTTAAATGGAGCAATTAGAACCAGAAGTGTGTCATCTTTGGTATGTGTTGGAAAAAGAGAATTGATATGGTTGGAATAAGCCAATAGTTCTGTAAAGGCTTCTCTTTCAGTTTGTTTGCTTTTTTTTAATTCAATAATTGAGATACCAGGAGCACCTGGACGCATACCCAAAAAATCGGCTCGAATTGTCGAATCTTGTTTCTTAGATAATGAAACTTCGATTCCAAATAATTCAAGGTCAATTACTTCTTCATAGAGTTGCTCTAAACGTGAAATAACGTTAGAGTAAATCAAGTTTTGAGCATCAAGGGTTAAAATGGATGATTCATCCGAATGAGATGGTTTCTCAGAAAAGTCTGCTTCGCAAATAAGGTCTCTCCAGTTTGCTCGATTCTTCCATATATAGTTCTGAATCTCTTTCTCCGTCATACAATTATGCCCAACAACCGGCTAACAACACCTTGATGTTTGTTAGTCGCTTGTAACGTTACCAAATGTAGGTTTTTTTCTATCCTGATCAAACCATTGTTAGCTATGGAGCCGCACAATTATCTTGCCCCCTCCCCCAACAAAAAAAGCCTCCCAATGGGAGGCTCTTCCTGATCAATGGATAGTGAGTAATTTGACCTGCTATTCTTCCTCATCCACGAGGCGAATCACCAGTGATCGATAGCCGTAATTATCGAGGGAGTTTTTGACACGGTACTGAATGGTAATGATGTTTCCGGCTTCAAAATGAAATCCTTCATCATCCTCCTCAGGCACCGTATATTCGTAAGAAAACGAGCTCTCCAAACCAGATAAGTCATAGAAGCCATCTGTGAGCGAATCCACCGGATGCGGGGCCTCCTGCGGGTAGATCACTCCATAGTACTGTCTGAAAAACTCCAACTCGGTCAGCTGGGCATCTTTTCCACTACTGAAAACGGCATCCAGCTTCAATACATCACCGATCTTAGCATCCACCTGTCGTTGGGACTGGGTGTTTTTCTCCACAACCACACCATTGACCGATATGGATTCCACTTTTGGTGCCTTCTTCAGGGCATTTTCCAACTCATCCAACTGAGGATTTTCATCAAACCCTCCTGATACACAGGCTGTACCTAGTACAGCCAGCACCATCATAGACAGGTAATTAGTTAACGTTTTCATTTTTTGTCCAGGGTTTTGTCGTTTGAAAAGAAGCTGCAGGAAGGTCCAGATTGAAAGAAATGTTGTAATCATCCGGATTGGTATTACCGATCTGAATGTCCACAGTACCAAACATTTCCAGACCAAAAATAGTCTCACTGGCACTTTGCGGCAGAAGGATCCCCTCAGTGGCACTGGTCACAAAAAAACGACCAGCGTTCTCCGCTGCGGGATGAGCATATACATCTGTGCAGGCAAAATATCCCGTGCCGAGCTTGCGCACTGACATGAGCTGTCCATAAGATGCACCACTGAAAGACCGGCTGATGGAGAAGTAATCTCCCGTCAGGTCTATGCCCGATATATCTTCAGAAGCTATCAGTACGTAGCGTGTTTCGGTCACAGTAGTTTCATCTCCCAGATCATTCACGGTACTCACCGAATAGTTGATCGGATAGATTCCCGGAGTGTCAAAATCCACGCCATCCACGCCTGTCACTTCCACCTGACTGGTGATGTCATCCGTACCCAACAGGGCGGTCACACCAGGGTCGGTAATAGCACTCGCTTCTCCCGCCACATAGGCGATTGGATTGTCCCCATTCAGAATGATAGAGGGAAAGCGAATCACTCCGGCTGTCACATCCTCAGAGTCCAGGTCCGGTTCACAAGCCAGGAACCCCACTGACAGCAGCAGGAGTACCCATATTCTTGATTGAAATATATAATTCATTTGATCGTCCTTTTAGTGATTAAAATGTTTTGTCCCACCATACCGGTGCATCGAGAGCTTCCAGCTCCGGAGCATTCGGGTTAGTAGCCGTCTCATTAGCTGGCCAGATTAACCGGAGCGGGAAAGTATTGGGCAGGGGTTGTCCCTGAATGGATGGACTCAAAGCGGGAACACCCGTTCTTCGCCACTCATTCCAGCCTTCAAATCCCTGTTTTCCATTAAACGCCAGCCACTTCTGATAGTAGATGGTACTCAACTCGCCATCATACTCGTAATTGCCTCCCGGGCTCACCAGCGCACTGCCATCCAGGCCATGGAAGCTAAAGGAAGCCATCACTGCCTGATCGTAGAGTGACTTTGGATCACCAGTACCCCAACCACGCTCAGCAGCCTCTGCCTGAAGGAAAAGACTCTCATACCCGGAGATCAGAATCACATCAGCATCGGCATTGATCACCGTGTTGCCATCAGGAGCGGAGAAGTCCGCAAACTGATCACCACTGGTAGTGCCCGTGCCTTGTGGCAACCCTACATAGGTATTGGTGTTGGGCGACACATCATAGTATGCACTGATCCGGTCATCGGCATTGTTGATAAACTCCTGTATGGAAGTAGCACTGGCCACGATATTCTGAAACGTGGTTTGATTCAATATCTGCCAGAGCGGATTCTGATTGTTAGTGTTTGGAGTGAAGCTCACCAGGGCGTCATTGCCCGGAGTGAGGAATGTGGCTCCAGCATCATACATCGCCTGTATACCCGCTTGTGCTACCGATGGTCTGGCCTCAGACTGGCGGATGTAGATTTTGAGTTTCAGCGTATTGCCAAAGGAAATCCACTTTCTCATATTCCCGCCATAGATGAGGTCGTCCCCTACCGGAGTGACCGCCGTACTGGAGATATCGATCATATCCAGCGCCGCATCGATTTTCACAATGAGATCATCATACACCGCTTCACCATCGTCAAATTTTGGCTCCAGCAAGCCATCCTTACCCTGAAGGGCTTCAGTATATGGAATCTGATCATACAGATCGACCAAAATCTGAAAGGAATAAGCCTGCAGCAACATCGCGATAGCAGCATAATTAGGGGTGCCATCTTCTATGGCAGCCTTTCTCACAAACTCCAGGTCTTCCAGTGCTGAAGCATACATGCGAGACCATGCACCATTGTAGCTATTGGTCGTGATGTTATACTGCTCCAGAAAAGAAAACTGAGAAGCCGTGGGGCCCTGAGTCCAATACTGAGCCAGGTGAGCGCCCATCAGGTTGTAATCTGCCTCCAGGGTCACGGCCAGGGCCACCTGCCCTGAAGGCAGGGTCAGCTGCGGCGTAGAGGTGCCCGGATTATTGGGGTCTTTGTTGATATCCAGAATGTCATCTCCACAAGAGAAGAAGCCAAACATCATGACCCATGCAATGATTGATTTATAGATGCTTTTCATAATCGATTATATTTTGATTTTTAAGTCAAAGCCGTAAGTAGCCTGTGGAGGGATTCCAAGGAATTCATAACCCTGGGCATTTCCGTTACCAAATGCACTTGCCTCCGGGTCTATGAAGTGGTTGTTGCCCTGAGTACGTAGCCACAGGTTTCTACCCACCGCTCCTACAGTGATTCCTTTGAAAGGGGTCTTGCTGATAAGAGTTGTGGGTATGGTATACCTCAGCGCTACTTCTCTCAGTTTAAGGTAAGAGGCGTCCAGAAGAACCGCCTCATTTCGGGACCCACCCTGAATCTGCGACCAGTAGTTTCGCACATTGCCTGTGCCATACATGGTAAGTGGCGTACTATTGGGTGAGTAGATGGGATTTCCATCATCGTCAGTACCAGTCTGTACTACTGAGTTGGGCACTATCCATTCCTCCCGGTCATTGAAGGCCGTCTCTTCGGCCAACCCAGCAAAGTAGAGCTGTGCAGCAGTAGAGCTCACCACTTTTCCACCTTGTCTGGTGTCCATCGTAATGCCCAATGACAGGCCTTTGTAGGAGAATGTAGAAGTAGCACCTCCGTACCAATCAGGCTGAATGGACCCAATTTCTACCGGATCAGGATCATCCAACGGGATTCCATCCGGTCCCACTACCACTTTTCCATCTGCTGTTTTCAATGCCTGAGTAGCCTCAAAAACTCCGTATGGCTTGCCTATGACCAGTTTCAGACCCGGGGTAAGGCCCTGAGCCACCAGTACCAGTTCCGTGTTACCCGGATCCAGTTCTTCAACCCTGTTCACATTTTTGGTGTAGTTCACAGACAAATCCCAACGGAAAGCACCAATCTTCAAAGGGGTAGTGTTGAGCTGTAGCTCCACTCCTTTGTTAGAGATCTTACCAATATTCACCACCTGGGTGGTAAAGCCTGAAGATGGCGCCACCGAAGTATTCAGGATCTGTGACTCAGAAGTACTGTTGTAGTACGTCGCATCTATGCCCACTCGTCCATTGAACAAGCGAATGTCAATACCAGCCTCATACGCCTTGGTAATCTCTGGCTGTAGATTGGGGTTACCGATGGTATTGCCTTCGCTAAATCCTGGCACGATCACCGTTCCATTGTTGAATGGAAACTGGATGGTGGCAAAGCTGGCTCCTATGTTGGTCTGCTGAAACACCGAGTTGGTCAGGTAGGTCCCTGCGTCGTTTCCTACTTCCGCATAGCTCAACCTTACTTTTCCGAAAGAGAGAATATTGTTGGTAATCTCGAATGCATCGGTGAAGACAAATCCCAAATTCACACTGGGGTACGAAAAGGAGTTGTTATCCAGTGGCAAAGTAGAAGACCAGTCGGTACGGTAAGTTGCGCCCAGAAACAAATAGCCTTTGTAAGACAGGTCTGCTGAGCCGTAAACCCCATAAAGTCGTCGCTTGGTGGCTATGCCTCCTGAGGTATACGAACCACTCACATTTGACAAACTTGGAAAACGTGGGAGCGTGAGTGCATCGATCGTCGTGAAAAGATTGTCTGTTTCGCGCTGATTGAAGTTGTAACCCACCAACACGTTCAGCTGTAAATCCGGCATCAGGTCACGGTTCACATTGACCATCGCATCCACATTGATCTCACGGGTATTTAGTCGCTGCTCAGTATACTCCCCGTCTGAGTTAAACGCTGCGCCGGCATTTGGGCTACCTGGCTGATACTGTACCAGATCATGATAGGTATTTCGCTGGTCAGCTATCACATCCGAACCTACCCTCAGGGTACCGCTAATCCAGTCCACAGGGGCATAGGCCAACTGTACATTTCCAAAGATTCTGTTCATATCCTGCGAACTAAAATCCCGCTTCAGTGAATAATAAGGATTGACAATGAAGGATGTGAAGAAGCCATCAGGAGTATTGAAAGGATCATCCAAATCCTTCATATCTACCACACTCATGTCTCGTGGCATATTGTATACCTGAGCCAGGGCCTGGTTTCGCTGACCGATCATGGGCAAATTGGCCTTGGTGCGTACGTAGTTGATAGAGGCTGAAGTAGTCACCTTATCGCCTAGGTTGGCGCTACCATTGAAGGTCAGATTGTTCCTTCTCATGTCAGTATTGATCATCACGCCATTCTGCTGCATGTCATTAAAAGAAAGGAAATACGTAGCATCTGCATTTCCTCCTGACAATGAGAGTGAGTTCTGAAAGGTATTACCGGTCTCCCAGAAATCCTGCACGTTGGATGGCAGGGCTTCGTAGGGCTTGTAGCGCTGAATGTTATTCACCACCGCTCCATAGGGGCGCAAGCTGCCATCAAAGGCATCACCCCAACTCTCCTGATCAAAGAGATAGTTTTGATTGTCTCCAAACTGCCCTTGTCCAAACTTATTCTGCATCTTGGGGATGATGTATACTTTGGACCAGGTATAGGATGAATTGAAGTTAATATTGGTCTTTCCAGCCGTATTCGTGCCTTTCTTGGTCGTGATCAGCACCACACCATTGGCTGCTCTGGAGCCATACAGCGCCGCAGCAGCAGGGCCTTTCAGTACGGACACAGACTCGATGTTTTCAGGATTGATGTCATTGGCCCGGTTCCCGGCATCCACTATGTTATCATAGAAGTTGCCAGAGGCCTGTACGTTGTTGGAGGTACCATTATTGATAGGTACACCATCCACCACAATCAGGGCCTGATTATTACCCAGCAATGACGTAGGTCCTCGCAGTACAATACGCGTGGAGCTACCAATGGCCCCACCAGCATTAGATATCTGGGCGCCAGCCACTTTTCCCTGCAAGGAATTAAGCACTGAGGTCTGATCAGTCTTGGTAAGCTCATCACTCTTTACATCCTGCACAGAGTAACCCAGCGCCTTCTTTTCGCGCTCCACACCAAATGCCGTGACCACCACCTCAGTAAGCTGAGTCACATCCTGAGAAAGGGTCACGTCCAGTACCGAACGCCCCCCAACGGGAAGTTCTTTGGTCTGCATCCCGATAAATGAAAACACGAGAATCGCATCATCATCACCATTTAAGGGTACCTTATAGTTACCATCCAGATCTGTGATGGTTCCCTGGGTGGACCCCTTCAGCACTACATTCACTCCGGGGAGGGACTCACCATTGTCGTCCACCACCTGTCCGGAGATCGTTCTTTCCTGGGCATATAGCAAGCCCTGGAGCATGATCAAACATGCGATAAGTAGAAGTTTTCTCATAAACTACCGTGTTTAGGTTTACATTATTTAACAGCGTAATCTTAGTGGAGTCTTTTTGCTATTAATTGTAAAAAAGAACCTCAAACCGCATAGGGGTAAGATGATTTTGGCTGGTTCAGCCGCTCTGGTGGATCAAGCGGAATTCCTGTGGGGAGATTGCATTAAAGATGGATGGTGAAGTTGTGATCTGATACCTTATATACCTCAATCTAGTTGATTGGCCACTTACCCTTCATTTTCTTTGCTTGCCCAAAGAAAACGAAGCAAAAG
>NZ_JBIPKE010000006.1:0-17399 GCF_044005705.1 Marinoscillum luteum | reverse complement strand
ACTCATCTCCGCCTCATAGAGCAATGAGCTCAACACCCTCACCTCTTCATCATTCATCTTGGCTATCGTACAGTAGCCAAATGAAGACTCAATCACCTCTTTGGTATAGGCATCCCTGCGCAAATTCACATCATAAAATATGGTATTGAACGATCCTTTGGCCATGATGAAATCCATCGCTGCTTTGGATTCGGGGTTTCGCTGGGCGAGCGTACCGAAGTAAAACGCCCCATATTCACTCAGTTTGGCTGTATCTATACCGGACTGCTCGATGTAGTCATAGGCGACATCATTTCTGATGCGGTAGGTGGGCTGACCCTCCTCTAAAAACACCATCACCCGGCCGGTGAGGTGGCTATTTCGCTGCACAAAATCCTGACCCACGCCGAGTTTGATCATCTCCTCCACGGCCTGATCGCCAAGTTTATCTGTACCAACAGCTGTGACAATAGACGCCTCTCGACCACACTGCACCATATGTGCTGCGAAATTGACTGGCGCCCCGCCAAAGTGCTTCTCTCCTTCTATGAAGTCCCATAATACTTCCCCAAAGGCCAATACTTTCGTGTTTTCCATCTGCTAATTAGAGTTAATATTCGCCCTCCCGTGGGAGGGCGAAATGTTCTATTAAGGTGTTGTAACTTCAATATTTGTAAAGGTCACGTCGCTGTGATCTGCGAAGATGCCCCAGTTGGTACCCGGCGCCCGATAAATTCGCGAAGAAAGCGCCACCTCATCATTGATATACACGACCACCATTGAGTTTTCAATAACGATTCTCACTGAATAATCAACGCCTGGACTCAACGCAAAGGGCACATCATTGTCCGGAACCGTGCTAGTATCAAGGTTCGACCTATTGGTCTTGTCAAAACTGAACCTATTCTCCTGAGGGACAAACCTAAGACTGAACAGGTCATTCCAACCATCGCAGGCACCCACCATAAATCCAAAATCACGAGCTGACGAGACATAATTAACCGTGGCACTGATCTCATAACGCTCAGCCATCACAGGATCAAAAATGACATTAGCCATGTCATAATCTGCCGGGCTATAAAGCCTATAACTATGCGATCCTGCCTGTGTATTGGTCACATCTCCCCACTGGCTATTTTTAACTAAGCTATAAGCAGTGGTTTCCAGGTGGTTTTCCACTGTATGCGGTATCGTCACTGCCAAATCCCCATTGGCCTTCTGATATATCTTATGCACCACCAGATTGCCACCCCAGCCTGGGGCTCCTCCATCTGTGTGTCCAATATTGACGTGCGTCCAGCCCATCAGGTAGCGATCATAACCATCTGATACAGACTTTGCAGCATAAATTCCTTTTCCTTCAAACCGCTCAATTCCAGTGGGCTTGCTCCATGGTCCATTTGCCGACGAAGACTTGCGATAGTAGACATACTTGGTGTCGATATCCGAAAACAGCAAATAGTAAGTGCTGTTGATTTTAAACACCTCAGCGCATTCCATCATGAAATAATTGTCAGCTCCCCCGTCATAGAACACTCCGTCATACGTCCAATTCAGGAGATTTCCGGATGTATACTTAGCCAATACACCCTTCCAGGTTCCGTTTACATCCTTTCTGGCACTAATCAGCATTACGTATTCATTGTTTTGAGTATCCTCATATACGAAGGGATCTCTAAAATTATCCTGTTCATCAAAACCCAGCCCGGTAGGTGGGTATATGGTGCTAAAGTTCGCCTTCTTAGTAAATTGTTGATTTGGCCAGTTAGACGTAGCCAGCATCACTCCCTCCTTCTTACTCACACAGCTGGAAGGATAATTAGGATTGTGACCAGTGTAAAAAGCATAATACTTTCCACCTTTTTTGATGACACTCCCGGTTCCCACAGCGAAATCCTGATCACATCCCTGATCACTACTAGCCAGCAGTGCGTCAGTGCATGTTTCATCATACTCATAAAAATTAGTGGTCGTAAAGCCATACCAGGGATGACGTTCATTGGATGGATCATCCCAGATATCCTTCAGGTAATACACAAATATTTCGCCAGTACCTGGTTCGAAATAAGGCATTACATCTCCGATTCTGTATCCATCAGAGGTCATCGGAAAGATTTGATAATCTTCCTCTTCCGCCTGAGCAGTACAGTTTAATGAAGCTGATGTAACAGTCTCTGACTCACTCTCAGGTCCTCCGACTTTAGTTATATGAAGCTTATCACAGCCACTTACAACAGCCATCAGGGCCAAACTCATCATTTTAAGGGTTTTGTATCTCATTGGTTTATTGTTTGGTTACTCATTTGCATACACCTGCTCAACCAATCAACTTACTCAAATAGGCTCCTTCACCTCGATCTTTCTGTACTCAAATCTTGCCTCAATTTCAGCCTCTGATGTCATCATTTGCACTTGCTGTAATGGCGATCTGGTAAAAAATAAATCAGTCATATTTACTTCTCCATCATTGGCAAATACCTCGATAGATGACCGATCCAGGAAAATCGATAAGTTCCTGATCCCGTCCAATGATGCCTTGTGCTGCCTGGAGAACATTGTGGCCAGCGATACATTGCCACACTTAGACCTATCCACGATAAGTTCGTTATGGGATACACTCAAAAACAATGAGTCTTTATCCTCTGAGCTAAAAACCAATTCAAACTTCCCTTCCATCGATTCGATTTGTAAATCCAGTTGGTACGCTTCATTTGTTCGCATTCCCTTTTCCAACTCCGTCAAATCTCCACTTGTGTTGAGCACACCAATATGGTCCAACTCCCTGATAGGCACCATGGCCAATACATGATCATTCTCTTTTCTCCTCAGGCTTACTTCTCGTGGGATCGTCATCATATTTCTTCTGTTCACAAGGCTTACCTTGTTGGCATATGCCCAATTGCTCATCCAACCAATGAACAGTTTTCGACCATCAGAATCCGGAATATTGCTCCATAATACCCCGGCATAGTTATCCGCTCCATAATCAATCCATTTGACCTCTTTCTGATTAGTGGAAAATTCCCGACCATCAAACTCTCCAACAAAATATTGGGTACCAGAGCCCCCCTGATATCCACCAGGATTGATGCTCACCAGCATCACCCACTTCCAGTTGCCTTGATCATCCTGAATCCTGAAGAGATCAGGACACTCCCAAACCCCACCATGAGCACCTTCGTCCTTCCCAAAATCGCTCTCATGTGTCCAGTCCAAGAGGTTTTTAGAGGAATAAATGCTCACGTGATCCTTTACCGCCAAGATCATTACCCACTTGTCAAACTCTTCCATCCAGGTCACTTTTGGATCACGAAAATCTTTAATGCCGGGGTTGCTTAACACTGGATTTCCTGCATATTTTTTCCAGGTGCGGCCACTATCGTGACTATAGGCCACGGCCTGATTCTGAAAAGTAATCGATCCCTCGAACTCCTCTTGCTGATTGCTATAGGTGAAAATGGAAACCAAAGCAGGGTTTAACTCAGAGCCAAATCCCGTGGTATTATCATAATCCACTACTGCACTGCCTGAAAAAATGAACCCAAGCGAATCGGGATAAAGCGCAATAGGCAAGTGCTCCCAATGAATCATATCTTGGGACACGGCATGTCCCCAATGCATAGGCCCCCAAACATTGCTATCAGGAAAATGCTGATAGAAGAGGTGATATTCTCCCGCGTAGTAGACCATGCCATTGGGGTCATTCATCCAATTGGATGGTGGCGTAAAGTGATACACAGATTGATAGCGGTCTTCTGCCGTTTGCTCGGGGTTCATGGCTTTCTGCTTAAACTGACAGGACTCCATCAGACAAAACAGCACGATTACTGCGTTAAGATATTTCATAGGTATAGTGTTTTGATTCATGATACCATTCGCTTTTAGGCAAAAGGTTGAAATCGTTTATTTCAGTAGAATGACGTACTCATCACCGACGAATAATGATTCTGTCGGAATAGTGCCTCCCATCACTTATGTACTTCACCAGATAAAGACCCGGACTCAAAGTATCTGGTATCAGCACTTGATTGGTACCCGTCGATTGTGTAAAAACGACCCTACCACCCAAATCACAAATCGATGTATTTTGAATATTATTCTTACCAAATGTTATATACTGCCCTGCACTCACCGGGTTTGGGTAAACCAGTGAATGACCACTGTCTACCTTAAGTGGGTCTTCCTTCACCTCTGGTCTCTGAACCTGATCAGGCGTCACCCCCCAGATAGAGGCAATATCCCAGGCTTCTAAGGACAATAACTCAGTTGGCCCATTTTCACTAAAAAGGGACAACCCTGTACTTAAAACATGGGTGAATGCCAGTGAGCTTATGGAAGTCTGATAATCATTAGCAAACACTTCTACCGATGCCTGATCAATGAAAATATGTAAATCAAGCACACTATCCTTAGGGAAATGAATAGGTGCCACTGACTTGCGCTTATAGGCAAAACTAAACGGCGTGCCTGATCGATCAAGCTCCAATGTGGATGCCGCTGCATCATAAGTAATTTTAACACCTTTATCATCATCCGATTGGGCGAGGGTTACCCCAAAAACCTGATCTCTGTTGCTGACTTTAAAGGACAGTTTCAGCTCATATACGTTCCACTCTGGTTGAAATACCGTGACCGGCACAACTCCATCCACCTGCTGATTTGTTATTGAATATTCGTTACTGCGGAGTCCTTTCAACTCCTCAATGGGCTGCTGAATCAGCTGAAACCCAAATTCATTTTTTACAAGACTCAATGCTCGTGGAATGGATTGATTTCCTTTCCATGGCCGAGTGGGCACATCCCGGGCATACGTCCAGTTGCCCATCCATGCCAGCCATACCTTGCGATCATCATCAAAGTCATAGTTTCTAAACGTCTTCCCGGCATAAAAATCATATCCCCAGTCAGCCCAGTTAGCATTTTCTGTTCTGGTATCATACAGCTCATCAGAAAATACAATGTGATCGATCAACACATGTCCCCATCCGCCTGTGGCCTCATCTACTATCTCAATATGCCCGGTCTTCCCGATAAATTCACTCACGGACACACCCCGCCATTGCATGATTTCAGTATTGCTGGAACTTGCTATCGACTGTACGACTTCTCCATCTACAACTAACCTGAAGCCCAATTCATTAGCTGAAGCGCCACCGCCTATTTGAAAATTGATAAACGGTCTACTAATTTCAAATTCTGGGGAAATGAGCTTCCCTGTAGACCCATCACCATTCAAAAAACTATTCACCAGACTGCTGCCTGTATATCCCATCACTTCCTGCTGATCAGTGAAGGTACCTGTAGCAGGATTACCTCCAAAAGATTCACCCTCCACAGTCCAGTCACCATATCCAGCTTCAAAATCCTCAAACACCTCTCCGCCAACATGACTACCAGTGAAGAAATTCTCCTCCGGGTCGATACTAAAAGTGGTGCCATCAAAATCTCCTACCCAAAACTGCATTCGGTTGGGCCCCATACCACATGTCATCACCCATTTAATGTTTTGGGGATCACCATTGAGTGGTAGCTCAAACAGATCTGGCACTTCCCATATTTCCTTACGAGCGCCATACCCTTCAAAAGTACTTTCGTAATCCCATGATTTGAGATCATCAGAAGTGTAGATCCGGATACCCCGATCTACAGGTTTCGTGATGACCATAATCCATTTATCCGTTTGCTCATGCCAAAACACTTGTGGATCCCTGAAATCTGGCTCATTACTTTCAATGACTGGATTGCCATCATAGTACTCAAATGATCCATGGTTGAGACTGGTAGAAATAGCCTGATGCTGGTAACCTGTGGCATCTTCGTGCAAGGTGTAAACAGCGATCATAGCAGTATCTTCAGCTGAATTGAATCCAGCAGTGTTCTCAATATCCATCACTACAGACCCAGACCAGTTTCCGAAACCAGAAGGTGTACCATGAAGTGCATTACTATTGATTTCTTCCCAATGAACCATGTCTTCAGAACGGAGGTGCCCCCACCAAAACAGGTGGTACTTGCCTCCAAATTTCATAGGCCCATTTGGGTCACCCATGAAACCATTGCGAGGAGATGCGTGATACTGAGGCCGATACATTTCCGTATACACATCCTGCGCACAGAGCTTGCCTACCACACTCATCAACATCAACAAACGTATAAATATCCTTGTCATAATTGGGATTTTAATGAAACAAGTAGCCGTGCCAGGCGGCACGGCCACTCTCAAAAATGTTTATTCTTCCAGGGCCTTATCAGCCAGATACAGCAAGCTGTTTTTTGTGAGAGAAGGAATATTATCATTGTTGCTAACATCACCTACATACCAGTCGTATGTACCGCCCAAAATGGCAATCACGGTTCCCTTATTACCACTTGCAGCCCATTCCACCATTTGAGGCTCATTTTGACCACAATTTTCTACCAAAATGAATGCTCCTGTCATTTCTTCAAAGGCCGCGCGACGATCATCCAACGGATCAGTATCACCATTTGGCGCCCAAGGCCCAAAGTTGAGGTTGTATTGGTTAGATCTGTTTTTCTTCTGAGTGCCCGACTCCAGGGTGATAAAAAATGGCGCAGCGCATCCTTCATCAGTACTCGTCACAATGCCGTTAAACAAAGGGCTAGAGGTTTCTCCTGCCCATCTTACTCCCCAGGCTCCGTCAGTAGCGCCTTCATCCACTGCCAACCCTCCAAAGGAATTGTTGGGAGCAAGGTCAGCGGAAGCCACTGCTCCAATTTCGTCTACCATTGCTCCAGCGAAGTTGCCCAAAAACAGGTTACCCCCTGCTTCGTAATAGGCCTTGATAGCAGCTACAAAATCGGCGGACAAAGTCTCACAAGGCGTATCAAACCCAATCCCTGATTCCATCAGCAGGCAGTGATTTGAATTGTTTGGAAACTGAGCGACTTCACCGCCCCACCAGCCTCCGTCAAACTGAATCCATACAGCATGATACCCACTAAGGTCGGCACCACCTGCCACATCTTCAATGGAGTGATAGGCCACCTCGGTAGTGGAAGAAGGCATACTCTCTGCAAACCACGTAGCTGCCTCCTGATCATCATTGAGATCAAAATCAGAGCCATCCAGGGCATCCCAGGAAGCTGCAGTATTCTCTGCCGCCACACCTACGAAAGCAATCTTCCTCAAATCCGCCTGTGAAATAGAAACCGTATACGCTACGGAAATGCTACCTGACTTGTCAGTGACAGTATAAACCACAGGTTCAGTAAAATCAACCGCCGAGCCAGACTCGGGACTTACACTCGCCCCCTCAGACACGGATACTACCGGAGTGACCGCTGTAATATCTGCTGCCGCCGGCAACTCCAGCGTAACCGTTTTATCTGCTTCATCAATAGATCCACTAATATCGTCTACCACGAAACTGATCATAAATGCGTCACCAGGGGTGACTTCCTCATCCTTACATGAGATTACCATCATAGTAGCTGCTGCCAAGAGCAAAGCCACCAAAAACTTCATATTTGTCTTCATCATCTTCATTTGTTCGTTAATTGGTTTGGTTATTTATCAGTTATATCCTTTGTTCTGTAGGTACCTGCCATTGCTCAGATTGATCTGCTGCTGCGGAATGGGCAAATACTCGTGTTTTCCTCCTTCAAACTGTGCGGATTGCAGGTATTCTCTTTTTGATTTTTCGGCACTGAAATACTCGTTGATTTCCTGAGCGGCTACTCCCCACCTTACCAAATCAAAGAATCGGTGTCCCTCCATGGCTAGTTCAAGGCGCCTCTCCCATCTGAGCGCCTGGCGAGCGAATGTCTGTGTCCAGGAAGAGCCATCATAAAGAGCCACATTGTAATTGGAAAGAGGTGCACCATTAGCATATTGGAGCAATTCGGTGCTATTAATGGCCCGTTGCCTGATTTGATTAATAATCGGCAATGCTTCCCCTTGTCTACCGAGTTCTATCAATGCTTCTGCTTTCCACAAGAGCACATCGGCGAACCTGATCAGAATGGTATTTTTAGAGCTGGACATAAATGGAGGAATCCGCTCAAAGCATTCACAATTGGGTGACACGTTTTCCTTTAGCGAGGAATAAGGACCATAAATGCCCGGCTGACGTGCCCACTCATCTTCAGTATAAATAATGGAAGTCTCATACTTCCAGGGCTTCTCAGGTTGTGCCACCGTGTGGTCCAACCGCGGATCAACAGTTTCTGAAGACAAATCCAAATCGTTCTCATTAAAAGCGTCAAACATCGGGAGTCCGGATTCATCTGTTTTGAAGCTATTAACCAAATTTTGACTCGGTATATGAAACCAGCAACAACCCAATTCGGTGCTCATAGGATTATTGAGCATAGATGAAAAATCAATATTCCCGGTGGTTGTGCCATCATCATGAGACCGCTGGATGGCCCAGACGGATTCGGTACCATTTTCAAATTCCCAGAGGAAAGGATTGGCAAAATCTGACTCCAGACTATATTGACCTGATCCGATTACCTCGTCCACCAGTGTGACCACTTCTTCCAGTTTTTCGGCATTGACGGCAACTACCTGATGGTCTTCATTTTGCTCATAGGCCTGATACAGGAGTACTTTAGCCAGATAAGCCTTGGCAGTAAACTTGTTGGGCCTGCCAGCATCTGTCTGACTTTCTGGCAAGCCACTAGCCGCTGCCCTAAACTCTGCAGCCACCAAATCCCATAGCTCCTGATCGGTATTAGCGGTATTGGAAATGGCCTCAATCTCTTCTACCGATGCCTGCTCATCTATCCATGGGATGTGCTTGAAAAGTATCTTGAGATCAAAATAGTAATGTCCCCGCAAAAACCTCATCTCAGCGATTCGCTGACTTTTCTTAGGATACGCAGTTTCATCCACATCCTGCAACCTTCTGAGGGCATTGTTTACTCTGGAAATAGCCGTGTATTGCCTTTCCCACTTTTTATTATCCAAGTCACCTAACACCGAGGGCGCATATGCACTCATATCCGGCTGGATGGTGGAAAAAACCTCCATGGCATGATAGATAGAAATATCAGCCGGTCCATCACCACCTTTGTAGGCATCTCCTGATCGAAGATCTCCCCATGGCCACAGCATATTGGGCACGGTATAATGATCGTTGCCCAGCATAGCGTATGCCGCGATCACCAGTCCATCGATATTTTCCGGTGAATTGAGGGCTTCATCGCCTATCACTCCCTGGGGGCTTACTTCGAGAAAATCACTACATGAAATGCCAGTAATGGCAACCAGTAGTATGAGAAGGTATCTTTGTATCAATTTCATCTCTTATTTGATTAAGGTGTTTTTGTTAAAATCCTAGACTTAAACCAGCGGTATAAATGGTCGGAATTGGAAATGCATAATTTGGGTTTTCTGGATCCGGTGCAGTAAAGCCTTTGCTCTTGAAGGAGAGTAGGTTTTGACCCTGCACAAATACTCTCGCCTTTCTCATTCCAAGCCGATCTAGTGTCGATTGTGGCAAACTGTAGCCTATCTGTAGGTTTCGAAGTTTCAGGTAGGAGGCGTTTTCTATGAAATAGGTGGACACTCTACCTTCGTTATTATTGTCGACTATGGTAAGTCTGGGAATGTCAGAGTCTTGATTGGTAGGAGACCATGCATCCAGTGTGCGCTCCCCCCAGTTGGTACCGGGCCACAAGGAGGCAAAATCCGTATAGGTCTTATAGCTATTGTAATACTCTATTCCGGTGACACCCTGTGCAAATACGGTGAATGAAAAGTTGCCGTATGTCGCATTGATATTGAGCCCATAGGATAAAGCAGGATCAGCTACCCCAATGAACGTTTGATCCTCATTGTTAATCACATTGTCTCCATTCAGGTCTTTGTAACGAATCCGGCCTAACCCTTTTCCAGGCTGACTGGCATGACTGTCCACCTCTCCCTGAGTCTGAAACAGCCCATCGGCTACATATCCATAGATAGAATTGACAGAGCGTCCTACCAACGTCTCACCCAAAAGCTCTATTTTGGCATCGTTTGGTACTGCCCCGCTCAGCGGGGTACGAATAAACAAGCTCTCGGGCATGCTCACCACCTCATTGGTCAGTGAAGCCACATTACCAGACACATCAAAAGCCAGCTTTCCTATATGATCTTCATAAGTAAGGATAGCTTCTAAACCTTGATTTCTGATGGTGCCGCCATTTACAAACTGTCCGCTTGCTTCACCCACAGCTGACAAAAGGGTGCGGAAATAAAGAATATCGCTCGTCTCTTTGATGAAATAATCCACTGATCCTGAGAACTTTCGCAAGACATAATCCATTCCAAAATCCCACTGTGTGGTCGTCTCCCACTTAAGGTTGTCATTGGCTTGCTGATTGGTGATATAACCAGAAGGAAGCTCTCCCATGTCAGCTCCGGCTATGTCATAGGCCGTGCCCAGCGCCGGTCTGTAGCTTGGAGGATTTGGATTATCCCAAATAGCGTCTTCTTTTCCGTAGACAGGTCTGTAAATATTATACACCGCCAATGGATCGATCTCCTGGTTACCATTTTGCCCCCAACTAGCCCGTAGTTTTATATCTACAGGAGTGGCTATTAAACTTTTGAAAAACTCCTCGTTACTGAGTCTCCACCCAACAGATGCTGCGGGAAAATTCCCATACCGGTTATTAGCTCCAAACCGTGATGATCCATCTCGTCTGATAGTGAATGATGCGAGGTATTTATCCTGAAGGCTGTAATCAAACTTACCAAAGAAAGACATCAGGGCCCACCGGTTTCCACCTCCACTATTCAATTGGTTCTCTGCACCAGCGCCCAGATAAGCGTAATTTGGATCTTCACTTATATAGCCTTCCCTTGAGGCGTTGAACCATTCCTGAGCGTATGTGATCTGCTCCGTTCCGGCCAGAAACTTCAACGATTGATTCTGTAGGTTTAGGTCATATGTAGCTGTGTTGGTCCAGATCCAGTTGCCACCGATACTGGTGTTATTGGCCACCATATTGTCCGGCTCGGACAAGAATCCCGAAACGTATCTTTTCCTAATTGATCGATTATAAAACAAGCTATAGTCAACCCCAAAGTTCGTTTTGAACTGTAAGTTTTTTACTGGATTGATCGCTACATAGGCATTGCCAAAGGGCCTCACAAACTTGTAGCGGTTTTGCTTATTGTCTTCGATTAGCCGGACAGGATTTTGACGGTCTGTCATTCCGGACACGGGGCCTCCCCAACCTCCTGCTTCGGTATGTACTGGCACAATCGGGTGCTGTACAAGTGAGGTAAATAATATCTCCCCGGCATTGATCTGAGTTTCTTCCTGATAGGTGACCTGGAAATTTTCCCCAACAGTGATCAGATCATTCAGGAAACTAAAACTCGAATTGAATCGAGTATTTATCCGCTCGAAATTTGATTCCTTTATGGTCCCGTCGTTATCGAAATACCCCACGGAAAACATCATGTTTCCATTCTCTGATCCTTTGGAAATCCTGAGGTTATAAGATTGAATCACTGATGGTTGAGAAACCTCATCAAACCAGTCCGTATCGGCCGGGCGCATGGTCTGTTTGGCATCCAGGTACTCATTGTAGGTAATACCCCCAAGTGCTGGATTGTTGAGGTCTCCATTCCAGGAGTAGTTATAGATGGGGCTCGTAGGCTTAAGACCCGCGTTGACAGAGGCTTGCCAAAAGACCTTGCCTCGCTGATAGGTATTGAGTGGGTTCAGCTTAGTAGTATACTGCTGTAGTGACCATGAAGCATCAAAATCGATCTGAGCTTCTTTGCTTTTCCCTCTTTTGGTGGTAATGACGATCACGCCATTAGCCGCCCGTGCCCCATAGATACTGGCTGAAGCGGCATCCTTAAGCACCTGAATAGATGCGATATCAGCTGGATTAATTTCGTGCATTCCGGCTTTGGAGGGCACTCCGTCTATGATATATAAGGGATCATTGTTGTTGAGTGTGCCATTCCCCCTAATTCTAACAGTAGCTCCTGAACCAGGCGAACCATCAGACGTAATAGAGACGCCTGGCACTCGCCCTTGTATATTTTTCATGATATTTCCCGGTGGGAGGTCCTTCACTTCCTCGAGATCAACCACTGCCACGGATCCGGTCAGGTCCTTCCTCCTTTCACTGGTATAGCCCACGACCACCACTTCCTCCAGGGCTGTCACATCAAACCCAAGCGTCAGATTAATGACGGAGCGATCGCCTACCTTCACCTCCTTTGGCTCGTAGCCAATAAATGAAACCACTAATATATCGGCTTCAGAGGCCTCTAATTGAAAGGTACCATTGACATCCGTAATCGTTCCGCTGGAGGTTCCTTTTATCTGCACTGATGCCCCAGGCAAACCCTCTCCGGTTTCCTCATCGGTGATGGTACCCGATATTATCTTCTGTTGGGCACTAGCCAGCATACCCGTCAGTAATAATAAAAATGTCAAAATCTTCTTCATCATTTAGTTGTTAAGGTTTAATGAATGTTGTGCGGATGACACAGCTACTGTTTCGTCTCCTGCTTCTATTTCTTCAAGTGATTTCCCTTTGGTTTCAGGCATGGCCTTCCAAACAAATAATAATTGGAGTATCATCATTGAAGTGAAAATCAAGAAGGTATTAGATGGTCCTATGTGTTTGGTGATGTATGGGAAGATCAGTGCCACAGCTGCTGCAAGTATCCAATGGGTAAAGCTGCCTAAAGCCTGACCTGCAGCACGCACCTTATTGGGGAATATCTCTGAAATGAATACCCAGATAACCGCCCCTTGAGAAAAAGCAAAAAAGGCGATATAAATAAAGAAATAGATAGAAATACTCCCGAAATCTCTGATGTAGAACGACCAGGATATTAACCCCAATGTGATAATAAGGCCGAAAGATCCTACGAGCATGAGAAAACGCCTCCCAAACCGATCAATAAATGCCAGAGCCAGTAACGTAAAGCAGAAGTTAACCACCCCAATCCCAATCGTGGAGATCAAGGAGCCAGACTTGCCCATCTCGGCCATCTCAAATATTCGAGGAGCGTAGTAAATGATGGCATTGATACCTGACAGCTGATTGAAAAACGCAAAACACACGACCAGAAATATTTGGGTCTTATACTTGGCGTTCCATAGCGATTGTCTTTCCTCTTTACCTACGGATGAATTTAATATGGAATTGATCTCTGCCTCTACCAGATGGTGGTCGCGAATGGATAGTAATATATCTCGAGCCTCGTCCACCTTGCCTTGCTTCACGATTAGCCAACGTGGACTTTTCGGAACAAAAAGCACCGCAAACAGGAAGATCAGTGCCGGAATCGCTTCTACCCCAAGCATCCATCGCCAGGCCATTTCACCCATATCTGCCAACCCGTAGTTAGATAGATAGGCGATCAGTATGCCAAAAACGATATTGAACTGAAAGAGCGCCACCAACTTCCCCCTGGATCTGGCGGGAGCGATCTCTGAGATATACAGGGGAGCCGTCACCGAGCTCACGCCCACACCTATCCCTCCCATAAATCTAAAAAACAAAAAGAGGTTCCAATCAGTCGCTAATGCCGAGCCTACCGCCGAAATCCAGTACAGCACGGCAATCCAAAACAATGAATACTTACGACCCAGCCGCTCTGAGGGTATACCACCGAACAACGCACCTATCACAGTACCTATTAATGCTATAGAGACTGTAAAGCCATGCTGAATAGCAGTAAGCCCCCATATGCGCTGAACTTCCTGCTCAGCTCCTGATATTACGGCTGTATCAAACCCAAAGAGAAATCCGCCCAGAGCAACTACTATAGCATAGGTAAGAATACGTACATCGTTCTTCTCAAAAACTTTCATGCTAGCAAGTTATGAGATGAGTATCCTGCCGGTTGTCAGAAATGTTTCAACAAATTACAAATTCGTTAACTCAAATAGATTTATTTGATAAAAGCTCATTAAAGTGGCTTTTGAGGTGATTTAAATTACACAAATCACAATTTGACAATTTAGTTTTTGTATCAAATTTTAGAATTTGTATCAAAAACCGCCTCAATCAAGAACGAACTTTGTCATGAATGGGCTTAGCCACCAACAAGGGGTTAATAGATTCTGTAGAAAAGCGACAGTATTTTTAAGAGTTTGCCCGATTTTGACGGTATTCGCTCGGCGAGATATCAAACTTTGATTTGAAAGTAGACGAAAAATAAGATGGAGATGAAAAGCCTACCTCATAGCAAATTTCACCAATACTTTTATCTGTAGTACTTAAGAGGTATTTGGCCTTTTTCAAACGCACAGTAGTGATATAATCATTCACACTGTAGCCCAGCATAGCTTTCACTTTTCTGTACAGTTGAATCCGAGAAAGCCCCAGAGATTCGCAAATCACATTTACATCGAGTGATTGATCGGCAATGTTTTGCTCAACCACCGCAGTAAAATCATTGACAAACTTCTTGTTGAGCTTACCCTCACTCCGCTGAGACTGATCTGAGGGTATTTCGTGGAGGTAATGCTCACGCAATTTCGCCCTATTGGCCAATGTGGTTTTGATTCGCTCTGACAAGAACCTGAAACTAAATGGTTTGGTGATGTAATCATCGGCACCCTCTCTTACACCCTCTACCCGCTCCTCCTCAGAGCTACTGGCCGTCATGATGATAAAGGGGATGTGAGCTGTACGAACATCGGATTTCATCTTGGCCAGTATATCACGGCCTCCCAGCTTGGGCAGCATCAAATCACTCAGAATCAAATCAGGAATCTGCTCTTTGGCAAGTGTCACACCAGCCTCCCCATCTTTGGCCCATAGCACCTTGTAGGATTCAGCCAGTTTTCGCTTTAAAAAAGCAGCCAGCTCTTGATTGTCCTCAATAATCAAAACGGTAAACTCATGATCAGCCATAGATGCTTCCACCCCATCTTCATATCCAAAACCATCTTCGATCTCATGGTCATTGACCAACTGATCCCCATCACTACTCAACTGCTCTTCACTGAAGTGTGAATCTCCCATTTTCAACCTTACTTCGAAAGTAGTCCCAACATCCTTCTGACTCGAAATCTCAATAGTACCATCATGCATCGCTATCAATTCTCTCGAAAGTGCAAGCCCTAATCCGGTTCCGTCGGCTCTTGAGTCATCTCCCTGATAGTACCGATCAAATGCCCTGGCCCGCTGATCCTTACTCATACCCATTCCGGTATCGGTAAGCTGTATGACCACTTCATTTTTTTCAGGCACTGGCAACAATATCACTTTTATGGTGCCTCCCGGAGGTGTAAATTTGAAAGCGTTTGACAGGAGATTGAAAAACACTTTATCGATCATGGTTTTATCTACCCAGAGATCAATCCGATCTTCCCGACTGTCAAATATCAAGGTATAACGACCCTTCTTAGCCAGGTTTCTGAAGGAATCAGTAATCTCCTTTAGAAACCCCACCAACTCCGTCTTTGATGCCCGGACTTTCATCCGTCCATTTTCTATCTTTTGAAAGTCCATCAGCTGATTGACTAGCCCGGTCAAACGCCTGACATTTCTTTGGGCAAGCTCCAGATCCTTTTTCATAAAACCCGTGAGGGTGTTGCTGCTGTGGAGTTCATCCAAAGGTCCCTGAATCAGAGTGAGGGGTGTTTTCAATTCGTGAGAGATGTTGGCGAAAAACTGTATTTTGCTTTGATTGGCTTTGTTCACCTGCTGGGACATCTCCATCACCTCCGCTTTTTGTCTGGACACCTCCTCGTTTCTTTTCTTTAAGCTCTTGTTAATCTCTCTTCTTTCTCTTAGGAGCTTCAGGGTAAAGGCAAAAGACAAGGCACTGATCACAAATAACACTGCAATGACATACAAAATGTATTGCTGATTCTTATAGACCACCCTTTGCTGGTCAATTCTCTCCGCCAGTCGATTAATATCAGACTCATGCGCCAGTATTTTATTGGTCTGCATACGCATGACATGCACATTGGAACTATCTATAACAGTAGTGACCAACTCGTTATCTTTATTGTACGGCCTACCATGTAAAATATCGGAAGCGATCTGAATGGCCACATCTCCACCGGTAGGGTACAGTAGTGAGGCCTTCAATATGCCTGATGTCACATAATCAATCCCCCCGCCGGGCCCAGAGAGCGCATCCACTCCGATTATCTCCAGTGATCCGCCGGGAGATAACTCCCGATAGCTCTCATAAGCAGCATAAGCCATGATATCATTATGGGCAAAAGCCAGATCAAATGAATTACCGCCTTGCATAAGTTCAACAAAGCGCTTTCGGGCAGTCTCCTCTCCGCCCCACTCACCTTCTATTTCTGTCACCTCTATTTGAGGAAAGGCCTTTATCTGGTCACGAAACCCATTGTGTCTCTCTATAAAGGGCGTGGAACCCTTCAATCCCTTGATTTCCAATACTTTTCCTTGCCCATCCAATAGGCTGGCAATGTAGGTCGCTGCTATTTTACCAATCTTATAATTATTAGCTCCTACATAAGCTGTGTAGAAATTTGAGTTGGTCTTTCGATCAATTAGTATAACAGGGATTCCGCTCCTATACGCCTGATCAACGCTGCGGGTCACGGGCTCTGCCTCATTGGGAGAGATAATGAGCAAATCCACACCCATTTCCACAAGTTCATTAATGTGCTTATTTTGAGCATCATTGTCTCCCTGAGCATCCTTGATCACCAATTGCATGTCTCCATGAAACGAAAGCTCTCTTTGCATTTCAGATTGCATAGTCTTTCTCCAGCTATCAAACGAGGTACATTGGGAAAAGCCAACGAGATATTTTTTATCCGTGATCTGTGGCTTGCATGCCCACAAAAGCGCTGAAAGCAAAAAGACTATCGTCTGAAAAGAATACTTCAAGTATTTGAATAGTTAAGGCGTCACAAAGATGCTATTTATGGGGCATCCCATTTTGAAAAAACATTAAAAATATCATTTTTTCAGAATCATCAAACAGGATCACCCAATATACCACTTTAGTGAATTCACATAGATATCGGTGAACACCGAGTCAAATGCCTATCCTCAACCCGCACTCAATATCTCAATTTTTCGCCTGAATTTCTCCGGATAGATCGGAATAGCACCGCTTTCGGATACCACAAAGCCACCAACCATGTTGCCAATGCGCGCTGATTTTCTCGCATCACGGGTACGGAGGTAGGTATTGAGAAAGGCCGCACAAAATGCATCTCCTGCACCCACACTATCCTTCACAAGCATCATTTTAGCACTTACCTTGTAGTGCTCGCTACGGGTGCGGATCACACAACCCTGCCCCCCACCAGTGATAATCAGCAAATCGATGTTTGGATAATCCGCAAGAAGCCGAACCGTGAAATCGTCCTGACTCATCTCCGCCTCATAGAGCAATGAGCTCAACACCCTCACCTCTTCATCATTCATCTTGGCTATCGTACAGTAGCCAAATGAAGACTCAATCACCTCTTTGGTATAGGCAT
>NZ_JBIPKE010000005.1:0-50749 GCF_044005705.1 Marinoscillum luteum | reverse complement strand
ATGCCTATACCAAAGAGGTGATTGAGTCTTCATTTGGCTACTGTACGATAGCCAAGATGAATGATGAAGAGGTGAGGGTGTTGAGCTCATTGCTCTATGAGGCGGAGATGAGTCAGGACGATTTCACGGTTCGGCTTCTTGTGGATTATCCAAACATCGATTTGCTGATTATCACTGGTGGAGGGCAGGGTTGTGTGATTCGCACCCGGAGCGAACATTACAAGGTAAGTGCTAAAATGATGCTTGTGAAGGATAGTGTGGGTGCAGGGGATGCATTTTGTGCGGCCTTTCTCAATACCTATCTCCGTACCCGTGATGCGAGAAAATCAGCGCGCATTGGCAACATGGTTGGTGGCTTTGTGGTATCCGAAAGCGGGGCCATTCCGATCTATCCAGAGAAATTCAGGCGAAAAATTGAGGTATTGAGTGCGGGTTGAACAAATAGGCATATCATCTGGAGTTCCCATGAACACATATATTTTATGATGGATCAAATCAGGAATCAAAGGAATTTCATCTAAGTGTTCTGCTTTAGAGGTTGCGAGTTTTCGGTGTTTGGCACTTATCGGAATACAATGTTTTTTTAAGAATTTACATTTCTAATCCTTCCATAAGACGAGGATTTTATTAACTTCGAAATGTACAATCGATTGCACAATGAAAAAGAAACTATTCCTTTTAGCACTTTTATCTGCCAACATTCTATTGGCTCAACAAAATCAAACTTCCATTTATGAAAATGTAGAATTTGAGATGCCACAGGTAAATCCACCGGTCATTCCAGATTATTCTGTTAGCGTTTCGGACTTTGGTGGTGTTGGAGATGGCCTTACCAAGAACACCGAAGCGTTTGCTAAGGCAATAGATGCGGTGGTGGCTAAAGGCGGTGGTCATGTCAATGTACCACGAGGCATATGGCTTACAGGCCCCATAACCCTCCGTAGTAACCTGGATTTGCATCTGGAAGATGGTGCGCTGCTCCTGTTTACCAGGGATAAGGATGATTATCCTCTGGTGGCTGTAAGTTTTGAAGGGTTGGAGACTTATCGCTGTTTGTCCCCTATCAATGGTAAGGATCTGGTCAATGTCTCTATTACGGGTAATGGCACAATAGACGGTAATGGGGATGCCTGGCGTGGTGTTAAGAAGAGCAAAGTAACAGATAGCCATTGGAAGGAACTGGTGAAGAGTGGTGGGGTCCTGAGTGATGATGGGAAAAACTGGTACCCGTCAGCCAGTTATAAAGTAGGTGCGGATGCCACAGCGGGATTTTTCAATGTTCCAGAGACTTCTTCAGTAGCTGATTTTGCGGCTTTTAAGGATTTTCTACGCCCGGTAATGATCAGTATACAGACTTCCAAAAATGTGATGCTGGATGGGCCAACATTTCAAAACTCTCCTGCCTGGAACATCCACCCACTGATGTGCGAGAATGTCATTTTGCGCAATTTGAATGTGCGTAATCCCTGGTACTCTCAAAATGGTGATGGACTGGATTTGGAATCCTGTAAAAATGTATTGATTTATAACAACACCTTTGATGTAGGTGATGATGCTATTTGTATTAAGTCTGGTAAAGATGAAGACGGACGTAAACGCGGTATACCCACCGAAAATGTGATCATTAAGAACAACATTGTTTACCATGGGCATGGTGGGTTTGTAGTGGGCAGCGAAATGTCTGGGGGGGTGAAAAACATCCATGTGTCCAAGTGCACATTCATGGGTACTGATGTTGGTTTGAGGTTTAAAAGCACCCGAGGACGTGGTGGAGTGGTAGAGAAGATTTTCATATCGGACATTGACATGATTAACATTCCCACGGAACCCATTAGGTTTAACCTCTTTTATGGAGGGCAATCGCCGGTACTGGAGGAAGATCAGGAGGCGGCCGTAGTGGACGAGGAGATGGTGCCTATCACGGAGGAAACTCCATCTTTCAAGGATATTTACATCAAAAATGTGACTGCTGTAGGCTCGGGTACTGCTGGATATTTTCAGGGACTGCCTGAGATGAATCTCAAAAACATCAACCTCGAAAGTGTATACATAGAAGCTCAAAATGGAATTTCAATGGTTGATGCAGACGGTGTTACTTTTAAAGATGTCACTGTGGTGACTGAAAAAGGGTATCCTCTGACCATTTACAATACCAGGAATATTTCCATTTCCGGTTTCGAAGGGAAGACCTCAGGCGTAGGTCTGGTACAGGTTTTAGGAGCTAAGACCGACAAAGTGTCTCTGGTAGCGTCTGACTACAGCGATTGCAAAACAGAGGTGGTCATCGGTAAGGAAGTAGATAAAAAGGCAGTGAAATTGAAATGATCAGAGTTATTTGGAAATGGGCTATTCCGCTTTTTGCAGGCCTGCTGATGAGCTTTGGACTTCTGCAGGAGCAGCAAACAGTAATTTATTTGATTGGGGACTCAACTTGCGCAGAAAAGGAGGTCAATGCTTTCCCTGAAACGGGATGGGGGATGCCCTTTGTCCATTTCTTCGATGAGTCTATTAAGGTTGACAACCGAGCTAAAAATGGCAGGAGTACTAAATCGTTTATGGACGAAGGTCGATGGGAGGCAGTACTCAAAACGATGAATAGTGGTGATTATGTCTTTATCCAGTTTGGGCACAATGATGAAGTGCCTTCCAAAGTGGGGCGTTACACCACCCCTGAAGAGTTTCAGGCCAATTTAAGGAGATATGTCATGGACACCCGAAAAAAAGGAGCATTGCCTGTATTGCTCACCCCGGTGAGCAGAAGGTCATTTGAAAATGGAGAACTTGTTGATACCCATGAGCATTATGCGCAGCTGGTGCGGGAGGTAGCCCAATCAGATGATGTGCCTCTGATTGACATGACTACTCTGTCCATGGAGCTGGTGAGGAATTTGGGAGAAACGGAATCGAAGTGGCTTTACCATCATCTGGATGCGGGTGAACACCCCAACTATCCTCAAGGGAAATCAGATGACACACATTTCAACGAACTGGGAGCGAGAAAAATGGCTCAATTGGTGTTGGATGAGATCAGAGAACTGAACCTTGAGCTTAAGAATCATATAGTGGCAGGAACGAGATAAAATCTTGAGGTATTTAAGAAAAGGGACTTTTGTTTTGGCGATTTTTTTGCTTTTGGGCTGTGCCCAGGAGGAGGAACGTATTGTCACCATTTATCTGATTGGTGACTCTACTATGGCTGATTATGCCGATAACTACGAGGAGGGAAAAGACTATTACAAAACCAGATACCCCGTTACGGGTTGGGGGCAGGTATTTCAGCCTTACTTTTCCACGGATCTTTCTGTTTTTGCAGATCTCTTCTCTGCGGACTCCGTGGTGGTGGATGATCGGGCCAGAGGGGGGCGTAGTACACGCACTTTTTTTCAGGAGGGGAGGTGGCGCAGTGTTTATGAGTCGCTGAAGCCCGGTGATTTGGTGATCATGCAGTTTGGACATAATGATGCTGCCGAAAAGAAGACTGAGCGTTATGTTGACATTGAAGGTTACAAGGAATTTCTAAGGCTATTCATAGCGCAAAGCAAACAAAAAGGGGCCACTCCGATCGTATTGACACCTGTGGCTCGCAATTACCCATGGGAGAATAATCGTCTTCAGAATGTGCATGGTGAATATCCTGATGCAGCTCTGGAAGTGGCCAGGGAAATGAGTAGTTTGTTCATAGACCTGAACCAGCTGAGTATGAATGCTTTCTTTAAAGTAGGAAGGGAATATGTTACCCAAAACTATTTTATGAACCTGGATTCTGGAGTGTATGAGGCTTATCCTAACGGTCAAAGGACAACACGCATTTTCAACCCGAGGGTGCGAAGGTGGTGGCCGGGTTGGTTTTTGAAGCGATGAAAACTCTGAAAAAATGAAAAATATCTTATGGATGGGATTGATTGTCTCCTCGTTGGGGCTGTCAGCTCAAAATTATGATTTTGTGGTGGCCAAGGATGGGGCCGGTGATTTTCAGACTGTACAAGCCGCTATAGATGCGGTACCTCACCTGCGCAAAAACCGAACGATCATATATGTTAAATCTGGGGTTTATAAAGAGAAATTGATCTTACCTACGTCCAAGACTAACGTGTCATTGATCGGCGAAAGTGCAGCTGAAACCATTTTGACTTTTGACGATTATGCCAGTAGGAAGAATATGTTTGGAGAAGAAATCGGAACCTCCGGATCCGCTTCATTCTTTATTTACGGGGATGGCTTTGAAGCCAAGAATCTGACTTTCGAGAATTCTTTTGGTGAGGGTAGTCAGGCCGTAGCGGTGCGAGTAGATGGTGATCGGGTAAAGTTTGAAAATTGCCGTTTTCTTGGTAATCAAGACACCCTTTACCCACATGGAAAGGATAGCCGGCAGTATTATAAAAATTGTTACATCGAGGGGACTGTGGACTTTATATTCGGGTGGTCTACTGCCTTTTTTGAAGGGTGCGAGATTTTTTCCAAGCGCAATGGCTACATCACGGCAGCATCTACTGAACAAGAAACCCCATTTGGATTTGTGTTCAACAACTGTAAAATAACAGGATTGGCGGAGGCGGGTACGGTATTTCTGGGCAGACCCTGGCGACCTTATGCTCAAACTGTTTTTATGAATTGCGAATTGGGAGAGGTGGTGCATCCTGAGGGGTGGGACCCCTGGAGGTCGGAAGAAAAGAAAAAAACGGCCTATTATGCCGAATATGCAAACCGGGGAGCAGGATATCAGCCCGACAAGCGAGCTCAGTGGGCACATATCCTTACCGATCTAGAGGCTGAGAAATATTCACTCAAAAACGTAATGAGAGATTGGAACCCGGATGAGGAGTAGGAAAAATCTCACCCATCTGGATTCTAAAGATTGGCTACTGAAATTTTTCCATCCAGAGTGACGCCATGATGAAGGGCCCAACACCCTTCGGGTCGTTGTCTCGTCTGATCTCACCTACATAGTACTCATAAGTTCCCTCTCGGTAGGGGTCTCCACCTAATCCCGCCACACCACAAACATTGGTGAGGCTGATCGTGCCATCTTCATTTTCTTTGATGAACTCCTTTATCAGACCAGCATAAGCCTTTTTGGTCATAGGTGCATAGCTGCTATCCAGGTATCCCTTTTGAATGGACTTGGCCAGAAAGTAGGTAAACATGCTGGAGCACGAGGCTTCCAGATAGTTTCCTTCTTTTCCTGCTTTGTCCAGCACCTGCCACCACACTCCGGAGGCTGGATCCTGATGTTTTTGAATTCCCAGGGCTATTTTGTTGACAATCATCAATAGGCTGTCTCGCTTTGGGTGATCCTCCGGAAAATAGTCCAGTACATCCACCACAGCCATCGAAAACCAGCCAAGGGCCCGTCCCCAAAACTCTGGAGACAAACCTGTTTCAGGATCCGCCCACTTTTGTTCCCTGCTTTCATCCCAGCCGTGGTAGTAAAGTCCCGTTTCTTTACTGTAGGCGTGTTTGTCTATCAGCATAAACTGGTTGGCGACATCATCGAATAATGCGGGTTCATCATATAACATGGCATACTGTGCCAGAAACGGGCTACCCATATAGAGTCCGTCCAGCCACATCTGAGAAGGGTAGCGCTTTTTGTGCCAGAATCCTCCCTCTGAGGTGCGTGGATGCTCACGCATCTGCTCACGCAGTGTTTCAATGGCTACTTTGTATTCAGGCTTTGGAGTGAGCTGATTGAGCTCTATCAGGAACCTTCCCGGGTTGATTCTGTCGATGTTATAATCACTGAGTTTGTATGTGAGAATTTTTCCTTCGTCCGTGATCATAGAGTCCATGTAGTACTTGCCGTAATCCAAAAACCTATCTTCTCCCGTCCGTGCCCAAACTTTGAAGAAAGAAAGGCATACCAGTCCATTGGTATATTCCCATTTTGGTTTATCCCTGAAATCCAGAAGCCTTGGATCCGGCGTGCGTTTCATCTCAGAGTCTGCCATTCGCACATATAGAGGAGTTTCAGTTTGGTTCTCTGCAGTTTCTTTGGGCGGGGTACAGCTCGCCAGCAGGACTATTCCAATTAGGTAAAGTATGTTCTTCATGGTGTGGGTTATTCTTTTGATAGATAAAGTCAGAGGGAAACACCCCTTTTCCATGGAATGAAGTCATACTGCTCCAGGTCCATGGATTTGGCTGTTTTGTGGCCACTGGCCACCTCTATAATGTAATTCAGGATTTCACTGCCCATTTCTTCAATGGTTTTTTCTCCGGTGATCACCTTTCCTGTATCTATGTCTATGATGTCGGGCATTTTAGCTGCCAGTTTGGAGTTGGATGAAAGCTTCAGTACCGGAGAAATGGGATTGCCTGTAGGCGTGCCAAGGCCAGTAGTGAAAAGAATGATATTGGCACCTGAACCGGCCAATCCTGTGGTGGATTCCACATCATTTCCTGGGGTGCATAGGAGATTTAGTCCCGGTTTATGTGCGTATTCTGTGTAGTCCAATATGTCCGTAATAGGGGACGTACCTCCTTTTTTGGCGGCTCCGGCTGATTTCATTGCATCGGTTATCAGCCCATCCTTGATGTTGCCCGGAGAGGGGTTCATGTCAAAGCCAGATCCTGCTTCTACCGCAGATTTTTCGTAACGGCGCATGATGTCCACAAACTTGACCGCCAATTCCTGAGTGTCCATTCTGTTGATGAGCTCCCGCTCCACCCCGCACAGTTCGGGAAATTCCGAAAGGATGGCTTTACCTCCCAGGGCGACCACCAGGTCCGAGGTATAGCCGATGGCCGGATTAGCAGAGATACCAGAGAATCCGTCTGATCCGCCGCATTCCAGACCGATGGTCAGTTTACTGAGGGGAGCGGGTTCACGTGTTTGCTTATTTGCCTCTATGAGGGCCATAAAGGTTTCAGTGATGGAGTTTTTGATCAACTCTTGTTCTTTTCCTGTATCCTGCTGATCATGTATAATGATCGGCTTATCGATGGTCGGGTTGATACTGTGCAAGGCATCGGTGAACATTTGCACCTGAGCATTCTGACACCCAAGACTCAGTACCGTAGCTCCGGCTACATTAGGGTTGTTTACATAGCCAGATAACAGTCGGCAGAGGGTCTCAGCATCCTGGCGGGTACCGCCACATCCACCCTGATGAGTCAGAAATCGAATGCCATCTATGTTTTCAAACACTCGTGCTTTGGAGATGTGAGTAGTTGTGTCCAGTTTGAAGTCCAAGACGGAAGCATCGCTTAGCTCATTTTTCCTGAAGCGGTCAACCATATTTTCAACCAGGGCCACATAAGGGTCTTGTTTTTCCAAACCCAGGGCTTTATCAAATGCTTTTTTGATGGTTTCAATGTTTCTGTTTTCACAGAAGACCAATGGGAATACTAACCAATAGTTGGCTGTTCCCACCTGACCATCTTTGCGATGATAACCCATAAAGGTGGCGTCCTTCCATGGAGAGACATCTGGTGAGGTCCACTGAAAGGCGTTTGCGCTCTTGTCTTCGGCACTGAAAGATTCTGACTGGTGAGCAAGATTGGAAGTGGTCACCGCCTCACCGGTTTTGATGGTTTCTTTTGCTTTGCCCACTGTCACATTATACATGTGTACTTCATCACCTGCATGAAAGTCTTTCATGGCAAATTTATGCTTGGCATTGATGGTGTGTTGCAGTGTGATAGCCTTGCCATTGACTGTCACCTCAGCTCCTTTAGGCAGGTCGGTCAGTGCTACAGCCAGGTCGTCTTTTTCGTGGATGGTTATTGCTCGTATCATCATTACATATTAAGAAGTACCTCTTTCATTTGCTCTGAAGCAATGGCTTTAAAATGGGTGGTCAATAAATCTGAAAGGCCGTCTACTGCTGTAAGGTCCTGATCCCAGAGGGATGAATTGGCCAATACCTTATTCACCAGTGTTTCTGGCTCATCTGATTTGAGAGACTCGAAAAAATTCAAATACGTTTCGTCGTCCTTGAGCCGATCAGTGTCTCGCAGGTACAAATGAATCAGGCACGCCAGAGCGAAGATGAGCTTGTTTGGCAGGTGACCTTTGATCCTTAGGTAGTCAAGAATGGTCGGGAGCACCCGCACCTTGAATTTGGCGATGGAGTTTAAAGAAATAGAGATCAGTTCATGTCTGATAAAAGGATTTCTAAACCTCGAGATCACCTGATCTGCAAATTCCTTGGGATCTTCTCCCGGGATTTGAATGGTAGCTACAATTTCATCAAAAATAATTTCGCGTATCAGTTTACCAGTTTCAGTATCATCAATGGTTTCACTGACTGTCTCCAGCCCATATAGCAAACCTATAGGTACCATAGAAGTATGGGCTCCATTCAGGATGCGCACCTTTTGTGTCCGGTAGGGGGTGATATCTTTCACATACTTCACATTCAGTCCCAGGCGATGGGCAGGGAAGAGTTCCTGCACAAACTCAGGAGCTTCAATGACAAACAGGTGGAAGGACTCGGATTTGACCACCAACTGATCCTTGATGCCAATGCGCTCCGTGATGACTTCAATCTCATCTTTTGGATACCCGGGTACAATTCTGTCCACAAGTGTGTTGGCGAATGCACAGGTTTCGTTCACCCACGTCTTAAAACCCTCACCTAAATTCCAGAGATCAATATATTGGGCTATACATTTTTTAAGTTTGGTTCCATTTTGCTCAATTAGCTCACAAGGGATCATGGCCACACCTTTGCCTTTATCTCCTTGAAAATGGTCATAGCGGTGTTTCAATAACTGTGTGAGCTTACCTGGGAATGTATTGGCCATCTGACCTGCTTCAGGCCGGTCCGTAGCTTCGTGTACGATACCTGCCTCCGTGGTATTAGAGAAAATGAGCTGCACAGAAGGAATCTCTGCCAGAGCGAAATACGCAGCCTGCTCCTCGAAAGGATTGATAACCTCGGATACACACTGGATCAGCTTTACTTCATCTATTGTCTCTCCATTTTCAATACCTTGCCTTACATGGTGATAAAGTCCACCCTGCTCCTTGAGTAGGTGTATGAGGCCATTTTGGAGGGGCTGAACAATAGCCACACTACCGTTGAAATCAGACTTTTCATTGAGTAACTCAATCATCCATTCTACAAAAGCCCTAAGAAAATTCCCTTCTCCAAATTGAATAACCTTAATGGGATGCTGTGTGATTCGTTCTGTAGTGCTCAATTTTTTCATTGTTCCAGATCTTGTTTGATGTTTCTCACAGAATTGGTAAATCTGCGTAAACGATTGCACAAGTTATAAAATTTTCATCCTGTAATCCAAATACCGAGATTAAATTACCATTTTGTTAATGGATCGTTTGGTTGAGGATTCCCGTATGATAAGCTCCGGGCTTAAGAGCACCTTGCGATGGATCGAGTTTCGCCCCTCCACTTGTTCAAGAAAAACCTGAGCCGCCGTTTTGCCCATTTCCTTACCTTTTTGGTCTACGGAGGAGATCGTCGGCTCCAGGTACTGGGTGAATGGGTCATTACCAAATCCCACGATCCCGATATCCTCCGGTATGCGGTAATTGTTTTGCAGTAGCCATTTGGTGGCTCCCAGCGCCGAAAAATCAGAAGAAGAAAAAATGGCATCTGGCTTTACGGGGAGGGACATGAGTTTCTCTGTCACCAGTTTGCCTTGCTCTACATCACTGGGTACTTCAATAATGTAGTCATCCACTACCGGTAAATTATGGTCTTTCAATGCTGCCAAATAGCCCCTGAAACGTTCTCTAAAAATACTCACCTTCTTGTTTCCAGAAAAGAATGCTATTTTTTTGTAGCCATTTTCGATCAGGTGACTGACAGAGGAATAGGCACCCTGATAATCATCAATGGCTACACATGAGGTGTTAAGCGCGTCCGTTGTACGGTCGAAAAGTACCAGTGTTTTGTTTTTTTGAATGACTTTTTTCAAATGGTCATAGGTACTCGTCTCTCGGGATAAGGAGATAATAATACCTGCTACCTGAGCGGATAGGAGGGCATTGACGTCATCTATTTCATTGTCTATTTTCTCGTAAGATTGACAAATGATTACATTATAACCGGACTTTTTCACTTCCTCTTCTATGCCCCGTATGACCGATGAGAAGAATATCCTGTCCGCATAAGGTACGATGATTCCGATGATTTGCGATCGTCCTTTGCGCAGTGAGGCCGCCATGGTATTGGGTTCGTAGCCCAGCTTTTCAGCCATTGCAAAAACCTTCTTCTTGGTTTCTTCACTTATGCGCGGGTTATTATTCAAAGCTCGGGATACCGTAGATGCGGTGGTATTCAGCTCTTTTGCAATCTCATGAATGGTGGTCTTTTTTCCTTTCAAGCTTTTGTTATTTGTACAGACAGTGCGAATGTAGTCACTAATTGTGGCTCTGTTTGCCGTAATGAATTTCTGGTTACAGATATAAAACCATACTTCACAATTTCCTGAAGCTAATCAATTTGAAGATTCATAATAACCATTTTTTTGGTGAAACAACAAATTTGAGACCATCAATTCACTAAAAATGTGTAAACGATTGCGCGTTTGAACGAATTCACATAGATTTCCCATTTGTACCGATGGATCGGTGACCTTTAATCCTTACTATTTTCACAAATGAAATTCATTCCTATCCTGTTTTTTGGCCTTTCATGTCTGTTTTCTTGCACTGGTGATGCCCCGATGGCTTCCATTGCTATTCATAACCCATCGGATTTAGCCCGTAAGGAGGTGATTACCGTGGCGTTGAATGTGGATGGAGAAAAACCATTGAAAGGGCGACTTAACGGAAGGACGGTACCGACAGAATTTATTGATGAAAATGAAGATGGCATTATTGAGAAAGCTCTGGTGCTACTTGAGCTTGAGCCTGGAGAGACTGCAAATTTGGAGGTAGTGACCTCAAATGGCTCTGCCAATTTTACTAAAATGACTCAGGCGGAGTTATCCGTCAAGCAGGGAGGAGCGTGGACGGAGAAGGAATATATTGGCGGATCATTTGTGAACCTTGATTTTTTAAGGGTACCTGATCAGCACACTGATCACACCTATTTTGTGAGGTATGAAGGGCCGGGCTGGGAATCGGATCAAATGGCCTACCGCTTTTATCTGGATTGGAGAAATGGGATGGATGTGTTTGGAAAGTTGAAACCGGAGCCAGTTTTGCAAAGCGTAGGTCTGGATGGTTTTGACTCTTATCACGAATTGAGTGACTGGGGGATGGACTTGCTGAAGGTGGGGAAAACTTTAGGCCTGGGCTCAATCGGGAAATTCAGAAATGACACCCTTCATCGATTTAGGGTGGTTGATTCAGTAACCTGTCAGATTGTGAAAAATGGTCTACTGAGGTCAGCAATCAGTACTAACTATTATGGATGGGCCGATGGGGGTAGTCGTACCGATTTGATGTCTGCCATTAGCATTCAGGCAGCATCAGCATTGACCACTCACTCAATCAGGTTTACCAATCCAATAGAGGGTTTCTGTACTGGACTGGTTAAGAATGTTGGGGAGGAGTATGTTAAAGAAGTGGTTGATAATTATCACATTTTTGCGACATATGGCAAGTTTAGCTTGAATGATGACAAGCTGGGGCTTGCAGTGATTGTGGAAACACCTTCCATTAGTGAGGTAGTTGATGGAGCAGGAAGTCACGTCGTTTTGTTTAATCCATCTGAGGAGGTTACTTATCACTTTATGGCAGTATGGGAAAAAGGTACCAATCCTATCCAATCTATGGATAGCTTCATGGCATTATTAAGGCAAGAGGTACTTCGCCTCAATCAACCTCTTCAGGTGCTAGCTGTTGATTAATTAAGGAATCCATCCATTGAAAATAACTTCAAGTTGGTAATTGGCAGCAGTTGTGGGGTTTAGGATTGTTGCCCACCTTGCTCGTTCATTCATGTGAGCTCCGGGGCCCTTAGAGGCATACTCAGCATAGCTTACTGTGGTTTCTTTTTCGGTGGAACCCCAGTTGTGCCAACCAACGGGGAGGATATGATTCTCCATATAGCATTCAATGAATGCAGTTTTGGCATAACTCCTCCAAGGCCTTCCCAGGTAAACCTTGTTCACCGATTCATCCATTTTAGTAATTCTGCATTTCAAAAACACCATACCAAATTGAGAAGATTTTGGGGTAGAGGCTGCGGTGATGTACGAGTTTGATCTGGATACAATGGTGCAGTTTTCGAAGATGACAGTGGCTCCCCCAAAGATGAAATCGGTAGTTCCTGAAATGTAACAATCCTTAAAGTATTGTCTGAAACCTTCTCCGGATGTATAGACCGTATCCTGATGCCCCTGGATACTACAATTGATCAACTGAATCCTATCTCCTTCCAGATACAGTGCTATTGCCTGGCCTATCGGGCCAGAGCTGTTAATAATGGTTAGGTTTTGCAATCGAACATCGTTGGCCTCTACTTTGAGAGTAAATGTGTGAAAAGTGCTGTTTCGCCCAAGGTTGATGGAGGCAAAATGGTCACCCCAAACGATCTTCGTACTATCCGTACTTTCTCCTTTCAGGGTGAGTTTGTTATTCCAGGAGAAAATAGTCACCTTTTCTCGATAGACTCCATTCTTGATATAAATGGTAATGTCCTGTTCTGGGAAAGCTTTAGTCGAATAGATGGCTTCCTGAATGGAGGTGAAATCTCCTTGTCCAGATTTGTCTACCACTATTTCAGTGGCATACTGAGCCAATCCATTGAATGATATGACGATGATGAGGGTGAATAGGTAGAGTTTTCTCATTTTCAAAAATTTGAACAAGTGAATGATGATCAGATCAAATGGTGTGCAAAGGATAGCACAAAATGAGCGGTAATGAAAGGGATTGGAGAGACGAAATGTTATTTGAATCGGGGCGGATTGAGGTGAAAAAAATAATGGACATACATGGATATGGGTTGATCTACTTATTGTAAGAATAGATACTCACAATGATTAGAGTTAATTGTATGTTAATGTTCAATGCTTTGTCTATGTTATTGTGAAATCGTTAAAATAAATAGGCCAAATGAGTAGATAATTGATTTGTAGGAATGGTTAATTCCGTAAATATTGAATAATTAATAATTGTTAAATTCGGATTTATCAGAATAATTCATTTGTTTAGAGGAACTTTTTCAACCAAAAGAATGAAGATTATGAATAAATTCTACGGGTTAACATTACATTTTGGGCTTTCAGGCTCATGGGAGAATCTTTTTTTTGATAACAGAGTGCAATCGATTACACAAAATGTGAGTTCAGATTTTAATCACATTACCTTTTAATAAATCCACTAACCTATAATATGATGAATTATGTGTACTAAAATCACTATTCGCAAATCATGGATACAGATACTTTTCTTGCCAGTATTGGTACTGGTATCTATGACTAGCGCAACAGCCCAAGATCTGACCGTAACAGGTAAGATTACTGATCGAGAAACAGGAGAGGGCCTGCCAGGAGTGAGCGTTGTAGTTCAGGGAACTTCAGAGGGAACGATCACCGACATTGAAGGAAACTACAAGGTTACTGTTGCCGAGGATGCAACTTTGACCTTTAGTTTTATTGGTTACGCTAACCAAATAATACCAGTTGCTGGGAAGAGTATTATCAACGTGTCCATGGATGTTGATGTACAGGCATTGGATGAGGTGGTAGTGGTAGGTTATGGTACTCAGAAAAAGTCAAACCTGACTGGGTCAGTGGTTTCTGTAACAGGAGATGCTTTGAAGAAGGTACCTGTGGCAAGTGTAGCAGAGTCATTGACTGGTCGTTTAGCCGGAGTGCAAATATCTACCACTGAGGGCTCACCCGACGCAGAAGTCAGAATAAGGGTGAGAGGTGGGGCTTCACTGACCCAGAGCAGCTCGCCGCTGTTTATTGTGGATGGCTTTCCTGTAAGCACTATATCGGATTTATCCCCATCAGATATCAAGTCCATAGATGTGCTAAAAGATGCTTCATCAACGGCCATTTATGGTTCTCGGGGAGCAAACGGAGTGGTAATTATTACTACTAAGAGTGGTACTGAGGGAAAGGTCACTGTGAATTACAATTCTTTTTACGCAGTGAAGAAGATTGCCAAAACCCTGGATGTGCTTGATCCGGAAGATTATGCCAGATGGCAGTATGAATATGCGGTGCTGGATGCCAGTGAGGAAGGTGATTACTCATCTTATGAGGACTACTTCGGATTGTTTGGTGACCTTGATCAATATGAAGGACAAGCAGCCAATGACTGGCAAAGACAGATATACGGCCGTACAGGAACCACGTTTAGTAATGATCTGAGCATCCGCGGTGGCGGACAAAAATTCAACTACTCTGCCAACTTCGCAAGATATGATGATAAGGCCATTATGATTGGTTCTGACTATGTGAGAAACAACATTACCTTAAAATTCAAAAACGCTCCGAATGATAAGATTGATCTGAATTTTTCATTGCGTTATTCTGATACAGAAATCAACGGAGGTGGAGCTAATGAACAGAACGAGGTATCTTCTGCTGACTCCAGATTGAAACACGCAGTAGCTTATGCACCTATTCCGATATCGGGAGTGAGTCTATCAGATGATACCAATGAGCAAACTTCAGGAGATCTGGTAAATCCGATTGTTTCCACGAATGACAATGACCGATTGCAAAAACGGAATAATTACAACATCGCAGGGAGCTTTGCCTGGAAAATAATTGATCCATTGCAGCTAAGCACTTCTTTTACGGTGGATAACTATAATTACCAGGACAACCGTTTTTACGGGGTGACTACCTACAAAGCAAGAGACCGCTCTCCTGCATACCCAAATCAGCCGTCAGCACTCTTTAGCGATAGGAAAGAGGTAAGACTCAGGAATACCAATACGGTGACTTATGATGTCCTCAAGGGGGAGTTACATAACCTAAAAGTGATGGGGGGGCATGAAATGCTATTTACCCAGACCAATGAGTTGGAATATGAAATTCAGGGTTATCCAGTATTATTTAGTGCAGATGAAGCTTTCAAGCTGACGACACAAGGACAGTCTATCTACGCAGATAATAATTTTAGTCCGGACGATAAACTGTTATCATTCTTTGGAAGGGCTAATTATGACTATAAGAATCGCTACCTAATCAGTGCGGTATACAGAGCTGATGGATCTAGCCGATTCAAAGGAGACAATGTTTGGGGGTATTTTCCATCATTATCTGCCGGGTGGAAGATTACCGAGGAGAGCTTCATGAGCGGGTTGACCAAATGGATGTACTTATTGAAACTTCGTGCCAGTTATGGGTTGGCCGGGAATAACAATATACCAAGAGGCCAGACCGTACAGACATTTGAATCCAGAAATACCACTTACATCAACGACGTAAATAGTTACTGGGCGGCTTCTACCATCATGGCCAATCCTGATTTGAAATGGGAGACCACGGAAACTAAAAATATCGGATTGGATTTCGGTTTGCTTGAAGGCCGGGTAACCGGTACAATAGAGGCTTATCAAAATAACACCCGCGACTTACTGATCCGTTTCCCTGTAGCAGGTACAGGCTATGAATATCAGTACCGAAATATGGGTGAAACGGAGAATAAAGGGGTAGAACTAAGCCTTAATGGTATCGCATTGGATAAAAAAGACTATGGTCTGAATTTCAACTTCAACATTGCTTTCAATAGAAATAATATCAAATCACTTGGTGTGATGGACGAGTTGGTGGGCACGGAAGTAACCACTGGATGGGCCTCTACTCAGATTGCCAACGACTACCTGGCCCAAGTAGGAGATCCAATTGGCAGGATGTACGGATATGTATCTGATGGTCGGTACGAAGTGGATGATTTCGAAGAATATGATGAGAGCTCCGGACAGTGGGTACTCAAGGAAGGTGTGGTGACTTCAGATGGTATATTAACGCCACGTCCAGGTATGATGAAATTGATGGATCTTGATGGAAATGACACCATTACCATCGATGATCGAAGGTTTATAGGCAATGCTAATCCCAAACATACCGGTGGTTTTGTGCTCAACGCCTACGCTTATGGATTTGACCTCACGGCCGCCTTCAACTGGAGCTATGGAAATGACATCTATAATGCCAATAAAGTGGAGTTCACTTCAGCCAATGAAAACAATCAGTATCGAAACCTGATCTCCGTTCAGAAAGAGGGAGAGAGATGGACTAATATAGATTGGAATACCGGCGAACTGATCACTGATCCGGCACAACTGGCGGCAGTGAATGCCAACACCACCATGTGGAGTCCATACATGGATCGGTACATCTTTAGTGACTGGGCAGTTGAAGATGGATCCTTTCTAAGGCTCAATACGCTCACTTTAGGTTATACTTTACCTAAGGCGATTATTGAAAGAGCCCGTATTGAAAACCTTAGATTCTATATCACGGGTTACAACCTGTTTATCCTGACAGACTATACGGGATTTGACCCTGAGGTATCTACCAGACGAAAAACCCCACTCACACCGGGTGTGGACTATTCAGCTTATCCACGTAGCAGGCAGTTTACTGTTGGCATGAATCTTACATTTTAATCCAAATGACATTGAAAATGAAAAAGATATTAAACATAGCTCTTGCCGGTGTGCTGATTTTGGGTACCACTACGTCTTGTGAGGATTACCTGGAAGCACCGGCCAAATCTACTCTGGATGAATCGAAGATATTTTCGGTTTATACCCTGGCTAAGGGTGCCGTAGATGGCATTAAGGAACCCTTTGGACAGACTAACTCATACAGAGGTCGCTTTCTTCCGAATTATGGGATGAACACAGATGTGGAGTGGAACAACAACTCCAATAATCCTGATGACAACTACGACTTGGTGAAATACAATGCGAAGCCCAATAATGACCAAATGAATACGACTAACAATGCCTGGGCCATGATGTATTCGGGTATTGAACGAGCAAATATTTGTATTCGTGGGCTGCGTAACTACGGGGATGTAGAGAATGATGAAAATATGGCCTACTTACTAGGAGAGGCCCTTACCTTGCGAGCTGTTTATTACGCGGACCTGGTCAAATCCTGGGGGGACGTGCCAGCAAGATTTGAACCAATCACTACGGAAACCCTGTACTTACCGAGATCTAGTCGGGACGTTATTTACAAGCAGCTATTAGCAGATCTGGAGGAGGCCGCTACAATCGTTCCATGGCCAAACGAAACATCAAGCACTGCTTCTGTTGAGCGGGTAAATAAAGCTTTTGTCAAAGGACTAAGAGCAAGACTGGCTTTAGCCGCCGGTGGGTACTCGCAGTATGCGGACGGTGTGCGCCTCAGTACTGATCCGGAATTGGATCGCGCAACCATGTATGGAATCGCGTTGCAGGAATGCAGAGATGTGATAGCAAGTGGCACAGCACGTCTTGAAACTTCGTTTGAGGATTTGTGGAGAAAGTTCAACCAAGATGATGTAACAGCCGGAGGGGAATCACTTTGGGAAATCCCATTTGCCACAGGGAGAGGAAGGTGGTTATTCACTTTTGCCGTAAGGCATTTGAGTAAGGATAAGTACACAGGTCAGGCCAGAGGAGGTCAGGGTGGTCCGTTGCCGTTCGTGTTTTATGATTATGCTCCTAATGACTCACGTAGAGATGTCACTTGTGTGCCATACCAATGGAAAGACGTGAGCCCTTCAGAGGACATTGCTCAGCAAGAGCCTACCGGCCTGGACCAGTGGATGTTTGGTAAATACCGATACGAATGGAAAAACACTCGTGTGACCGCTTCCAACGATGACGGAACCAACTTTATGTACATGCGCTATGCCGAAATTTTACTCATGGCTGCTGAAGCAGCTTATGAGCTGGAGGGGCCTGATGCCGCCAAACCGTATTTGAAAGAAATTCGTCAGCGCGCTTTCGATCAGGCGGACTGGCCTACTCAAGTAGATGCTTATCTGGGCGGCTTATCTGGATCAGCTGTTTTCGATGCGATCGTAGAAGAGCACAAACTCGAACTGTGCGGCGAAATGCAACGCAAGCAGGCCCTCATTAGATGGAATCTGCTAAAGACAAAACTTGACGAGGCGAAACAAAAGATGTACGACCTGAGAAGTCAGTCAGGTGAATATGCTAATGTGCCCTCCACCTTGTATTACAGGCTTGCAGAAAATAACGAAACCCTGGAATTCTACGGATTGGAGAGGGGTGAAACAGACAATAAGTCAGGTGAATATAGTGATAATATTGATTGGGCGGTAGTGGATGAATTGGATGATGAAAAAATTGAAACCATCTATGTTGGAAACCCCGATGAGAACCAGTTTTGGCCGATCTGGCAAGTCTTTATAGATGGTAGCAATGGACAGTTGACCAACGATTTACTGAATTAAAAAAGGATGAATATGTATACCAGAATTAAAAAATTCACAGGAATCTTGCTATGCGCACTTTCACTGGTGCCTATGGCTTGCAAGGATGACATAGATCCGGTCATTACAGAACTCACAAAATCGAGGGCCTTTGCCCCGGTGGGACTTGAAGCCCGGGTGCGTAACCAGGTAGATATAGAGCTTAGCTGGACCGCAAATCCTGATGTTGACCAATATGTTATAGAGTTCTTTCAGGATAGCCTTCGGTTTTCTGGTGATCCCATCAGCACTGCTATAGTAGACGATATACCCACAGCCGGAACCATCACCTATACAGAATCTCTCTCAGGTGAGACCCGCTACTCGGCCAGAGTGAGAGCTGTGACTGAAGGGCTGGAAGAGTCTAACTGGGCTATTGTCACCGCACGGACAGATGCGGAGCAGATTTTCCTCCCATTGCCAGGCGAAAATGTACAGGACACTTACGCCACAGTAGTTTGGCAGCCAGGGAGTGAAGTAACTCATCTGTTAATAGTGCCAGGCAATACATTGGTGCAGATTTCAGCAGCTCAGGTAGCAGCAGGAGAAGCGAGAATCGATGGGCTTTCAGGAGCAACGGATTATACCGTGACCTTGTACAACGGCACCAAAAGAAGAGGAACAGTGACTTTTTCTACCCTGAAAGAGGCCAATGTTACTGCCAATGATGACCTAAGTAGCGTTATTGATGCCTCAGAAGAGGGGGCGGTACTCATATTAGCGGCAGGCACCTATAACCTTGGTGGAAAGGAAATTACAAAGTCCATAGTTATCGAAGGGCAGAAATGGTACGACATGCCAGTGATTATTGGGCAGTTTTCTTGTGGTACTCCAGTGAGCTCCATCACCCTGAGGTATCTCAATATACAAGGACAAGATGACTATGGTCAAATGTTCAATGCTTCTGCCTCAGAGTGCAATCTCGGTACCCTTACTGTTCAGGGCTGCGAAATCAGTGGCTATAGCAACAATATCCTCTATAGCAACAGCGGAGGAACCTACGGAGACATTATCATTTCTGATACCTACATCCATGATATTCCCGGTGGAGGAGGCGATGGTTTCGACTTTAGGGGTGGAGCTGTGGGATCTCTTACGTTAGAGAATTCTACCGTCGCCAATGGAATACGAACACTCCTGAGAATGCAAGTCGCTGCTGACGTGGCATTTAGGAATTGTACTTTCTACAGGGCTTGTATCGCCGACAATAGTAACAACCGAGGGTTCTTTAGAATGTCTGGAGGTGGTACCTCGTTGGAAGTAAGCAAATGCCTCTTCGTAGAAACAGGTATTGAGGGTAGTGGGGGAGCTATTTATGGAAACTGGTCTCAGGCGGGAGATATCAGTGAGGAAGTGTCATTGAATTACAGAGACAATTACTACTTCAATACCATTGGTTTGTGGGAAGGTGAATATACTGATCCGGGTGAAGTAGATGCGACAGAAGCTAACCCAGGTTTTGTAGATCCGGCAAATGGAGATTTTACTATTACCAATCAGAACCTGATTGATGAAGAAGTAGGACCATCTCGCTGGAGACAATAAGAATGAAAGGGCTAATACTTCCCTTCAATCAAACAATATGAACAGTGATATTCACTAATGGACATAAAATTCAATGATATTATGAAACTGTTATCCAATATATTATCAATCCTAATGCTGTGTGCCCTGTCAGTTACAGGAGCATGGTCTCAGGATGACCCCAACCAACCTGCGGTTGGTGAATGGACAATTTACAATGCTGATGAGCTGCCAGATGCCGCTGACCCGGCCTGGAGTGCCAGCAATGGATCAGGTACCACCTGGTCGATAGAGTCTGATCCGATTCGGGTAGGCAACAATTTGTTGGCGTTGGATGGGGCCGATGCTTCAGGAATGTACAAAACTGCAGATTTTGATCCGGTGCCTACTGCCGTGACTGTGGTCATGCGGGTCAAAGGCAAGGACCTCACCGCTGATCGATTGACGGATATTGATATGCACATCAATGGCTTTAGGGACCAATTAAACATCCGATCCTCTGGTGAGCTGAGCTTACAGCGTTCAGGTGCTTCTGTAGATTTATCGGGTCTGTTAAATACCTCTCAGTGGAATGTCTACCGAATGACCATAGATGCCTCGAGTGGTACTGAAGGGATTGTGAAGATTTACTTAAATGAAAACCCCTTTCCGGTTCTTACAGCCACTACAACTACCACTACAGGTTCAAATTACTTTCGCTTTGGAGATGGAAATGGTAGTCCAACATACTCGGCCTATGTGGATTATGTGAGCTATGATGTTACAGGAGCATTTTCACCAGCACAAACTCGCTTACCCAATGATTTGACCAAACCTCCCGTGGGGGCGTGGACCATTTATCATGCGGATCAATTGCCAGATGCGGCCGATCCTGCTTGGAGTGCCAGCAATGGATCAGGAACTACCTGGGCCATCGAATCAGATCCGGTAAGGGTAGGTAATAATCTACTGGCGCTGGATGGAGCGGATGCTTCGGGGATGTTCAAGACCTCAGATTTTGACCCGACACCTACTGGTGTGACAGTGGTGATGCGTGTCAAAGCCAAAGATCCGTCTGCGGATCGTTTGACCGATATCGACATGCACATCAATGGATTTAGAGATCAATTGAATATCAGATCTTCTGGAGAGTTGAGTCTCCAGCGATCAGGCGCTTCCGTAGATTTGTCCGGAGTTTTAAACGTCAATAAGTGGAATGTATACCGGATGACAATCAATGCGAGTAGTGGTACTGAAGGGATTGTAAAGATCTACTTGAATGAGAACCCTTATCCGGTGCTTACTGCCACTACCACTACCACTACTAGCTCTAATTATTTCCGCTTCGGAGACGGCAATGGTAGCCCAACTTACTCGGCATATGTGGACTATGTAAGCTATGATGTTACAGGGGCATTCTCTCCCGAACAAACCAGATTGCCCAATGAGGTAACAAAGCCACCTGTGGGTGAATGGTCTATTTATAACGCTAACGAACTGCCGGACGCAGCTGACCCAGCCTGGAGTGCCAGCAACGGCTCGGGTACCATCTGGGCCATAGAAGCTGATCCGGTAAGTGTTGGAAACAATTTACTGGCATTAGATGGAGCAGACGCCTCGGGAATGTACAAAACTTCTGATTTTGACCCTGTCCCAACAGCGGCTACCGTCGTGATGAGAGTGAAAGCAAAGGATCTAACCGCAGATCGTCTCACGGACATAGATATGCACATCAATGGATTTCGGGATCAGCTAAATATCCGGTCTAACGGAGAGCTCAGCTTGCAGCGTTCTGGAGCTTCTGTGGACCTCTCTGAGGAGCTAAACGTATCTCAATGGAATGTATATCGCATGACTATAGATGCGAGTAGTGGTACAGAAGGTATTGTTAAAATCTACCTAAATGAAAATCCTTATCCAGTACTCACTGCCACTACCACTACCACAACAGGCTCTAATTACTACCGGTTTGGAGATGGAAATGGTAGTCCGACTTACTCGGCTTATGTGGATTATGTCCTTCATGATGTGACCGGGGCTTACTCACCTTCCCAATCACGACTGCCAGCGCAGTTTACAGGTGACGATGAGGGGCCTACACCGGTGATTACTGCTCCTGCTGCCCTTTCTGAATTCGTCCAACATTTGGGAACACCAACTGCCGCTAAGTCTTTTAGTGTATCGGGTAGTGATCTTAGTACGGATTTGACCATTACGGCATCAAGTGGGTATGAACTTTCACTGAGTGAGACAGATGCATTTACCACAGATCCTTTGGTGTTGAGCAATATCGAAGGTACAGTTGCCGAGACCACCATCTATGTTAGGTTAAATTCTACGGAGCTCGGCGCATTTAATGGAGCTGTTACTTTGGTGAGTGGTAGTACCACAAAGGCTGTTTCCCTAACTGGAATGACAATAGTGCCTGAAATCAGTGTGAGCGGGGCGCTTGAGCCATTCAAAGAAAGTGTTAGCTCGGTTTCTGAATCGCAATCTTATTCCGTCACTGCCGTCTACTTGGTTGCAGACCTGACTATTACAGCTCCGGATAGTTACGAGGTATCCCTCGACAATACCACCTGGAGTGGGATGGTTAGTATTGCCCCGGATAGCGAGGGAGTTATTAACTCCACCAGCGTCTATGTGAGGCTGAACGGAACTGAAACGGGCCAATACAATGGAAATATTGTTCATTCATCTACCGGAGCGACTGATGTACTGCTGGCTGTAACGGGAGAGACGATTCCTGATCCTGGGATTATTGCTTCAGGGGAGTTTGTTGCTTTTTCTCAAAATCTGAATCAACCATCAGACCCTCAGAGTTATACGGTGTCTGCCACTAATCTTGCTAGCAAACTCGAAATTTCAGTGCCACAAGGTTTTGAGATTTCATTCAACGGAGAGCTATGGTTGAGTTCACTTTCACTTGCCCCTCTGGATGGAAATGTTGCCAGCACCACCATTTACATAAGGCTCAATGCACCTACGGAAGGTAGCCATAGTGGCAGTCTTGTGCATAGCAGTGTGGGAGTTGATGCCGTTTCCTTTTCATTGTCAGGAAGTACAGCAGCAGGAGTGGTTTTAGGTGCCACTTTCGATGATGATCTATTCAAAATGTGGCCCAATCCAGCTACGGATAGAATTTTCATAAAAGGTAAAGTGCTACAAAATAACCAGCAACTATCACTTTACACCTTGGGTGGGGTAAGAGTGAATTCATATAAGCTCTTGCAAAACAATGAAGGGGTGGAACTAGACCTTACTAACCTGTCGCAGGGCATGTATGTGATTGAACTTACCAATGAAGGTAAGAAGGTGACTAGAAAATTCTGGAAAGAATAAGGGGTTTGCAGTGATAGACAAATCAGCAGGAACATCCTTGTGGTGTTCCTGCTATTGCCGCTATCAGATAGGCTTCTAATTTATTGAATCAAAACCCTAGGTTTGGATAGTAGAGTGGATATGAGATATAGTACATTGTTTTTCATTTTGTTTTTTGGGGTTCAACTGATCTGTCGATCTCAGGATCTTGCTTTTCCGGGTGCGGAGGGGTTCGGTAGGTATGCTTCAGGGGGACGTGGTGGTCAGGTATTGGTTGTTACAAACCTTAACGATTCTGGCCCTGGAAGCTTAAGGGAAGCATTACGTGAGGATTATCCAAGAATTGTTTTGTTTGCCGTTTCAGGGAATATTGAGTTGGAATCGCCACTCGACATCAACCATGGCAATGTAACTATCGCTGGTCAATCAGCACCCGGTGATGGCATTACACTAAAAAATTATCCTCTGAAAGTTAAAGGAGACAATGTAATTATCAGGTACATCCGTTCCCGGTTAGGAGACGAACGAAATGTGCAGGATGACGGCATGAGTGCCAAGGACAATCGAAACTTAATGATTGATCACTGCAGCTTCAGTTGGAGCACAGATGAAAGTGCCTCCATCTATGATAATGAGCTGGTAACTGTACAGTTTTGCATCATTTCTGAAAGCCTGAATAATTCTGTCCATCAAAAAGGAACCCATGGATATGGTGGGATATGGGGGGGCAAAAAGGCCAGTTTTCATCACAATTTGTTAGCACATCACAACAGTCGAAATCCGCGTTTTCAGGGAGCCCGATATCACAAGCAACCCGAGCTTGAAATCGCTGATTTTCGTAACAATGTCATTTATAACTGGAAATCAAACAACAGTTACGGCGGTGAAGAAGGAAATTATAATTTGATCAATAACACTTACAAGCCGGGCCCGGCTACCGAATCCAAAGTGGATAAAATTTTGGATCCGTATGAGCCTTATGGACATTTTTATTTGGAAGGGAATGAGCTTATTGGAAATCCTCATGTTTCTGATAACAACTGGGCTGGAGTGAATGGAGGGGACGCCGTGGTGAGCCAGATCAGGTTGGAAAACCCTTTGGAAGTGGCATCAGTAACTCCTCAATCAGCAAAAGCGTCTTTTGAATGGGTGCTGAAATCTGCCGGAGCTAGTTATAGGCGGGATGCTGTTGATCAAAGGATTGTTGAAGAAGTGCGTGAAGGAAAAGCAACTTTTGGGAATAACGGAATTATTGACTCACAAACTCAGGTTGGGGGCTGGCCGGTACTGCAATCAGAAGTAGCTCCAAAGGACACTGACCGGGATGGTATGCCTGACAAATGGGAAAAAAGAATGCATCTGAATATGAAAAAAGATGATTCTGCGGAGATTGGATTAATGGAGCATTACACGAACATTGAGGTCTATTTGAATGAGTTGGTTCAGCACTAGTCTATTAATCCTTCTTTTGATCGCAGGATGGGTTGTAGTCGGACAGGTCCCCCGGGATACAAGCTATACCGTAGCAAATACAGTTGCCAAAGTACTCAGACATTATCCCAATTTGGATGTTCAGGGTGTTGAACCTAATGATCCGGAATCGGTGACGTCCACTTTTGATGTGGCATACAAAGATCTGGGGTACCGAAGTTTGGTGGCGAATCTTTTCATCCCTAAAGAGAAGAGGGTTTCCGCCGCTATTTTGATGATTCATGGAGGAGGATGGAGAGCAGGATCGCCCGGCTTAATGACTCCCATGGCTGAGCGACTGGCAGAATCGGGCTATTTGGTGATGGTGCCCGAATATCGCCTGTCGATGGAGGCACTCTATCCCGCGGCTATTGGCGATTTGAAGGATGCGCTGCAATGGATGCGAGATCGATCGAGAACAATGGGTATGCATACCAACCGCATGGTTGTACTGGGATGTTCTGCTGGTGGACAGTTGGCGGCCCTCCTGGGAACTACGACCGACGTTCAGGCGATAGTTGATATAGATGGAGTTTTGGCTTTTAAACATCCTGATTCACAGGAAGGATCTATGGCTGCACAATGGCTTGGAGGTACTTATGAGGAAGTGCCTGAGTTATGGCAGGAAGCTTCGGCACTGACACATGTCTCAGCCTCTACACCACCTACCTTATTTTTGGCAAGTAAATACCCAAGATTTCTTGATGGAAGACAGGAATACATGCAGGTTTTGGAAGAAGTCGGCACCTATACAGCAGTTCGGGTATTCGAAGATGCACCTCATTCCTTTTGGTTGCTGTCACCGTGGTTTGAAGCCACTGTGGTGGAGGTGATCAAATTTTTAAATGATACAATTTTAGAGCAGGATAATTAAGCTTAAATGGATATAGAAAGAGGCATAGTGGTTGATTCGGGATTCATAGTTGGTCTGTTACTTGGTTTGTTAGTCATTTTTGTGTCCTGCAAGGAAAATGAGGAACCGCTTCAGATACTTGTTAGCCACATTTCCATCAAAGGCGATTTTATAGAAGACGGGGAAACCAGTCAGCTTACGGCTGTTATTCTTCCCGCCAATGCATCCAATCAAATGGTTGAATGGAAAGTATCAAATGAGTCGGTGGCCACTATCAGTGAAAATGGCCTCTTGACTGCTGTATCCAATGGGGTGGTTACCGTCACAGCGTCTGCAAAGGATGGCTCTGGAGTAACCACTCAGAAATCATTTAATGTCTCGGGTATAATGTCTCCGGTGGTATTGGTGGAGCATATCTCGATAACAGGAAATAATATTACTGATGGCAGATCCCAAGCCTTTAGTGCTGAAATTTTACCGATCAATGCTAACAATCAAACAGTGGTGTGGTCTGTTTCGGACGAAACCCTGGCAAACATCTCAGCATCAGGTGTTTTGACCCCCATTAAAAATGGATCCGTCACCGTGCGAGCATCGGCCACAGATGCATCAGGAATAGTGGGTGAGAAAACTGTTTCTATCTCAGGGGTGCTTGAAGGTACCGACGGAACCATCGTGGGTACAGCTGAGGACATTCTCAATGCGATTGTCAATGCAAATCCTGGGGATAAAATCTATATCCGAGGAGGCACTTACACTTTCTCCACCAAGATTAACCTAAGCCGTGATGGGGCTGAGGGTAATTTGATTTCACTCATTGCCCATCCTCAGGATACAGAACGACCAAAATTTGATTTCTCATCGATGGCCGAAAACTCCGGTAACCGTGGCTTACAACTATCCGGTGACTACTGGTATGTAAAGGGTATTGATGTTTTTGGTGCGGGAGACAATGGGATGTTTATCAGCGGAAATTACAACCTGATAGAGTTTTGCACTTTTTCTGAAAATGCAGACACCGGTCTTCAGATTGGTAATGGCGCAAGCCACAACACCGTATTGAATTGTGATTCGTTTTATAATGCAGATTCCTCCATCGAAAATGCTGATGGTTTTGCCTGCAAGCTGGATGCAGGAGATGGCAACAAATTTATTGGGTGCAGAGCCTGGCAAAACCTCGATGATGGATGGGATGGATACCTGCGCGGAGCGGATAACATTACGACCACCTACGTGAATTGCTGGGCATTCAAAAATGGGATGCTAAAAGATGGAACCATTGGTGGTGGCGATGGTAATGGTTTTAAAACGGGGGGTAGTGATGATAAGCTTCTGAAACACAATGCCCTATATACCAATTGTATTGCCGCCGGCAATATTGTAGATGGATTTGATCACAATAGCAATAGGGGTACAGTGATCATGTATAACTGCTCAGCTCACAGCAACGGGCGAAACATCAATTTTGGGAGCTCCAACATTGCATCATCGCTCACCATCAAAAACAGTTTGTCATTTGCGGGCGGTAGTGGGGATAGTTACCAAGCCACAGCCACTGATATTACCAATAACAGTTGGCAGGATGGTCTGGAGGCTTCTGCGATAGATTTTGTAAGTATTGATCTGGATGCACTGTCTGCTCCTAGAAAGGCAGATGGTAGCCTACCCGATGTGCAATACCTGCACCTCCAATCTGATAGTGATCTAATAGATAAAGGGGTAGATGTAGGTTTGGACTATTCCGGTTCAGCACCGGACCTTGGAGCTTTTGAGCACAAGTAAGAGGCCAATATTTAAGGATACTAAGGCAGATCAGCCATTTTGGTTGGTCACATACCCGGCTCCAAGGGAGCCGGGTTTTATTAAACTGCTCATATGGGTGGCATTGAATGATTTTAAAGCATCAGACAGGTCAATTATGTATAATTAGGATGTGGGAAATCTTTTTTCTTAATTTTGATCGATCACTAACTGAATCACAAGACACTGGAATCACTAACCATTACTACCGTATCCTCTAGCTCGTACGAGTGCACCATCACAGTAGACTGTGCCGTTTTTGGCTTTCAGGACAATGAACTCAGGCTGCTTTTGGTCAAGCGGGCGATTGATCCATTTAAAGATCAGTGGATGCTCCCGGGGGGTATTATGGATGAGGGCCATACCCTGGAAGAGTCCGTGAATAATGTGCTATTCAACCTCACAGGAATCCACGATGTACATCAGGAGCAGGTGAAGGCGTATAGTAGTGTGGACAGGCACCCGGTGAAGCGTGTGCTCACTGTGTGCTTTTATGCCCTGATCAAACCAGAAAACCATCCAGTAATCGCTAAGAATTATGTGTCTGATGTACAATGGTATTCACTTTCAAAGCTTCCAAAACTGGGCTTTGATCACGATCAACTGGCCGTAGATGCGCTGCATAAACTGAGGGGCAGCCTTGATCAAAATCTCATCTTTGGAGAATTGCTTCCAGACAAGTTTACATTGAAAGAACTGCAGGATCTTTATGAAAGCATCCTGGACGAAACGCTTGATCGGAGAAATTTCCGAAAGAAGATTCTTCAGTCAGGGTTGGTGATTCCTACCAATGAAAAGAAGATAGGAGTGAAGGGTGGGCCGGAACTCTATCGAATCAAGAAATAGATATTTAAGGAGATATTCTTTGATAATGATAAAATAAGCTATAAAAAGTGTTGAGTTATTGTGAATTCATTAAACTGTGTATAAATTACACAGTATTAAATTTGAGGGGTGAGCCTCATGTCACATGAAAGACGGTGCCACAGACCCCTGAGATCAATTTTGCATTTATTAAAACCTTATTATCGGATGAATCAAATACGCTTTTCTACCAATCCCAATGACTTTCTTAATTACACGACTGAAGACATCAGACAAGAGTTTTTGATTCCTGAGGTGATGCAGCCCGGTGAGATCACTGCGGTTTATTCTATGTATGACCGTATGGTCACCATCGGTGTGATGCCCCTTAAGGAGGCCATCAAGCTGCCCGTATACGAGGACCTTACCAAAGCTGACTACTTCCTGGAGCGTCGTGAATTGGGGATCATCAATACCGGAGGAGAAGGTGTGGTGGTCGTGGATGGAGAGTCTTTCACCCTCGCCAACAAGGAATGTCTTTATGTAGGAAAGGGCAAAAAAGAAATCACTTTTGCAAGCGGTAATGCTGCCACGCCAGCAGAATTCTTTGTGAATTCATGCCCTGCTCATCATGAGTACCCGACTGTGAAAGCAGGTCTTGCTGATGCCAATGAGGTCAATCTGGGAACAAAGGAAAATTGCAATGAGCGGACTATTTACCAGTTTATACACGAGGGGGGCATTCAGAGTTGTCAGCTGGTGATGGGCTTCACTGCCCTGAAGACAGGAAGTATTTGGAACACTTTCCCACCACACACGCACCTTCGACGCATGGAGGTTTATTATTATTTCGACCTGGCTGATGATCAGTTGGTCATGCACTTCATGGGAGACCCTCAGGAGACACGCCACATCGCCATTCACAATAAACAGGCGGTGATTTCGCCAGAGTGGTCTATTCACTCCGGGGCAGGTACTTCTAATTATTCTTTTATCTGGGCCATGGCGGGTGAAAACAAAGCTTTCACGGACATGGATGGTCAGGACGTTAAAGCAATACGATAATGGTGTTAGACTCATTTAATTTAGCCGGAAAGACGGCCCTGGTGACCGGTTGCAAGCGGGGTATTGGTAAGGCCATCGCAGAGGGATTGGCAGAAGCAGGAGCGGACATTATTGGTGTCTCGGCTTCATTGGAGCTTTCGGGTAGTGAAGTAGAGAAGGCTATTCAGGCCCGTGGTAGGTCCTTCAAAGCCTATCAGAGTGATTTTTCAGATCGGGAGTCTGTCCACGCTTTTTTAAGGAAGTTGATGGATGAGAATAGCCAGATAGACATACTGGTGAACAATGCGGGCACCATCATGAGAAAGCCCGCAGCAGAGCACCCAGACGAGTATTGGGATGAAGTGATCGAGGTGAATCTGAATTCCCAGTTTGTGATCTCCCGTGAGGTAGGTAAACATATGATAGCCAAGGGTAAAGGGAAAATTATCTTTATTGCATCACTCCTTACCTTTCAGGGAGGGATCACGGTGCCCGGATATGCAGCCAGTAAAGGTGCAATTGGCCAGCTGAATATGGCCCTTTCAAACGAGTGGGCTTCGAAAGGAATCAACGTGAATGCCATCGCTCCTGGTTATATTGCTACAGACAATACCAAGGCACTTAGGTCGGATGCAGATCGGAGCGATTCTATTTTGAGCAGAATTCCTCAGGCCAGATGGGGAGATCCTGAAGATTTTAAGGGGCCGGCGGTCTTTTTGGCCAGCGGTGCGTCTAACTATATGAATGGGTCCATCGTCACCGTAGATGGTGGCTGGATGGGCCGATAATCAAGATTTAAAAGAAGCCCGGTGAAGGAATAAAATTGTATTACTTCTTCATACTTCATACGAGTTCTTCACCGGCTTCTTTTACTAAACACTGAACACTAAAATTTGGAGATGAAAGAATTTCTTGGTGAGGATTTTTTATTAGAAACCAAAACGGCGCAGACCCTCTATCACGACTATGCGGCGCAAATGCCCATTATCGATTACCACTGTCACCTGTCTCCAAAAGACATAGCGGAAGACCGGATATTCAATAATATCACTGAGGCCTGGCTGGAAGGGGATCATTACAAATGGCGCGCCATGCGTACCAACGGTGTGGATGAGTCCTTTGTGACCGGAAACAAATCTCCTGAAGAGAAATTTGAGCAGTGGGCGGCCACAGTGCCCGATACTCTCAGAAATCCTTTGTATCACTGGACACACCTGGAGCTCCAGCGCTATTTTGGCATTAAAGACATTCTGAAGCCAGCTTCAGGCAAGCAGATCTATCAGGAGGCATCTTCCAAACTCAATACTCCGGAATTTTCGGTGCGGAGCCTCATGGCTAAGATGAACGTAACAGTTGTCTGTACCACTGATGATCCCATTTCAAATCTGGAATATCATTTGCAACTTCAGCAGGAAGGGTTCCCCATTAAGGTGTTGCCCACTTTCCGACCGGACAACCTCTATGCGGTGGAGAACCCAAAGGCTTACAAAAGTTATCTGAGAAAACTGGAAGAACTGGTTGGATTTGGGATTACTTCATTTGAAGATTTGTTAAAAGCCTCGCAACAACGAATTGATTTTTTTCATGAAGTGGGTGGTCGTTTGTCTGATCACGGGTTGGAACAGCTCTATGAGTTGGGGGCGGCAGATCCGTCTGAACTTTTCGAGTTGATACTCAAGGGCGAGACCCTCTCCGGTTATCAGGTTCAGCAGTTTAAAATGGCGCTTCTGGTAGAATTGAGTAAGATGTACCATGCCAAAGGATGGACTCAGCAGTTTCATTTAGGAGCCATTCGCAATAACAACACTCGGATGATGCGGACCCTGGGGCCCGATACCGGATTTGACTCCATTGGTGATTTTTCACAGGTCAAAGCCATTAGTCGTTTTCTGGATAGATTGGATAATACCGATCAACTGGCGAAAACAATACTGTATAACCTCAATCCGGCGGACAATGAAGCCATGGCCACTATGATTGGAAACTTCAATGATGGTTCCGTTGCAGGTAAGCTGCAGTATGGTTCTGGCTGGTGGTTTCTGGATCAGAAAGATGGGATGGAGAGGCAGATCAATGCCCTGTCCAACATGGGTCTGCTCAGTCGATTTGTGGGCATGCTTACGGACAGTCGGAGCTTTCTTTCCTTTCCGAGGCATGAGTATTTCAGACGGATACTCTGCAATATGATCGGAAAGGATGTGGAGAATGGGGAGTTGCCTGGCGATATGGAATGGCTGGGTGCTCAGGTTCAGAATATCTGTTATCACAATGCTAAAAATTATTTTAATTTCTAGCCTTTGGGGTTTGAAAATAAACAAAGGGTGGGAGTATCCTGCGAAATGATATTTGAGCGGTAAGTGTCGAATCATTAAATTAAATGAAAAGACAGCAAGACATATGAAACAAGGCAGAGTAATCACATTTGGAGAAGTGATGATGCGCTTATCCCCACCGGGTTTTGCCAAATTTTCCCAGGCGACAAATCTGGAGCTGGCATACGGAGGTGGTGAAGCTAATGTAGCTATGTCATTGGCTTATCTGGGCATGCAAGCCGCTCATGTTACGAGGTTTCCAGATAATATCATTGGCAGGTCTGCGACACAGTTTCTGAGGCAGCACTGGTTAGACACCTCTTGGGTGCTTTATGGAGGTGAGTTGATGGGCAAGTACTTTCTGGAGAAGGGAGCTGTTCATCGATCTAGTCAGGTGGTGTATGAGCGTGACGGCTCGGCTTTTGCCAAAATCCAATCGGAGATGATTGATTGGAAGGCGGTATTCAAGGATGCCGACTGGTTTCACTGGACGGGGATCACACCGGCCATCTCAGAAGGAGCATTGGCTTGCTGTGCAGAAGCGATCAAAACGGCTAATGAAATGGGAATCATGGTCTCCGCAGATATTCATTCAAGAAAAAATCTTTGGAACTACGGCAAGACCCAGCAGGAAGTAATGCCGGAACTAGTGGCCGGATGTGACATAGTGTTGGCCAGTCGGCAGGACATAGCTGAAATTTTCGGGATCGATGTGGAAGCTGAGAAAGACGGGAAGTTTCAGTCGGCAGCCCAGGCGTTGATGGACAAATGCCCCCGGGTAAAAAAGATTTTTGATAAAAAACGGGAGACGATCAGTGCTTCTCACAATAGTATTCAGGGGAAAGTCTGGAACGGGAAGCGGTATCTGAAGACTGATACCCTGGATGTGACGCATATCGTGGACAGAGTAGGTACAGGCGATGCTTTTGCAGCAGGTCTGATCTATGGATTGCTTTCGTATCAGGATGATTTTCAGGCATTAAAATTTGCTACAGCAGCTTGTGCGCTTAAGCACACCGTGGAGGGAGATGTGAATATGGTCTCTCGTGAAAATGTGGTTGATTTGATGGAAGGGAATACTTCCGGTAAGATTATTAGATAATATAAAATATGACAAAAGTGGCCGTCTCCCTAGTAAAAGAAATAAGAGCTTAATGAGGTACTTACTGATTCTAATCTGCGCAGCACTGGTGTCTGCCTGCGCCACTTCTTCTGAGACCCGAGAGCTTAAACTCGGACATAGTCTGGCGGTGAGTCACCCGGTGCATACGGGCATGGTCTTTATGGCCGAGCGGCTGGAAGAAATCTCCGGAGGAAAGATGAAAATGACCATTTACCCGTCTGGTCAGCTGGGCAATGAGCGTGAGACACTGGAACTTCTGCAGATAGGAAGTCTGGCTATGACCAAGGTGTCAGCTGCTGTTTTGGAGAATTTTGCTCCTAATTTCAGGGTGCTTGGTTTGCCCTATATTTTCGAAAGTGAGGAGCACATGTATCGGGTGTTGGATGGCGAGATAGGCGAAGAGCTATTGGGACAGGGAGAGCAGTACAGGTTTCGTGGGCTATGCTACTACGATGCTGGTTCCAGGAGTTTTTACACTAAAGACCGACCAGTATACACGCCAGAAGACCTCAAAGGATTGAAAATAAGGGTGATGAAAAGTAACACTGCGGTAAACATGGTGAATCAACTGGGTGGGTCACCCACGCCCATTTCTTTTGGTGAGCTCTACACGGCCTTGCAGCAGGGAGTGGTGGATGGAGCCGAAAACAATCCCCCCAGTTTTTATTCCAGCAGGCACTATGAAGTTTGCAAATACTATACCCTCGATGAGCACACCAGTGTGCCGGATGTGCTGCTGGTAAGTATGGTATGGTGGAATAGACTCAGTGAGCAAGAACAGAAATGGCTGAAGCAGGCCGCTACTGAGTCGGTGAGTTACCAGCGTGTGGTATGGGCTGAGTCGGTAAAGGAATCACTGGCCGCGGTGAAGGCTGCCGGAGTGGAAATTATTATTCCCGAGAAGGAGGATTTTTCGTCCGTGGTGAATCCGATCTATGAAGCTTACAAAGACGATGTGGAAAAATTTGAACTTATCATGAGGGTTAGAGCATTGGCAGATGAAAAATAAGATTGACAGGTTTTTAGAGAAAATATTGGTACTCCTGATGGCTGTGATGGTGCTCAACGTACTGTGGCAGGTAGCTTCCAGGTTTTTACTGAATGCTCCCAGTGGGTTTACGGACGAGCTGGCCGGATTCCTCCTGATCTGGGTAGGGCTTATTGGCTCGGGCTATGCCACGGGCCAGGGGCTGCACATGGCCATAGATATACTTCCAAAATCCCTCGAGGGTGCCAGATTTATTTGGGTGATGCGATTTATTCATTTTTCGGTCGCACTCTTTGCACTGCTCGTCATGATCATAGGCGGGAGCAATCTGGTCTATGTGACGCTGGAGCTGGAGCAGCTTTCTTCCGCATTGCAGCTGCCTATGGGATACGTGTACCTGGCGGTTCCACTTAGTGGAGCATTGATGATTTATTATAGCATTTATTACCTTATATACACAGAGTCCAATGGCAATAACTGAGATATTACTCCTTGTAGCAAGCTTTTTATTGTTGTTGGCAATAGGTGTGCCGATAGCCGTGAGCATCGGTCTGTCTACCGCACTCACGCTAATGGTGAGTATACCTGCCATGCCGGCGCTCACTACTATTGCGCAGCGTATGGCTACCGGCCTTGATAGCTTCGCGCTATTGGCCATTCCTTTTTTTATTCTTTCCGGACAGCTGATGAACCGGGGCGGGATAGCCAGAAGACTGGTGGATTTTGCCAAGGTATTGGTGGGCAGTCTTCCGGGTGGTTTGGCGTTTGTCAATATCATCGCCTGTATGTTTTTTGGGGCCATTTCCGGGTCAGCCGCGGCGGCCGCATCAGCTATCGGAGGGTTCATGACACCCCGTATGGAAAAGGAAGGCTACGACAAAGGTTTTGGAGCAGCAGTGAACCTCACCAGTGCTACCATTGGTTTGGTGATCCCGCCAAGTAATATCCTCATTGTGTATTCTTTGGCTAGTGGGGGGGTGAGCATTGCAGCTTTGTTTTTGGCTGGCTATGTACCTGGTGTCATCCTGGGTGTAGGCCTGATGATGGTTTCCGGAGCCATTGCATTCAAAAGAAAATATAAAACCGGCGAATGGGTAGGATTTAAGGTAGGGGCCAGAAAATTGCTGGATGCTGTTCCTAGTTTGTTTTTGCTGGTGATTGTGATTGGAGGTATCGTCGCTGGTTTTTTTACAGCCACGGAGGCTTCTGCCATTGCGGTGCTGTATACGATTGTGCTGACCCTCATCTATAAAGAATTAAAGGTAAAAGAACTTCCCTCAGTACTACTGGATACGGTGAAAACCACTGCCATTATCATGCTTTTGATTGGTACTTCTATGGGGATGTCGTGGGTGATGGCTTATGAGAACATTCCTCAGGAGGTGAGTAATTTCCTGGTAACGTTGAGTGACAACCCGATAGTAATCCTGCTGATTATCAATTTGATTTTACTTTTCGTTGGTGTTTTTATGGATATGACACCTGCAGTACTCATTTTTACTCCCATCTTCCTGCCAGTGGTGACGGCTCTGGGTATGGATCCCATTCACTTTGGGATTGTGATGGTGCTCAACCTCTGCATAGGATTGTGTACACCACCTGTGGGCTCCGTTTTATTCGTGGGATGCAGTGTAGCTGGAGTCAGCTTACAAAAGGTACTGAAGCCACTGATTCCGCTATTTGCCGTGATGATCCTGGTGCTGATGCTGGTGACCTACATTCCTGAGTTGAGCCTGTGGCTGCCAGGGATATTTGACCTTTGATATACTAATATTACACTTCAATAGATTTGAATACCGATGGGGCACCATCGGTATTTTTTTTGACTTCACCTGATAAATGAGCCAGCTCAACGAGTAATGTCTGAGGGCTTCTTTTCTAAGGATAACTTGTAGCAAAATTAGACCTCAAGAAATGAAGACCCTGCTGCTATTTTTTCAATTGATGAGTCCGGTGGCTGATACCGTCCAGCAAGGAGGAGATTATCCGTCTTATCTGTCATTACAAAACTGTGTGATTCTCGACCTGGGGCCTTCGGTGCAGTCAGAAAACAAGAATTTGATCTATTCCTGGGATTTTGGTGATGGCCAAAGGAAACTGGGCATCGTTTCGGAGCATTGCTACGATGAAATCGGCGATTATGAAGCCATACTCTCAGTGACCGATCCTTATTCTGGGACACATTTTCGGGATGAGTATTATGTGGACGTGGAGATCAGACCATCCGTGGAGTTGGATATCGTGGAGGAGTCAGCACAAATACTATCTGCGGAACTCAGCGCTGCCTCCGAAATTGAAGCGGCCAGGTTTTATTGGGATATAGATGGTCAGTACTACATGGGAGACCAAATTGAAGGAGATTTTATTAAGGGAGCCATCCAAATCAGATTGCTTGCCATATTCACCTATCGTGGAGAGGTTGTCCAGTTATCTAAAACAGTGATCAGATGAGAAAAATATTAAGAGTGATATTGAATCTATTTCTGGCAACATCTTGCCTCATGGGGTATGGTCAGATGGTTCCCAGTGAGTTTGAGCAAATTACCTATCTCGTCACTTTTGGTCAGGAGAGTAACCCTGGATGGGGAGATGATGACTTTAGTCAAGTATTCTTTTTTATTGTACCTGAAACATTCACAAAACCAGTGTACATCAGGGTATATGACCCTGAAGTAGGTGGCCAGCTCGATGAGAAGAATGGAGAGTGGAATAGCCGGACGAAATTCTCGGTTTATGGGGGGCAAGGCACCCACAGTGACAAAGATGCCAAACAGATTAATCCGGTTGGAAATTATAAAAGTGGGAGCATGCTGGCGACCAAGACTTTCGGAAATGAGTCCAGGTATGATGAGGACTGGTATTCTTTTGGGCCCTTTAACCCATTAGAAGGAGAGGATGCACCGGAGCTTGGTGGCAGGGTCTTTAAGGTAGTGACGGAGGGCATTAGCGGCGATGATGGTAATCTTTATAAATATTTTTTGAGCACACAGCCTTATGAAAACAAGGAAGTGGAGGGCGCTAATGCCTTTACTTATGAATATTCTTTTAGGCTTCCAGAGGCGAAAGGTTCAGTGGCGCATCTCTATCCATTCATAGACAAGAGAGTAGTCTCCATTACCCAGAATAATTTCGATTTTGATAACGAAGGTTCGGTTCTGATTTATTCCATTTCTAAAAACAGGCATCGGGCTGTCGCTTCGGCCAATAAAAAGTGGGGAAGGAGCATGCATTTCATAGACGATGAAGAAAAAAACACGACCGTAGACTTACAAATAGTAAAAGGGCGAACCTCAAGGAATGACATGGTGTGCTACATTACCAATCAATATGAGGAAGCCATTGCCTTCTTTTCAGTGCCTGTAGGAGGGCCGCCCAAATTTAAATACAAGGTAGACGTGAGGTATAAAAGTGAAGAAGATGATAACTAAAAAATTTACTTTATTCGTTTTAGGATTTGTAACGATACTCACCACACTCTATTCAGGACCCAGAGATTTTTCGATGCTGGTGTACAATGCTGATCGGGATTTCAATGGTGTTTTTATCTATACCATCATCCAGGATGAGGATGGTTTTTTGTGGGTTGGTGGGGATGACGGCCTGTACAGGTTTGACGGCAAACAAATGCTCAATCTCAATGCTAAAGATAGCGCTATCAACAACTTGGTGACTGCTTCTGTGGTTTCGTCAGATGGTCACCTCTTTATGGGCTATTATGAGGGTGGGATTAGTATTGTGGAGCACGGCAGGTACAGGAAGATTGTGTCCAAAGAGGATCTGCCCAATAAGGTGAACAGGCTTAGGTCTCATGGGGAGAAAACCATCTGGGGCCTTACACAAAACAAAGGGTTGATCCGGGTACAAGAGGATTCAGTGACCCACTTCAGCCACTCGATTTTTGATCAGTTAATAAGCTATGATTTTATGGTCTACCAAGACTTCATTTATGTAGCTACCAATGAGGGTTTTTTAGAACTTAAAGTCGAAGGAGATCAATTAACCTCGCTTGGATTTCTGGAAAGTACCAAGGGATTACAAATCAACTCTATTTTTCAGGATGATCATGTGAAAAATTTGGTGTGGTTGGGGACCAATGATGGGCTCTACTCACACTTTTTGGAGTCCAGGGACATCAAACCTGTGGAAGGGTTTCCGGCTCACGTGCAAGTGAGTTCTATAGCCAAGGATGACCTCAATACCCTCTGGGTGGGTACTAAAAATCACGGTTTGGTTGAAGTAGACCTCAATGGAATAGAAGTAACGGCCATCACGTTTTTTAACAAGCAAAATGGATTTGAGAGTAATCAGGTAGGGGAGGTGTATGTAGACCATGAAAATGAGATCTGGGTAGGTACATTCGGAAGGGGGCTGGTACAGCTAAACAGGGCCTACTTTCATCACTATGAACTTTACAAGCCACTCGCAGTGCAGGGAATCCATAGCATTGCCAACTATCGAGAGGATGAGCTGATCCTGGCCACCGAGCAGGGGCTCGTGCATGCGTATCATAAAGCCATGCGGGATAGCCTGATCTTTGAGCCCCTCAAATACACGCAAGACTATTCATTTACCTCTATTTTGGTGGATGGAGAAGTGGTTTGGGCCGGGACCAGAGATGGGGTCATCAAGGTCAACCTTTTACAAAAAACAATTGAAAGAATAGGTTTGGCACCCAAGGATGTGATGGAGCATCATTTGATAAGGGAAATAGTAAAGGACAACGATGGTAATCTGTGGATATCAGCAGCTGGAAACGGTGTTTACCACATCAAGCCATCGGGAGAGCTTATCAATTTGTATAATACCCGATTAGGTTTCTATCACAATGAAATTTTTGCAATATTCCCGGATCAGGCGGGCAACGTATGGTTTGGGAGCCACGCCACCGGGCTGGCGCTTTTGCCAAAAGGCGGTGAAATGCAATTTCTTTCCAAAGATGAGATCTTCCCTGCATTTGATATCAATACCATCACACAGTCCGCCGATGGGAATATATGGATCACCACAGAGGGGTCAGGAATTTATCGGTTTGATGGTGAGAACTTTAAACAGTTTACAGCAAAGGATGGATTACTCTCCAACTACTGCAACGCTGCGGTGGTAGATGATATCGGCCAGATTTGGGTGGGGCATAGGCTTGGTATTAGTCTCATTCAACCAGGGTATGACCTCATCAGAACCTTTCACCATCCCGGCGAACTGGGAGAAACCGAAGCTGAGCTCAATTCGGTTTGTAAAGACAGACATGGCAATATCTTTTTCGGGAATCCTTACGGAGTGACAAAAGTGAACCTGCCCCATTTTAATTTTAAAATAGCCAAACGACATACGCATATAAAAGACCTTCGTCTGTTCTATAACGCGACTGATCTCCTTAAATATAGTGGTAAGGCCAAGCTGGACGATATCCTACCCTCCGATTTGACCTTCCCCTACGATGAAAATCACATTACTTTTGATTTTGTATCTATCAACCTACGAAACCCTGAGGCTATTTATTATCAGTATATGCTCGTTGGGTTTGATAAAGGCTGGTCACCCGTGGAGAAGAGTAATTATGCTACGTATACCAATCTGGATCCTGGTACTTACACTTTTCGGGTGCGGGAGTCTGATCATGAGGCCCTGTGGGATGATGAATACACAGCTATTACCTTCAGAGTGAATTACCCCTACTGGGAAATGTGGTGGTTTTACCTGCTCCAGATTGCAGCAATTACCTTGATCGTCTGGCTCACATATTTTCTTTCAGGAAGGCTACAAAATCAGTTTGCCATCCGACTGATGGTTTACATAAGTGTCTTTATCGCATTTGAGTATGTGCATACAGAACTGGAGCCATATCTCACTACTGTGTCTGGAGAGACCCCTATTTTCCAGGTGGCAGTCAACCTCGTACTGGCGCTGTGCTTGCTACCTATCGAAATAAGATTAACACATTACCTCAAACTAAGAGCACAGGCGGTGGAGGCCAAAAAAGAACTCTCAGCGACAAATCAAGTTGAAGCATGAAACCAATCTTAACATTATCCTTTATTTGCGTGATGTCGATCCTGGTAACCGGACAGACGATTACCATTCGTACAGAGCGAGCAGCAGATAGGGCGTTTGAGCAGTTTTCTTATGCCAAAGCAGCGGATTTATACCGGGAAACACTTAAAGACACCAAAGATAGCCTGCGCCTCACCTTGCGAATAGCCGACTGCTATCGCTACTTGAACCTGCCCGATAGCGTGGAGCGCTACTTGAGGACTGTAGCCGATCAGCCCCACATTCCCCCTATTTACCATTATTATTTTGCTGAAGCTCTTTTGAGCAATAACAACTATCGGGAAGCCGAGTATTGGTACGAAAACTATAAGAATGCACTCAGTGATGATGCGCGCACACCCCTTAAGCTTGATGCCCTACAGCATCTTTCGTCTTTTTTTACAGACTCAGCCAACTATACCATCAGAAGACTCGATTGCAATACTCCGGGACTTGATTTTAGCCCGGTCATGTATGGAGGAGGATTACTGTTTGTTTCTTCCCGAACGCTGGATAGGGAGTGGGTGAAAGTAGATTTCAATTGGGATGAATCCCGATTTTTGGACTTGTTTTATTTAGATAATACTACCGGTGAGATTACTTACTTTCATGAGAGTCTGAAGAGCAAATACCACGAAGGACCTGCTGATTTTTACGATGGAGATACCCGAATAGCCTTTACCCGAAACAACTTCAGTGGCAAGCGAATCAAGCGGGATGATGAGGGAGTGACTCGGCTCAAAATTTACTTTTCGACCTATAACGAGCAGAAGCAACAATGGGAAAGCATAACCCCGTATGAGCACAATTCGGACAGCTACTCCGTAGGGCATCCAGCACTGAATGATGAAGGGAGTATAATGATTTTTACCTCAGACATGCCCGGCGGAGCTGGCGAGACTGACCTCTATATTTCGTATAAAGAAGAGGGTAAGTGGATGACTCCTAAGAATCTTGGATTGTCAGTGAATTCTGAAGGGCGGGAGATGTTTCCTACACTTGTGGGTCAAAGGCTCTTCTTTGCCTCAGATGGAATGGGCGGCCTTGGCGGCCTGGATATCTTTTCAATTGATCTTAGCTCAGATTACGAACCAACGGGTGAGGCTGTCAACGTTGGGTATCCTATCAATAGCTCGCGTGATGACTTTGGCCTGGTGGCCAATGATGATTTCAGTCATGGATATTTTACCTCGGCCAGAATAGACTCCAATAGAGATGACGTATATGAGTTTTCATTTACAAGAAGTGAGGGTGAAAGAAGAGGCTTTGTACTGGATGCCCGAACAGGGCAGCCCATTGTTCAGGCAGATGTTTTCTTGCTGGATACCGTCAGCCAGACCGAAATATACACCAGATCGGATTCGGATGGAGCTTTTGAGGTGCCCATACTTCCTGGTTTAGTGTGGGCGGTGAAATCCGGGAAATTTGGCTATTTGTTGTCGGAAGAGGTATTGGTGGGTTCTGATTATAAAGCTGATGTCATCATCAGGCTGCACCAGGAGCCATCTGTGAAAATGAAGTTTCCAATTGCCATAGATGCATTGCTACGCATGTATGATTCTCTGGCCAATTTGCCTGGTGCGGATATAGGCCTCAATGTGCATGAAGACTATATGGGTATGGATTTTAGGGTTCAACCAATCTACTACGACCTGGATAAGTATGGCCTGAGACCAGAGGCTGTGACAGAACTCGACAAACTCAAAGGCTTTTTACTGGACCACCCTAGGGTGGTAGTGGAGATGAGTTCACACACGGATAGTCGCGCAGGTGATGAGTATAATCTCAATCTGTCTCAGATGCGTGTGAATGCCGCATTTGATTACCTGATCTCACAAGGGGTAGCTGATAAGCAACTCATTCCTCAGGGGTATGGCGCTACCCGACCCGTGGTTGATTGCACTGGAAGAGAGTGCTCTGAGGCGGAGCATCAGATGAATAGAAGAACAGAATTTTTGATCATTGGGATTGAGTGATCGTTATCTAACTCATTACCAAGGCCTGTCGGATGGTGAAGTATGCGCAATTAATATCTCTGCTGTGACCGGAACGGACGGACCCATGTTCGCTTTATTTCCTGATAATCTTGGCTTTATTTTCACTGGTGAGTAAGTTGCTTCTCTATTAATTCAGGAGATGCATGACTAAGAAACGTATATTTTTCACCGGAGGATCGGGTAAAGCCGGAAAGCATGTGATACCATATTTACTGGATCAGGGACACCGGGTGTTGAATGTAGACCTCAAGCCATTGGACCATCCCGGGGTGGACAATCTGATTGCTGACATTACAGATTCCGGGCAAATGTTTAACGCCATGAGTTCGTATGCCGGGCTGGATGAACTGGAGCCGGGCGGTGGTGTTCCTAAGTTTGATGCTGTGGTACATTTTGCTGCGGTACCCCGTATTCTAATCCATCCAGATAATGAAACTTTCAGGGTGAACACCATGGGCACTTACCATGTGATAGAAGCGGCTGTAAAGCTTGGCATAAAGAAGATTGTGATTGCTTCCTCAGAGACGACTTATGGTGTTTGTTTTTCTGACGGTCAGACTAACCCTCATTCACTACCGTTGGATGAGGACTATGATGTGGACCCCATGGATAGCTATGGCTTATCCAAGGTGGTCAATGAGAAGACTGCCCGTGCCTTCCAGCGCCGGTCAGGCTTTGATATTTATGCCCTACGCATCGGCAATGTGATTGAACCTCACGAATACGCTGAACTTTTTCCTGCGTATTTCAAAAAACCCGAAGTGCGGCGCAGGAATGCGTTCTGCTATATTGATGCCCGTGATCTGGGACAGATTGTGGATTTATGTCTGAAAAAGGACGGCCTGGGTTATCAGGTTTTCAATGCCGGAAACGATCACAATGGCGCCATTATTCCTAGTAAAGAGTTGGCAGAAAGGTTTTTTCCTGGAGTGCCGGTTACACGGGAATTGGTGGGGCATGAGGCCTTGTTTTCCAATCGAAAAATCCGGGAGGTACTAGGATTCAAAGAACAACATCACTGGCAGAAATACCTGAAGTGGGAGTAAAGCTGGTTGATGGATACATTTATTCAACTTAAAGTATAATGTTATGAGTAGTACAGCACATCACGATGAACGCATAGCAAAAATGACCTTCGCTTCAGTTTATCCTCATTACATCACCAAGGTGGAGAAAAAGGGTCGAACCAAGGATGAATTGCATCAGGTGATTGAATGGCTAACTGGCTATGATGAAGCCAAGCTGAACGCACTCATTGAGGAAAAGGTAACCTTTGAAACATTCTTTCAGGCGGCCACTTTGAACCCCAACGCCCACCTCATCAAAGGGGTGATCTGTGGCTATAGGGTAGAGGAAATTGAGAATGCTCTTACCCAGCAGGTGCGCTACTTAGACAAGCTGGTAGATGAGTTGGCAAAGGGTAAGAAAATGGAAAAAATTCTTCGCGCTTCCTGACAGCCATTTGGCAATGATGGGTCGGTTATCATTGGCTGTGCGCTCTTTTCATGGCCTACCACTGTTTGTTACTGTGTAAGCCCATTGGTAGCGAGCAGTCCGATGAATAACCGGTTCGCAGCGTTTTTAATCATAGCAATAAACTCATATCTTTCAGCCATGAGTTCAATATCCAACCAGGGAACCCGCAGATTATTATTTATTCTTGTCTTATTTATTCTCAATGATTTTGCTCAGGCTCAGAATCTTCCTATTCTCAATGTCAACAGAAGAGCAGGTTTGGAGTTTGACAAGTTCAGCTACGTCAATGCTAAGAATTTATACATGGAGTCATTCTTACAGGACTCTACTCAGACTGAGGTTATTAGTCAGATTGCCAGGTGTTATTTAAAGCTGAATAATTCTGTAGAAGCTGAGCGTTGGCTTAAGAAGTTGGTGCAGACAGATAGTGTTCAATCAGACGATATCTACTATGCTCTGGCCCAACAGTTGAGCAAAAATGCCAAGTATGAGGAGACCGCAGAGGTTCTTAGAAAGTTAAATGAAGGGAAAGCGCGGGATTTTAGGGCAGAGTCTTTAGCCAGGTTGGATGAGTTTTTTGCAAGCAGTATGCTGTATAAGGTGACCAGCTTGAGGATAAACAGCAAAAGAAGTGATTTTGGTCCTATGTATTATGGAGATCGTATAGCCTATTTATCGGCCAGGCAAAAAAATAGATGGATTGATTTCAATTTTAGCTGGGACGCAACTGAATTTCTATAGTTTTAGTCCGGGTGACTCTTTGGATGATGTTACACCCATTGCGGACTTAAATGGTGCGTATCATGAAGGTCCCGGTCAACTCTATAATGAGGATCAAAAGATAGTATTCACCAGAAATCATGTGATCAAGAACAAGCTCGGCAGACAGGAAGATGGGATTTCTAAACTCCAACTTTATTTTGCCACTCGTTCAGAGAATCAGTCTTGGGTGGATATACAACCATTCGAACACAATATCACGAGTTATTCTTTTGGTCACCCGACGATAAATCCTACCGGAGACACACTCATTTTCGCTTCTGACATACCTGGAGGTTTTGGAGGAACTGACCTATACTTTTCTGTAGCTCAGGATTCTGGTTGGTCAGTGCCTGTCAATCTTGGTGAAAGGATTAATACCCAAGGAAACGAAATGTTTCCGTTCCTTCAGAGGGAGAGACTTTATTTTGCTAGCGATTTTTGGCCAGGACTTGGTGGATTGGATGTGTTTGTTATCAATCCCTGGGGTGATTCCGAGAAACCGGTAAATCTGGGAGCACCAATTAACAGTAGCCAGGATGATTTTGGACTAATCACCGATGAAACATTCAGTAGTGGCTATTTTTCATCGGATCGTATGGGAAATGATGATATCTATTCATTTCAGTCTCAGTTTTATACACTTTCGGGAGTGGTTAAGGACCTAGTAAGCGATGCGCCTGTGGACGAATCAAATGTAATATTTCTAGACTCTCTGGGTAGGGTTTTTGAGTCTGTGAATACCGGAATGTCCAATACCTTCTCTATCAATTCAACCTATACAGGTACGTTAATAGCTTTTCCGGTTAAAAGTGGGTTACTGGTTCAGGATAGCCTCAGGATTCATATCGACCCTGATTTTAAAGGCGCCAAGAAAATAGAATTATTCCTTTTTGTACCTGATTTGGAGATCAAAGTATTGGATGAGTCGGGCCAGGAAATCGGCCATGCTGTGTATTACTTAAAATCGATTGACGCTCATAAGACTCTTCAGCCTTCGAAAAGTGAGCATGTTTATGAAGTCACACCCGGAGAAACTTATGAATTGTTTGCTGCCGCAGATGGATTTTACTCCAAACGTGACACCTTTCAAGTAGCCAAGACTTATCAGGGGAATGAAGCGCACGAGGTACGTCTCAAGAAGGTGGTGGTAGGGGAAAGTATTCGCCTGGATCATATCTACTACGATGTGAATAGCGCTGATTTGCGGGATGAATCCGAGGTGGAGCTGGATAAAGTGGTTGGCTTCATGACAGACAATCCCCATCTCAAAATAGAGCTTGGCTCACATACAGATTCACGTGGGTCGGATGCTTATAACTTACGACTTTCACAGAGGCGGGCAGAGTCTGCTACTCAGTACCTGATCAATCAAGGAATCGACAAAACAAGGATCACTCCGAAAGGTTATGGGGAATCCAAACCAGTCAATCGTTGCGTAAATGGGGTGAACTGTTCAGCCGAGGAACATCAGGAAAACCGTAGAACAGAGATTAGGATCCTGTAGAATGATGTCTTGTGAGGTCTTTTGTGAGTTGTGACTCACACTATTTCGGTTCAGCAGGATTAGAGCTGTATTGGGCGATGGATTTAACACATTGGGCGGTACATAGCATCTCTTTGTCTAGTTTTTAAGTGAAGTCATCAAAAAGCTCTGATTTCATCACATTAGAGGCTGTACCTTTACTATTGGAAATGTACACTCGAGATTCTGATCTCTTTACCATATGAAGCACTTCAACAAGCTATCTTTACTCACTGTTGTTTTTACATTCGGGATCTTCTACGGAGCCTTATCTCAGACTCCAGGACTCATTTATGATCCGGCAACCTCTCCCGGAAACGCGGTGTTGGATCCGGACGGAGACGGGTTCGTTTCCATCAATATCAATGCGCCCACCAAAGGATTTGTGTACAGCGATCAATCGGAAAGTGAAATCCCTTATCAAAAAATGATATTTCCTGGTGCTGAGCCAGTTGCGGATTTGACGAAAGGTCCATCCGGTGGGTTCTCAGACTTTGTGGACAGTGGGGTAGAGGATCCAGCCCAATACTACCTCGATGCGAGCAATAACCTGATGTTCAGGTTACGAATAGGAAGCAGTGCACCCAACTCAAAAGGATATAGTATTCTGATCGATACCGATCAGAAGTTTGGTTTTACAGGACCCAACGCAGACCCCACTGCAACGACAAGTAATCCGGGGTTTGAAGTGGAGGTTAATTTGCAAACTAATTTTGGAGTGTACGTTTACAATGTAGACGGAGGATGCCCCGGAGCTGCAGCTGTTTCTCATACGGGACACACAAATTATCAGAAATCCTTTACCCTTTCGACCATTACGGGTACCCGCAACTCATTTTACGACTTTTACATCCCTTTTTCAGATCTTGAAGGGCTCGGGCTTGGGATCACCAGTAGCACACCATTACGAATGGTTATTATCACGCAGATGAATCCCTCACCAGCACTTTGTAACAACGCCACCTCTGACCTTGGAGGAGTGGACGACTCAGCTTGTGGAAGCCTATTTGGGTGCCTGGTAGATATTATTGATAATTATACGCCCACATCTGCTGACGATATTCAGAATGGGGTCACCCCAAAGGACCGGTCAGACTGCCCAACGCTTACCGGGCCAGTAACAGTTTCTTCTACTTCCATTAGTGGAACTACAACCGAACTCGCCGGGACCAGCATTCAGGTTTATAAAAATGGATCAGTCTTAGGTTCGCCTATTGTTACCACAGTGGATAATGAATCCTGGACCTTGACTGGAGTTTCGGGATTAGTCAATGGAGATGTTATCACGGCAACGGCTACCGCCCCAGATGAAGGAGCTTCTATAGCCAACTGTAGTTCCAAAACAGTGATTACCTCCTGTACGCCACCAGCTACTCCCACTTTAGATGCAATTGGTAATGGTGATAAGGTCCTTACTGGAACCAAAGTGACAGGAACCCACGATGTATACATTTATAAAGCTAATGGAACTCTATTGACCGGGGGGACTACCTCAAACCCTTTCTCGGCAACAGGGACTACTTTTACCTATACCCATGGTTCTGGTAGTGTCAAAGTACCAGATGGTGCTTATTATGTAGTGATTAGTTTGTCGGGCTGTAACTCACTGCCTTCTGCGGTTCAAAACAATAACTGTACGGCTTCTACAGTACCCACTATCAATACAGCCACTGTTTACAAGTCCACCACTACCATTTCCATAACAGGAGCAAGTGGCGCATCACTCAGGCTTTGGGTGAATGGTGTGGCGAGCAGTTTCACCGCCACAGGTACAGGAAGTGCTCAAAACCTGACAGTTTCAGGCCTTGCAGCAGGTCAATCTTTAACAATAGTGGCAGTCAACACCGCTACATCCTGTCCGGCTACTTCAGCAGCAAAAACGGTTCAGGCTGATCCTGTCACACCTAAAAAACCAACGATTACTGGTACTTATTGTGTCACAGGCACTCAAGCGCTAACCATCACGGGTACGTCGGTTGATGCGGATGGGACAAGTATTCAACTCTATAAAAATGGGGTGGCCGAAGGGAGCGCCACCACCGTTACCTCCGGAACCTGGTCGGCAAGTGGTAGTTTTTCTGCATCAAATGTTATTACAGCGAGAGCTACCATTGGCTCCTTAACTACCAATTCTGATCCTGTCACGGTTTTAGCTGTCAATAGCAATGCAATAGCGATAACCACTGATCCCATTGTCGAAGGTTCTTCCAGTATTTCTGGTACGGGTGTAGATGGGGATTTGATCAAATTATATGTGGATGGAGCAGAAATTTCCGGCAAGACAGCTACTGTGGGTGCAGTCACAACAGGACAGTGGACGATTACAGGAATCGAGTCTTACAGCCTGTACTCAGGAGCAGAGGTGACTGTTACGGCCACTACTGGTGCAAGTTGTGAAAGCTCACCAAGCACAGGAGTAGAGGTGGTTTGTAGTGCGCCTTCTGAACCTGTTTTTTCCGATACCAATCTTTCTTATTGTTATGGTACTCAGGGTGAGCTCACTTTAACGACTTCTCAGTCGTTGGTTATATACGAAATGGTCGATAACACCGGGGTTTCAGTCGGTCAGCAAGCCATAGGCAATGGCTCCGCTATTACCTTATACAGTGATGTACTCACTTCGGATTTGATCGAGGTATACGTAAAAGCATTTAGGCTCCTTGATGCCAGTTGTTATGCTATTTCTTCTAATAGTGTTGATTTTGATAATCAACTGCCTTCGCCAACAGTGGACCTCACATCCACGAATGTTTCTGTGGTGAGCGGCTCCACATCGGCCAGCTTTGCTTATACCAATGCTCAAAATTCTCCTACAAATTATTCGATAGCTTTTCCCATTTCTGCGGAAAATGAAAGTTTTGTGGATGTGGCTTCAACGACGTTGCCTGTTTCTCCGATCAGTGTCACCGTACCGGGTGCTGCCGCAACGGGCACTTATACCGGCCAGCTTACCATAACCGGAGCCACTTCTTGCGAGAGCGTATATAACATTTCAATAACGATTTATAATGCAGGAGCTGCGGCGGTTATTAATTCCCAGCCGGCTGCATCCACCAAATGTTCAGGTGAAAGCACTTCCTTCTCTGTAAGTGCTTCTAATGCTCAAAGTTACCAATGGCAGGTTAATACGGGAAGTGGCTATGTTAATGTAACCAATGGTGGGGTTTATTCAGGGGCAACTACCGCTAATCTTGCGATTTCTGATGTAACTGGCATGGATGGTTATTTATATCAGGTACTGGTCACCGGGTATGATGCCGGGGTGGTAACCTCTTCAGGTGTGACCTTAACCGTTTTGGCAATTAACCCCGGAACGATCGCAAATGATCAGGCAATAACTAGTGGAAACACCCCCGCAGCATTAACATCATCAGTTGACGCAACCGGAACAGCCATAACCTATCGATGGAAGTCCAGTACAGATGGAGCCAGCTATACCAATATTAGTGGAGCTACTTCCAATACGTATAGTCCGGGAAGCTTAACCCAAACAACCTATTTTGTAAGAGAAGCCATAACCACAGCTGGGAGTTACAATTGCTCCGATTTAAGTAATGTTGTTACCATTACAGTTTCAGGGGCAGGTCCGGACCTTACGGGTTTAAGCACTACGGCTACTGATGTTTGTGCGGGAAGTGCATCAACGGTTACCGTTAGTGCCACGAGCCTGGCTGATGGAGCATACACAATAAATTATACACTTACTACTACCAATCCACAGGCTGCTACTGATGTGGCGATGACTGTTAGTGGTGGTACGAATAGTGGGACATTTAATACACCAGTACTAACTTCAGCAGGTACTACGAACCTTACGATTAATTCGATTACGCTAAGTGGAAATTCTACAAGTGCATCTTCAGGCAATACGGATGCTATAACTGTTTCAGCTTTGCCTACAGTGACATTTGCAGCGGAACCTGGTGCTGCTGCTTGTACTGAAACTGATGTCACTTATACAACTCAGGGAGGGCAGAGTAATTACGCATGGACTTTTCCGGGCACAGAAAGCACGGACTATACCATCACCTCTGGAGGTACTTCATCAGATAACACTGTCACGCTGCAATATCTTACAGCGGGAAGCAAGACAGTAGCAGTGAATTATGAGAATGCTGGGGGGTGTAGTGCGGCTAGCGCCACTTCCAGTTCGGCTACTACGGTAAGTTTGAGACCTACTGTGACGTTTACAGCCCAACCTGGAGCAGCGGCTTGTACAGGAGCGGACGTTACTTATACCACACAATCGGGAGAGTCAAGTTATGTCTGGACTTTTCCAGGAACTGAAAGTACTGACTATACCATCACCTCCGGAGGTACTGCATCTGATAACACTGTGACCCTGCAGTATCTTACACCCGGAAGCAAAACTGTAAGTGTTAATTACACGAGTTCCGGTTGTACAGCAGCTAGTGCTACTTCTAGTACTTCCACGACAGTGGGTGCTGCCCCGAGTGGAGAGAGCATTACCCCGAGCACCACTGAAGTTACCTGTACGACGACCGCCAGTTTGGTAGCGAGTGCCACAGACAACAGTGGGACAGATAATTTGACTTATGCATGGACAACAGGTGATGGCACGATTGATTCAGGTGCGGCAACCGCCACAGCGGTAGTGAGTGCAGCAGGTACCTACACAGTGACGATCACCGATCCTGACAATGGCTGTTCGGTAACCGATACCCAGGTTATTACCGAAGACAAGTCTGCCCCAAGTGGAGAGAGCATTACCCCAAGCACCACCGAAGTTACCTGTACGACGACTGCCAATTTGGTAGCGAGTGCCACAGACAATAGTGGGACAGGTAATTTGACTTATGCATGGACAACAGGTGATGGCACGATCGATTCAGGTGCGGCAACCGCCACAGCGGTAGTGAGTGCAGCAGGCACCTACACAGTGACGATCACCGATCCTGACAATGGCTGTTCGGTAACCGATACCCAGGTTATTACTGAAGACAAGCCAGCGCCGAGTGGTGAGGGCATTAGCTCCACTACTACTATATTATCCAATACGACAACCACTGCCGACCTTACAGCGAGTGCCACAGACAACAGTGGTACCAGTAATTTGACTTATGCATGGACAACAGGTGATGGCACGATCGATTCAGGTGCGGCAACCGCCACAGCCACTGTAAGTGATCCAGGCACTTATACGGTAACGATCACCGATCCAGACAATGGTTGTACTACTACTGCACAGCAAATAATCACTGAAGATGTTGTTGCCCCTGCTGCTACGATCAGTGGACAACCTGTAGCAGTCAACAGTACGACGCCTTACAATGTTACCGTAGACTTTGGTGAGGTGGTAACCGGTTTTGTGATTGGTGAAGTAGATGTAGCCAATGGAAGTGCGACGGACTTCACTGACAATGGCGATGGTACCTACACTGTAGAGATCACCCCTGATGGGACA
>NZ_JBIPKE010000004.1:0-30852 GCF_044005705.1 Marinoscillum luteum | reverse complement strand
GTTGATGAAGGAAAGAATAAAATGGCAGTCATAAATGCAGTTAGAAATAAAATTATCCATCGCGTCTTTGCTTGCGTTAGAAAAAATCAGAAATATGAAGAAAATTATAAGGGCCAACTTGCATAAGGCGTAGAAATCGCTCATCCGCCATGTGTCAAAGTGCTTGCTGAACGAACATCGAGAATCGCCCGCTTCACTACCCATTCTGAAACATTTGAGCTTCTAGACATTTTTGTTTTCTGGCATTTGATTTGTGGAACGCAGCTCTTCAGACGCTGATCGGGCATATGTCTCCCGATAGCTATTGGGAGTGCTCCTCCTCTTCTTTTTCAACCCAAACCTCAACTCCCAGGCGGGACGGCCCGACAGAATTCCGGGCGTGCGAGGGCCCCGATCATGATCGGGCAGGGTCGGAAGTGATCATTCTGTCATGATTTTTGGTTACTTTTCATCAAGGAAAAGTAACAGCCTGCCCGGCTTGAGGGCACCCCTATAGCCGGCAATGGTTTGATCAGGATAGAAAATCTGCTAAGATTTGGTAGAGAACGGGTGACAGCCAGGGGGTTGTTGGTCTGCATCTGTACTCCTCGAAATAGATTTCTTAAGCACTAACTTTTTACTTACCTTTAACGTTAGTAACGCTAAACGTTGGTATGATTTTATCATTTGGATCCAAAGAAACTGAAAAAGTTTGGAATGGAGAACGTGTAAGAAAGTGGCCTATTGAAATACAAACTGCTGGGCGAAGAAAATTGAGAATGCTCAACAACTCTCAAAGCATTGCAGACTTAAGAATTCCTCCATCTAACCGACTTGAAAAGCTAAGTGGGAACTTTAAAAGCTTTTATAGCATCCGAATTAACGATCAATGGCGAATTATTTTCATTTGGGAAGATGGGAATGTTAATGAAGTTGAAATTATTGATTATCACTGAAAAATTTTAAAGCGTATGGAGAAGCTACCGAACGTACATCCCGGAGAGGTTTTATTAGAAGAATTTTTAAAGCCGATGGCGATTTCTGCTTATCGATTATCTAAAGATTTACATATTCCACAAACACGAGTAAGCGAAATTCTTAAAAAGAATCGAAGAGTAACGGCAGATACAGCTCTACGGTTAAGCAAGTATTTTGGAACAACTCCTAAATTCTGGTTAGGTCTTCAAGACGACTATGACATAGAAGAGGCAATTGGAACTAAAACGGAAGAATTCGAAACAATAGAAAAAGTGACGACAGCCCAATAAACGTACTCTTGCACAACCCTTCCAAAACCTAAAACATGATCGGTCATTTCAACCCAAACCTCAACTGCCAGGCGGGACGGCCCGACAGAATTCCGGGCGTGCGAGGGCCCCGATCATGATCGGATAGGGTCGGAAGTGATCATTCTGTCAAGATTTTTGGTTACTTTTCATCAAGGAAAAGTAACAGCCTGCCCGGCTTGAGGGCACCCCTATAGCCAAGAATGCTTTATTTGGGATTTAAAATTGGCTGGATTTGGTAGCGTTACAGGTGAATCAGCCGCTGAGGAAATCTCTCTGCTTTCTAGGCTCAATTCATAGCTTTTATCTTCTGAACGCACTGCCACCTTGGATACTTTGAGCCCACTCCCTTGCCGGGCGCAGCGCATTCATTAGTTTTATCGAATCTTGTCAAACTCGGGAAAACACATTTTGGCTGAATGTGACATAATATTTGAGTACAGAATGCAAAAAATCAGACCATTTGGTATTTCACTCATGCTGTGCTTATTGATTATTTCAGAGGCACTCGGACAGATCACAGACAATCACTTCGAAGTAAGAGTTAAGAATGACAATGCCGGAGAAATTTCGAATTGGCTTCACACCGGAGATGATCTTGGCGAAACACACTCATTGCACCTGTCAGCCCACCTGCTAAAAAAACACACCCTATATAATTTCAGGATTATCCTTGAAAGCACAGAGTACTCTGCCTTAAATATAGAGACGGCCGAGCCCAGAGATATACTGTTCACCGAATTAAACAGTCTACAAATAGCCATTGACAACAATAAATTCGGAGACCAGTCATTTTTCTTTTCCGGTGCCGGGGGGCTGTACTACATCCAGGGCAATAAACTCACGATAGGTGCTGCAGGTCAAAAATATTACATGCACAAATGGGTAATAAGTAAACTCTATCCTAAGAGGTATTGGATCTATGATCGTTCACCTGTCAGGGACATTTTCGTGCCTTATGTTGAATTAAAGTACGGTCATAACCAGTTGCTTTTCAAAACCGCTCATTCGAGCTTGTTTACGGTCAATAATTTGGAAGGCAGGGTAGCTGGCAAGTTTCATTTCTCCGGCATTGGGGCAAGAACGTACTTCGATTTAAAATTGAGTGTGGAGCGATTCAACATACAGGATGTAGATATTGAATTGGAAGGCTTTTATCTGACAAATATCACGCAATACCAAACCGCCTATTTGCAAATAGGGACAAGGATTAACTTCGAGCATGTGGCCGTCTATACCCAGATCAATAAGCCAATAAAGAAATACCTCGACAACCCGCTGATTAAATATGATGATATGGAATTACAGTTTAACTATGGCTTTCTGTTCGTCTTTTAGCGGAGTGGGTGGGGTTTTGGTCTTTCTGAACCTCGCATGGCTAACAATGGTTTGTTTGAGGTTGGAAATCTACTACATTTGGTCAGGGCGGATGTCAAGCATGGGTTTGATATCCTTGTTCTCGCCAATAATCGTGAGCCTATGAGAAAGATTTGGAGTTATCTCAAACCAACTATTTTCATCATTGCACTTATTGCAATTTATAATATCTGGAATTACGCTATAAATGGGAGTCCAACTTTAGCTAAACTCACTGATGAATATTGGGTAGGATATTATGGTAATGAAGAACTTGAAGAGCTTTGGTTCATTTCAAAATTTTATAAGGCAGATGGAGTAACAACTATGATTGCACTCTCAGACGTTTCGCTTTCATTTGTTTTTGGTAAATCAGATAATAAGCATGTTGATAAATTCCATGTAGAAATAAATAGTAGGGATAGAGAACATGCTACTTTAACTTTTAGTTTGGAGGGAATCGGGCCCGTTTTCAGGGCGAATCAACTTTATTACGGTAAGAAGTATTTTTTTGGCCCTTTATTAAATGGGGATTTTAATAAGGTGTTACGAAAAAATCTTGACAAATCAATTAGAGGGGTATCAATTGACAAAATGAATGGCGATTATGTAAATTTTGAACTTGGGCAGGATATGCTCGCCAATGAACTACTTGATTTTGCTAACTCGTTGGTGTCCAAAGACTCACAATTTACTAGTATGGATGAGTTGAATGACTACTTTGAAATGAACAGGCGTTAAAAGGCGCTCTGCCCTTGTTGCAGTTGACTTCAATAAGCAAACATGGAGGGTGAGATAATCATCTTCCTGATGGGTGTATGCCCGCATGGCTAACAATGGTTTGTTTGAGATTGGAAATCTGCTACATTTGGTAGCGTTACAGGCGAGTAATGGCCATTGGTGGTTGTTGGTCGGTTGTTAGACACAATTACCGCTTAATAAAATAGTTGATGACGAAAGAAGAAAAACTAATAAAACTGAGATCAGTCTTTTCTCCAATGTCTCCAATAAAAAATCAAGACTTGTTTTTTGGGAGAATCCACCAGTTGGATAATGTTTGTGATGCAATTAATGAACAAGGGCAACATGCCATTTTGTACGGTGAAAGAGGAGTAGGGAAAACGAGCCTTGGAAACATTATGGCCACTCAGCTCACCAATGTTTTTCCAGTAAAGGTAACTTGCTCTAGAGATGATGATTTTAAGTCGCTATGGCATAGGGCTTTTCAAAAAATTCCGCTAGCAACGACTACAACCGGAATAGGATTCACGTCTGAAGAGCAAACAAGTTACACATCTCTTGCGTCAAGGATTTTAGATATTGAGGATGTTCTTCCTGCAAATATTGAATCGATGTTAATGCCCGTATTAAACAATCGTATTCTTTTTGTTTTTGACGAATTTGATAACATAAATAAGAATAGAGTTCGTGAGCAGTTTGCAGACCTCATAAAATCTTTATCTGATAATTGTGATAACATCACAATTATCATTATTGGTATTTCTGATAATGTTGTTAATCTACTTGGAAACCACCAATCTCTTGAAAGATGCTTGAAGCAAATACGAATGCCAAGAATGACTCCTGATGAGTTAGGAGGAATCATTGACAATGGAATCAACGTTTTGGAGCTAGAAATTGTCAAAGATGTTAGAAAGAAAATCCTAGAATTTAGTAGTGGCTTTCCTCATTATACACATCTACTCTGCAAATACGGTTGTAAAGCAGTGATCGAAGACGATAAGCTATCGTTTAATCGGTCATATCTAAAAAAGGCTATTGCCTTGGCTATTGAGAATGTTCAAGAACAAATAAAAGATGCCTTTAGAAAAGCTACTTTTTCGTCATCTGCAGAATCACAATGGGAACAAGTTCTTTTCGCTTGTGCAACTTCCAAAACAGATGAATATAACTGCTTCACAATAAAAGAGATAACAAACAGATTTGCAGATATTTCGGGCAAGGACAAATCAAAAGTGAACATATCATATAATCTTGGGAAACTTTGCCAGACCGAACGAGGTGCAATCCTAGAAAAAATTTCTATCGATGGAGGTGTGAAATTTCGCTTTTCCAACCCCTTATCTAAAGCCTTTGTAATTCTAAAAATGAATCATGGATGAAATGTGTCTAACAGAGACTATCATCCATAAGCTTACTGAGCCATTTGTAAAGGCTGGTGCGATGAGATACTTTTCTGGATATTTGAATAGTCCAGCTTACGGATGATATTTGGACCTTACTTGCAGTTAAATGGCATCAGAACTAGATGAATATTCACTCAATAGAGATAAAGTTTTCAAAGAACTAGGGAAATTCAATGTTCATTTCGAACAAATAACCCATTCACTAAAGGATTGCATCGCAACGATATTAATATCGAATGGCCTTAAAGATGAAACATATATTGATTGTATTACCTCGAAATTAACATCCGAACCCATACTGAGAATATTTCAATCTACGTCTTTGCATTTTTTAAGCAATAAGGAAGAAAAGGAAAAAATCAACCAAATATCAAACGTGTTTGTCGATTTAATTCAAGTAAGGAACATGTTAATTCACGCCTCCTGGATAATTGGTCTAACTAATAATGATCCAGAACCAAATGAACCATATATTCTTGGCATTAAAGCAAGAGTATCTAAAAAGGGAGTTAGTCTTTACAACCTAGGATTCAAAATAAAGGAACTCAGGGAGCTTAACATTAAAGTGGAAGCCCTTAATCAGTTTGCTTTCCAACTATCACAAAATATTTCACAGGGAGACAGAATGGACAACCTTGAATTCAATATCAATTTCAAATCTGAATTAAAGAAAATGACGTCACAACCAGGTACGTAAAAACGTAAGTAACAAACGCTCATCCGCCATATGTCTAAGTGCTTTCTAAAACTGATCAGCAACTCGACCGCTTCACTTCACCTTTTGCCAATTTCAGTTCACAGGAGTTATTGATCTTCTGAGCGAACTGCCACTTGGATACTTTGAGCCCACTCCCTTGCCGGGTGCAGCACATTTCACTATTTTACAGCGATTAAGCCAGTGGCAGGTGGGTGTGAAATACTAGTGGAAGCATTCCAAATCCGTCAAGCCAATGATTAATCTCAGCCCTATGAAACTAACCAGGCGTGCCCAGTTCGGAATTTTAGCATGGCTTTTACTAGCTGGTGGCAGTTGTGAAAATAACACGGAGAATACGTCAGCAGCAGACGAGATCAGACTAATGGAGCAACTCCACGTTCACGGAATTCTGGAGAAAGATTCATCCACGCTTAAGAAAATACTGGCTAAGGACCTGGTGGTCAATGCACCGAGCAACAACGTGGTGGACTTAAACATGGCGATGGAAGCCTTAAAGCTGGGATACATTGACTACACATCTTACGAGCAGAAAATTGACGAAATTAAGATCATCGAAAACATCGGAATCGTAATGGGGCTGGAAACGGTCATGCCCACAGGTTTAACCGGCCCGACCGGAACTGTAGAAAAGAGACGGTTTACGGATATTTGGATGTATCAAAATAACCAATGGTTGATGATCGCAAGACAGGCAAGTAATAGCTCTGTTGAATGATTAACCGAATGATCACCACTTTCAAACCTTGAAATGATGAATAGAAGAGATTTTATAGAGAAAACAGCCCTTCTTGGGGCGGCGGCGTTTTTACCCATCTCGACTTTTTCCAGCCATAAGGGCCCTCAATACAAGATGGGGCTCCAGCTCTACACCGTCCACAAAGACATGACCAGCGATACCCTTGGCACTTTGAAAGCGGCAAAGGCCATGGGTTATGAAGATTTTGAGACGTTTGGGTTTGATAGTGAAAAAGGCACTTTTTATGGATACCAATCCTCTGAGTTCAAAAAAATACTGGATGACCTGGAGATCACAGCCTCCAGTGGGCATTATGGGTTTTCTACCTACCTCCATCAGCCCGAAGATGACTTAAGGCGATTTGTTGATCAGTGTATAGAAGGTGCTCGCGCCCTGGACATGAAATACATCACCTGGCCCTGGATAGCACCAGAGCGAACCCTGGATAATTACAAGCTGATGTCTGAAAAACTCAATGTGATAGGGGAGCAGGTAACCAGCGGAGGCCTTGGCTTTGCCTATCACAATCATGGTTTTGAATTCATCGACCACAATGGCGAAAATGGCTTTGATGTCATTTTGAAGGAAACCGATCCTTCACTGGTGAAACTGCAGATGGATATGTATTGGGTCATGCACTCTTCGCCTTACACGCCCAAGGAGTTAGTGAGTCAGCAGCCGGGGCGGTATGTCATGTGGCATATCAAGGACATGGATAAAGTGACCAGGGATTACACAGAGCTCGGCAATGGTGCCATCGACTATGTGGAGATCCTTCCGGACCCTGTCGAATCCGGACTGGAGTTCTATTTCCTGGAGCAGGGAGGAAACTACGCGCACAGCCCCATGAAAAGTGTAGCTGACAGTGCTGATTACTTTAAAAAGCATTTGCAACAATACCTCTGAGTTGAAGGGTTTGCGCTAAAATTGCTGTTATTACTTGCAATATTGTTGCAAATACGCAAAATTGCTACCTCATCGTTACCCAGGCAGCATATGATACACGTCTTTATTACCGACATCCAAACCAGCAAACAATCGGAGCAGGTTATTGGGCACCTGAATAATCATTTTCCCCAATGGAGATTTCATGTGGACCTGAATGAAACAACCAAGCCTTACCCTTGTGGGCATACCATTTTGAGGGGAGCAGGTGATCTCCTACACCCGGTCGAAGTGACCACCACACTCGCACAATTAGGATTTAACTGTGAAGTTCTAAAGGACAAAGTTTGTGTTTAATCTGAAGGTAAATGGCTGAGTTTTGGGAAGAGTCCTTTAAAGACAAGCGCGAGATGTGGGGTTTGGAGCCAGCTAAATCCAGCATTTTGACCAATGATTTCTTTGTGGAACAGGGTGTGAAAAGTGTACTCATTCCAGGGATTGGATACGGAAGAAATGCCAAAATTTTCATGCAGAATGGCATGTCTGTGACAGGGATTGAAATTTCCCAAACCGCGATTGATATGGCTAAAAGCCACTTCGGGAATGACCTGATAATCTTTCATGGTTCGGTCACAGATATGCCTTTCGATGACCACTTGTATGATGGAATTTTTTGTTACGCATTAATTCACCTATTGGATCAGCATGAAAGGCTCAAACTAATCCGGGATTGCTATGACCAACTCTCAGACCATGGTGTGATGGTGTTTACGGTCATCACGCGAGAAGCACAGACCTATGGCCAGGGGACCCGCATAGGCAAGGACCGGTTTGAAATGTTCGGAGGAGTGAAAATGTTCTTCTACAATGAAGAGACTGTAGAGGAGGAATTTGGTGCATCGGGATTGTTTGAGATTTCTGAGGTGAATGAAAATTATCCGTTTTATATGATCAAATGCCGGAAAAGCTAATCACTGCCTAGATGAGGGTTCGATCTGTTGATAGCATCCCCCCATTACGTTTTTAGATTCCCGCCTTTTCATCAGGTTATCCCGGGATTCGGGGAGCGACCAATGCCCGCATTCTGTTTTTTAATAATTACAATTTATTTCCGGATTGGGATACACTAATTATCTTTAGCCAAAATGATTTGATTAATCAATCAAAATTTATCAAAAAATGAGCGACAAACCCTGGTTATCTAGTTACCCCAAAGGAGTTCCCCAAACCATAGATGCGGACAAATACAGCTCTCTACCGGAGCTTTTTGTCGAATCGAGAAGTAAGTACGGAAGCAAGCCTGCCTATGAGAATATGGGTAAACAGATCACTTTTGAGGAGCTGGGTGTGCTCAGTGACCAGTTTGCCTCTTACCTTCAGAATGTGCTAAAACTACAGCCTGGGGACAAGATCGCCATTCAGTTGCCCAATGTGCTGCAAAACCCCATAGCCATGTATGGAGCCCTGAAAGCGGGGCTCACTGTGGTGAATACCAATCCGCTTTATACCGCTTCAGAGATGAAGCATCAGTTTGTAGACTCAGGAGCCAAGGCCATCGTGATCCTGGCCAATTTTGCCTACAACCTGGAAGCTATTTTGAAGGACACCCAAATCGAACATGTCATTGTCACGCAGCTCGGCGATTTGTTGGGTGGCCTGAAGGGGGCATTGATCAACTTTGTGGTGAAGCGGATCAAAAAGATGGTGCCTGCCTACCAGCTACCCACTGCAGTCACTTTCAATGAAGCCCTCAAACAAGGGAGTGCTCATTCGTTTGTGGCTCCAAAAATCAACCCTGAAGACCTGGCGTTTCTGCAGTATACCGGTGGTACCACCGGAGTATCCAAGGGTGCCATGCTCACTCATAGAAATCTGATTGCCAACCTGCAACAGATCGAGGCGTGGCTGGCCGAAACCAACCTGGAGGAAGGTGAAGAAATTTTCATAGCGGCACTTCCGCTTTACCATATTTTCGCACTCAATGCCCACGCACTGCTGCCGGCAAAGCTGGGGGCCAAGAACATCCTGATCACGAATCCACGGGATATGAAGGGGTTTGTGAAGGAGCTGAAAAAGCATCCGTTTAGCCTCATCACAGGCGTGAATACCCTTTTCAACGGACTTCTGAATACTCCGGGATTCAGCGAGCTGGACCACAGCACCATCAAAGTGGCCCTGGCCGGAGGCATGGCCCTGCAGCGGGCGGTTTTTGACAAGTGGGAGCAAACCACTGGTAAGAAAATAGCCGAGGCGTATGGACTCACCGAGACTTCACCGGGACTGTGCATCAACCCAATGGGAGAGGGCAACCGGGTAGGCACCATCGGGCTGCCGCTGCCTGAAACGGACGTGCTGCTGCTCGACGAAGAAGGCAAAGAGGTAGGACCGGGAGAAAAGGGCGAATTGTGTACCAAAGGCCCGCAGGTGTTTTTGGGGTATTGGAACAAACCTGAGGAAACCGAGAAGTGCTTCATCAACGGCTATTTCAAGACCGGCGATATTGCCACCATGGACCCTGATGGTTATTTCCGGATTGTAGACAGAAAGAAGGAAATGATCCTGGTATCAGGATTCAATGTATTCCCCAACGAGGTAGAGGACGCCATCGCTTCGCACCCGAAGGTGCTGGAAGTAGGGGTGATCGGCGTGCCGGATGCCAAATCTACGGAGGCTGTAAAGGCCGTGATCGTAAAGAAAGATGGCAGTCTTACTGAAGATGAAATCAAAGCGTTTTGCAAGGAAAACCTCACGGGCTATAAGTGTCCCAAGCACGTGTCTTTTACCTCAGAGCTTCCAAAATCGAATGTCGGTAAGATTCTGCGCCGGGTCATCAAAGAGGAAGATGCCAAGGTAAATACCTACGATTAAGGCATTTTGTGTTTGTACAGCCCGGTCAGGTCTTTGAAGGGAATGGTGAGGATGATGGGATTTTGCGCATTGGAGGAGATTTCGTCCGCATTGTAATAAAACACGATTCCCGATTTGCTCACCCCAAAATCTTCGCTGAGGCTGAATTGATCATCGTCGAACAGAAAGCCCTTGTCAGATAATTGTTCTTCGGGGGCTATGTTGTATTGTTTTCTGAATTCCTTTTCGGCCAGATCCTGCAGCTTGGAGGTACTGTTGACAAAGTAGCGAAGCTCTTCTATTTTTTCCCCGTCGGCAGCAATATTCAGATAGGAAACGGACGAATTGGGGTGAACACCACCAGTGTAGCTGGAATGATTGATCACCAGCGAAATGAAATTGCGATCTGTTTTACCCACCGCCACTTCCAGACGGATATACCAGGGCGTGATGCTCTCCGGGAAATTCTCCTTGAAGTCCTGATAGCTGGCGATGAACATTTTGCACAACTCGTCGGTATCTTCTGTACCCTCTGCTTCCATGATGTAGTCACTCAGTGTGCGGTTGATTTCCTCCGTCAGCAGCGAGTTGATAGAGGCATGCGTGTCATGCCCGGCTGCAAACACCGGGTAACTGATGCTCACCTCAGAACAAGCTTCAGGCGCACAGTTTGCACTTTTCTTCTGCACAGTCTGTATTTCAAAGTCGTAGCTGATGGGCTTATATTCCGTCACCTCAGCGGGGGTTTCGGTTTGTTTTTTGGTAGTATCACAAGAAACGATACTCCCCAGTAAAAGGGCGAAGAGGGAAATTGAACGTGTTTTTGGTAGGATTAAACTATAAAATTCGGGCAGGAAGTAAATTTTCATTTGTTTTGTAACCATTAAGTAACAGAATATACAAGCTATATCACCGCTTAAATTTTGTGAATAGTTTCCACATGTAATAATCGTCTTACAATTTCTTTTAAACGTATGAATTTTAAAATTTTACTTTCTGCGGGCATGATATTATGCTCTTCGCTGCTTTTTGGACAGGTAAAAGACACTACCTATTGGGTCTCAGGTGGCTTTGTAGCAGCCACCTTTTCACAGGTTTCACTGAGCGACAGCTGGTCAGCCGGTGGTACCGAAAACGTTGCCATCAATGGAGCCACAGGACTCTTTGCGGATTATAAGAAAGCCAGAAGTACCTGGGAGAATTCATTGGACCTGGGCTACGGCATGATCAACCAGAACAATCAGGGCTTTCAGAAGTCTGATGACAAAATCAACTTTGTGACCAAATACGGATACCGAATCAAGGAAGGCAATGCCAATTGGTTTTTTAGTGGCTTGCTGGATTTCAGAACCCAGTTTGATGAAGGATTTACCCAAACAGAAGATGGAAGGGACAGTTTGATCTCTAAGTTTATGGCGCCTGGCTACCTGACCATGGGGCTTGGAATCGACTATAAACCTAACCCTAAGTTGTCTTTCAATTACATTCCCCTCACCGGGAAGTTCACTTTTGTGAACGACCAGACACTGGCAGACAAAGGTGCCTATGGTGTGGATCCGGGTAGCAAGTCGAGGGCTGAGCTTGGATCTTTTTTGAGGATCAAGTATAAGGATGAGGTATTGAAAAATGTGAATGTTGAGACGAGATTGGAGCTGTTTTCAAACTACATAAAAGATTTCGGAACGATCGATGTGAACTGGCAGACCACCGTGGTGATGAAAGTGAACAAAGTGCTTTCGGCCAACCTGTTCACTCACCTGATATACGATAAAGACATCAAAACCCAGACAGATGAGGGTGAAGAAGCCCGGGTACAGTTCAAAAGTGTGTTTGGTGTGGGTCTGGCTTACAATTTCGGAGCTCAGAGAGCCAAATAACATAGATTTAAAATTTCAAAACATCGGTTAAGCGATGTAGTATGAAGAGGAGGACCCGCTTATTTAGATGGCGGGTCTTTTTTTAGTTATTGCCCTGCAATCATCTACATTTGCTGACCCAAATTAATTGCATAATCCGAATATGAAAAATTGCCTGTTCTTTACAGTTTTTATCCTGGTGAGTGTACTTCAAGTATCCGCCCAACGCACCGTAGATCATCAAAATTTATATTGGGTGAAATACCAGGCTGTTATCCCACTTTCGGAGCAATGGCGTCTAAAACCAAGTATCGAGGATCGCAGATACTTTGATGGCAACAGGCAGCATATGTGGTTGTTCACGTTGGATGCCGACCGGAAACTGAAAAATGGCTGGATGGCAGGTGTGGGCTTCACCCGATGGACCATTCTGCTGCCGTCTGATCCTGACTCGGAGTTTGAGGTCACTCAGGGTGAGTGGCGACCATATGAGTACCTTACCCATTCCTCCAGGCTGTCTGAGCGGTTCACACTTAGCTCCCGGTATTTAATGGAAGAGCGCATTCGCAAGAACGTGGGTGTGGATCCGGTATCTGGTGCGCCGGTGATACAGGATGGTTACTTTTTCCATTTCAGGTTTCGAATGAAAGCTCAGATAGAATACCGATTGACCCCAGCAGATGCCAGCATACCTGTACACCTGGCTGTGTATGATGAGCTACTCGTGCAGTTTGGTACCGATAAGATTGACAATATTTTTGATCAAAACCGAATTTCAGGATTGCTGAAGGTAGGTGTGGGCAAGCAGACCGATGTGTCGCTCGGCTACATCAACTGGTACCAGCAGGCTCCGTCAGGCTCGGCTTATGTACAGCGGAATATTCTCACACTGTTGGTTAATCAGAAATTTTAGAAGTCTCGATCACCATCGGTTGTGTTTTGATGTGGATGTCGCGCTGAGGGAAAGGGATTTCTATGTTTTCCTCCTTGAATCTCCTGAAAATCTCGAAGTACAATTCACTTTTTAACACACTGGGGCGATCCGTGTGCGTAGCTGTCCAAACAGCCAGATAGAAGTTGAGGGAGCTGTCTCCGTAGGCATCAAAAAGTACTGTGGTTTCCGGCATTTTGAGCACATGAGGATTTGCATCAGCCACTTCAAGCAGGATTTTCTTAATCTTTTCAGGATCTTCATTGTAGCTCACCCCCACGGGTATTTTGAAACGAATGTTGCGATCGTTGTGACTCCAGTTGATCACCCGGCTGGAGATAAACTCCGAGTTAGGTACGATCACGGAGATGTTATCATTGGTGAGCACCTGTGTGGCTCTGAACGAAATACTGATAACATTGCCTTGTACATCTCCCACGTCTATGCGATCTCCCACTTTGATCGGCTTTTCAAACAAAATGATGATGCCAGAGATAAAGTTGTCAGTGATGTTTTGAAGTCCAAATCCAATGCCAACACCGAGTGCTCCGGCGATGAGTGTAAGCACTGTAAGGTCGATGCCCGCAGATTGGATAATGACCACTGTGCCAACCAGAATGATGGCGAATTTGGTGACTGTGCCCACAGAAGCCTGCACGCCAGTGTCCAACTGGGTACGGGTAAGGATCTTTTCAATCAATATCTTTTTAATGTATCGAGCGAAGAAAGTAAGCACGATAAAGGAGAAGATGATGTACAGAATAGTGGCCAGACTGATGTCGTTTTCACCCAGTTTGAAAAGTGAAGTTCCGAAAATGTCAACGAGCCTTTTGATGGCGATTACCAGGTCGGCCCATATTTCATTGAAAGTCTTTTCCATGATTTAAAAGTAATCTTTTAAGGCAGAAGTAAGGAACTGTCTCCATAACTTAAAAAACGATATTCGTTGGAGAGGGCCTCCTGATAGATTGTTTTCCAATCTTCCCCCACAAAAGCTGCCACCAGCAGTATCAGGGTAGACCCCGGAAGGTGAAAATTGGTGATGAGCCCTTTGCAAATTCTGAATTCGTAACCCGGGTAGATAAATATCTCGGTATGTCCCACCAGTACCTCGGTGTTGGCAGCATCCATCATCGCCAGCACATGCTCCAGGCTTTCTTTCCTGGAGATGACATGGTCAAAGGAATAGGCTGTTTCTTTGGTGATGTGAAATGCCGCCTCAGGATCTTCTGAGAGTATTTGCCCGTACCAAAATAGACTCTCCAACGTGCGCATGCTGGTGGTACCCACGGATATGATCAGATCATTATCCAGCAGATTTTGAACATTTTGCTTCGTGATCAGCACCTGTTCGCGGTGCATGGGGTGCTCTTCCACGCTTTTAGCTTTGATGGGCTGAAAAGTACCTGCGGACACATGGAGGGTGAGGTAATCAGTCTGAATGGCTCTGGCTTTGAGCTCCGCAAGGATTTCGTCTGTGAAATGGAGCCCCGCAGTGGGAGCGGCCACTGCACCCTCTGCTTTCGAGTAGACCGTTTGGTACCTGGGTACGTCCTCCTTGGTGGTCGATCGGCCCAGGTAGGGCGGGAGTGGTATTTCCCCTATTTTGGTGAGGATATCCGAAAAAGTATCTCCACTGGTCCAGTGAAAAGCCACCTGATCTTCGCTGAGGCGCTCGGCTGTGAGTACATGATGATCGATGGATAGCGTCAGTTTTTGATCGCTTTTCCATTTTTTAGCATTCCCGATCATCACATGCCAGGTGCAGGAGGTTTTACTGGTCATGGCTGCTTCGTAGACATTGGACGGGCTCACGGGATCCAACAGGAAAATTTCTATTCTGGCACCAGTCTCTTTGTGGAGAATGAGCCTTGCGGGGATCACTTTGGTATCATTAAAGACCAAAAAACTACCTTTAGGTAGAAGTTGTGGGGTCTTATTAAAAATTTGGTGTGTAATTTCCCCTTTTTGATAAACCAGGAGTTTAGCGTCTGACCGGTTTTCCAGCGGAAATTTAGCAATGTGTTTTTCCGGAAGTTCGTAAAGGAAACTGTTCAGGTCTAAACTTTCTGAAGGCATTTTGATTCTAATCGTATGTTGAAGCTCGAATATAGGGACTACACGTTGGATTTTAAATTTGAAGCTGGCACAAGTAGGGGGATTTTGAAAGATCACCCGATCGTGCTCCTCAAAATTTATGATTCGGAGCATCCGGAAGTATATGGTATGGGAGAAGCCGCACCGCTGCACAACCTGAGTCCTGAAAAGGTAGAGGATGTGAGAGAAGCGCTGGCTGCGCTCAGTCCCAAACTAAAATCCATACCAATGCCGGACTTTGAGGAGGAGGTTTTTGGTTTGGTTTCGCGCCTGGTGCAGCCCGCGCTTCCCAGCCTGAGGATGGCTTTGGAGACCGCTTTTCTGGATTTGATCAACGGTGGCAGGCGATTGATTTTCAATAATGATTTCTATAGAGGGATCAGTGCCATTCCCATCAACGGACTCATCTGGATGGGTGCAGAGGATGCCATGCGCGAGCAGATAGCTGGTAAACTATCCGCAGGGTTCAAATGCATCAAAATGAAAATTGGGGCGATAGACTTTGAACAGGAGCTTTCGCTGCTGAGACTTCTGAGGGCCCACGATCCGGATTTGATCATCAGGGTGGATGCCAATGGAGCCTTTGCTACGGATGAGGTTTTCTCAAGGCTCAGCCAGTTGGAGGAGTTGGGTATTCATTCTATTGAGCAGCCCGTTATGGCTGGTCAGCATGAGGCCATGCAGCTATTGTGTAAGCGCTCGCCCGTACCCATTGCCCTGGACGAAGAACTGATCGGGGTGAATGAATTTTCTCAAAAACAGGAGCTCTTGAAGTTCATCAGCCCTCAATACATCATACTGAAGCCCACTTTGCTGGGCGGATTTGGAGCTACCCTTGAGTGGATATCCCTCGCAGAGCAGCAAGGGATTGGTTGGTGGCTCACCTCGGCATTGGAGAGCAATATCTCTTTGAACGCCATCGCGCAGTTCGCGGGTAGGTTTCCTTCGACGGGCTATCAGGGGCTAGGTACCGGACAGCTCTATCACAATAATATTGATTCACCACTGGAAATTGCAGGTGCTTTTCTGGGATACAATCAGGAGAGAACGTGGATGAATGTATTTTAGCGGAATTGATCTGGTAAGCCACCAGTTATCCGTTTGGCATGCCGCCAGACACGTTTATCCAACTTTGATTTTTACTACACGTACTACTCAAACAATTGTCATCATATGATCATTAGAATTTCGTCAACCTTTCTCACCCTATTTTTCACCACCATCCTGTTCGGTCAGGGGCAGGCAGATTACTCTTCCGGCGCTATTATTCAGCGGCTGGAAAAGCTGAACACACTGGGGTCTGTGCTTTACATGGCCGCACATCCAGATGATGAAAACACTCAGTTAATAGCATACTTCGCCAACGGAGCACACTTCCGGACGGGGTATGTAGCCGCTACGAGAGGCGATGGAGGTCAGAATCTGATTGGTCCCGAAATCAGAGAAAGTTTGGGGGTGATCCGCACCCAGGAGCTGCTGGCCGCCCGGTCTGTGGATGGCGGGGAGCAGTTTTTCTCCCGTGCGAATGATTTTGGATATTCCAAAGACCCGGATGAGACCTTCAGGGTATGGGATCGGGATAAAGTATTGGCTGATTTTGTTTGGGCCATTCGTCAATTCAGGCCAGATGTAATCATCACAAGGTTTAGTCGGGAGCCAGGTGTCACTCACGGTCATCATACGGCTTCAGCCATATTGGCCATGGAGGCATTTGAGAAGAGTGGTGACTCCACAGTGTATCCCGAACAGCTCCAATATGTATCCCCCTGGGCACCAGCAAAGATTTTTTATAACATCGGTCTTTGGGCTTACCGAAGAAGCGGGCGGGTGTTTAATGATGAAGGTTATTTGAAGCTGGATGTGGGGCAATACAATCCCCATTTGGGCAAGTCCTATACAGAGATCAGTGCGCTGAGCCGAAGTATGCACAAGAGTCAGGGCTTTGGGTCTTCCGGGAGCCGGGGGGCTGATTTTGAATACTTTGAGCAGTGGGGTGGGGCTGAAACAGACCAGGCACTTTTTGAAGGCATCAATACCAGCTGGTCACGGGTGGCAGACTCTGAGGAAGTGGCTTACTATCTGGCGGAGGCCAGGCGTAACTTTGATCCTGCCCAGCCAGCGAATATCTTGGGTGAATTGCTTCATGCGAGGAAGGCCCTGTTGAAGATGCCGGATCAGTTTTGGAAAGAGGTGAAACTAGCTGAGCTGAGGGAGACCATTTTGGCCATTACCGGTACTTACCTGGAGCTGACAAGTGAAAAGCCTTTCTACGTGCCGGGAGATTCGATCAGGATCACCCTGGAGGTGATCAACAGGAGCCATGCCGACCTGACCCTTTCCTCGGTGACCCTGGATCAGAATGATGAACGCTTCATCTATAACCTTGCTTTGGAAAACAATCAGAAAAATCAGTTTTCCTATCAGTTTCCCCTTTCAAAAAGCACTCCATATACCCACCCATACTGGCTGAATACAGATGCCACAGAAGGTATGTATTCGGTGAGCGATCAGCGATTGATTGGCTTACCTCAAAATCCTCCCGCATTGAAGGCACGCGTGTCACTGAGCTCAGAGGGTCAGTTTCTGGATTACGAAGTGCCGGTGATTTTCAAAACCACAGACCCTGTGAAAGGAGAGGTGCGGAGCCCGCTGGAGATCAGGCCTCCGGTGATGGTGAATCTGGATTCCAGAGCCTTGATCTTTGCAGGAAACAAGTCAAAAAAGATGCCTGTAAAGGTGATTGCCGGTCGAGATGATATATCGGGTCGGGTGACTTTGAATTTGCCTGAAGGCTGGAAGTCGTCACCAGATTTTTACGAGGTGGCCATTCAGGAAGCCGGAGGTGAACAATCATTTGATTTCTCACTCACCCCACCTGAAGGACCATCAAATGCTCAGATATCCGCTGTGGTGGAGCTTTCGGATGGGAAGAAATACGACCTGGGTAAAGAGGTGATTGCTTATGATCATATTCCCGTGCAAACGCTTTATCCAAAAGCACAAGTGAAGGTGGTGAAGTTGGATGTGGGTGAGCTGACCGGACGCATCGCGTACATCATGGGTGCCGGAGACGAGTTGCCGTTTAGTCTGGAGCAGATCGGCTATCAGGTGGACATTTTAGATAAGGATGACGTGAGTGCCGGGAATCTGGCGCGATATGATGCGGTGATCCTGGGCATAAGGGCTTTTAACACCGTTCAATGGTTGAGTTTTAAGAATCAGGAGCTTTTTGACTATGTGAAAAAGGGTGGGAATATGATTGTTCAGTACAATACCAGCCATCAGCTGGTGACTGAGGAGATCGCACCCTTTCCGTTGAAGCTCTCCCGTGATCGTGTCACAGTGGAGGAGGCTCCGGTGAAGTTTCTGAAACCCAAACACCCGGTACTGAATACTCCGATCAAATTGAGTCCATCTGATTTCGATGGATGGGTACAGGAGCGGGGGCTTTATTTCCCCGGAGAGTGGTCGAAAGAATTTGTGCCGCTTTTGGGTATGAATGATCCTGGTGAAGAAGAGAAGCAAGGCAGTTTGTTAGTCGCTCCCTACGGGAAAGGTTATTACTGCTATACGGGCATTTCATTTTTCAGAGAACTCCCGGCTGGTGTGCCAGGGGCTTACAGACTACTTATCAATATGGTGTCACTAGGCAAAGCAGACAAACCCAAATAAAATATGGAAGAACCAAAGAATGACCGTGACCTGGCTACCCCGCCGTACTTCAAGAGCTGGAGTACCATTTATTGGCTGGTCATAGGCAATCTCGTGTTGATCATCTTTTTGTTATACCTGTTCAGCATTTCTTTCCGATGAATTATTTTGACCTGATTGTACTGTTTGGTACGTTGATTTTTATCGTGGCCTACGGAGTGTGGCGTACCAGAGGGCAGCTGAATATTGATGGCTATTTTCTGGGGGATAAGTCGATGCGCTGGGGTACCATAGGCCTGTCCGTGATGGCCACTCAGGCCAGCGCCGTGACCTTTATTTCCACACCCGGGCAGGGCTATGAGAGCGGGATGGGATTTGTACAGAATTACCTGGGGTTACCCATCGCCCTCATTATAGTTTCTGCCGTGTTTATTCCTATTTTTTATAGACTGAAAGTTTACACGGCCTATGAATACCTGGAGTCCCGGTTTGATCTGAAGACCAGAATGTTAGGAGCGTTACTTTTTCTGGTGCAGCGGGGTTTGGCAGCAGGGATTACCATTTATGCTCCGGCAATCATTCTGTCCAGTATTCTGGATTGGGACCTTACAGCCACCATACTGGTGACTGGCACGCTCGTGATCATCTATACCGTCTCCGGAGGAACGAGGGCTGTGAGCATTACCCAGAAGCATCAGATGGCGGTGATTATGGGTGGGATGTTTGTGGCTTTCTTTATTCTCATCTCCTACATTACCGACTATGTTTCATTTGGGGAAGCAGTGAGTATTGCTGGTAAGCTGGAGAAACTGAATGCCGTGGACCTGGATTTCAACTTTGAAAAGCGCTATACCATTTGGTCGGGGTTGGCCGGGGGGCTGTTTTTGGCCTTGTCCTATTTTGGTACGGATCAGTCGCAGGTACAGCGCTACCTGGGAGGGCGCAATGTGACTGAAAGCCGCATGGGCCTGATGTTTAATGCTGTTCTGAAAATCCCGATGCAGTTCTTCATTTTGTTTCTGGGTGTGATGGTCTATGTGTTTTATCTGTTTTATGCTCCGCCCGTCCATTTCAAGGAGGTCTCGGTGCAGCGTCTGAATGATTCAGCCTATAAAACGGAATACCAGGATCTGGAGCGTACCTATGAGGGGCTGATGAATGAGCGGAAAGCCCTGGCTTTGGATTTTTCAAAGGCACCGGATGCCGAGTCTGAGGTCATTGCACAGGAGCTGAAGAAGGTAGACAATGAGTCTGTAGCCGTGAGGCAGCAGGTGAAAGATTTGCTGGTGAAGATGGATCCTGAAATTGAAACCAAAGATTCTGATTACGTTTTTCTCACCTTCATTCTCACTTTTCTGCCTCACGGCCTGATTGGTTTGTTGATTGCTGTGATTTTTTCAGCGGCCATGTCGTCTACATCGTCTGAGCTGAATGCGCTCTCATCCACCACTACCATTGATTTTTACAAACGTCTGATCAACAAGGATGATAAGTATCATTTGTTCATCTCCAAAGCCCTGACTTTGGTATGGGGTATTGTGGCTATTTCCTTTGCAGTACTGGCTAAGAATTCAGAGAATTTACTCGAGGCAGTCAATATAGTCGGATCCATCTTTTATGGAACCATTCTGGGTATTTTCCTGACAGCCTTTTTCTTAAAATATGTGAAAGGAAACGCCGTTTTTTGGGCGGCCATCATTGCACAAACCAGCGTGATTGTGTTTCATTTCCTGACCATCTACGGGGTTTTCACGTTGGGCTATCTCTGGTACAATGCCATCGGGTGTTTTCTTACGATTGGGTTGGGCTTGCTCTTTCAGACCATTCAAAGGAAGGTATAGTCTCACTCCAGGGATAAAAAAAACGAGGCCCCGTGGATGAAATCCACGGGGCCTCGTTCGTAGTAAGAGAGATTGTTATTACTTCAAAGAAGCAATAAAATCCTGGTTTCTTTTTACATATCCAAAATCACCATTAGGGCTGGCTTTGGCAATATCAAGTGACTTCTGAGCAGTGGCAATGGCTTCTTTTTTGTTGCCCATAGCTGCCAGAATACGTGCCTTGGTGTGTACATGCCAAAACTGCTGACCATTGTCTCCAATCGCCAGGTAGGTATTCATCCACTCCAAAGCCTGTGGCAAGTTTTTGTTTTGAGACAGGTAAAAACCTGCTGCCTGCACATAGTTAGAAGGATTTACCTTGGTCTTAGCTTCAATGTCAGCCATTACCTGCTCTACAAAAGAGACCTCCAGAGGTACTTTTACAGATACATCACTCCAGGTAAGTTCAATGTTAGCTTTGGTATTGTCCTCACTGATGTCTGAGATGTTGAAGGTCAGCGCTTCCACAGGTGAAGATAGTTTCTCTGCCTTCACAGTGGCTTTTACCACTTCGTTCTTAGCGTCGTATCCGTTCACGTTTCCCCCCAGGCTCAGGTCGCTGTAAAGCATGAAAGACCATTCGTCTTTGCCTGGGATGGTGAAGATGAGGTACTCACCTGCTGGTACTTTTGTTCCGGCTATTGTGGCTTCAGTGCTTAGAGTGAGTTTGGATCCTGAGTTGGCACCGGTTCTCCAGAGTTGTCCGTAAGGCTGCAGAAACTCGCTACCTTCTCCAAATATTTTTCTGTCCTTTACTTTTGGACGGAAGTAGTCGATGCTCACCTCAGTGAGGCCTACCACGCTGGAAACAGAGCCTGCCGGACTTGCCTGCGGAGTGTTGATTTGTGCCATGGCAGTACCATACGCGCATAAAAAAGCTAATAAGGTTAGTTTTGTGATTTTACTCATCATATTCAAGAAATTTGTGTTTAAGATATGTTTGATCTTTCATCTTACGAAAAACTGCCGCAATCGTTCTATAATCATTCAGATGTAGTACATGTAGCTAAAGAGTTATTAGGTAAGTATGTTTTCACAAACATAGATGGAATTATCACAGCAGGCAAAATCGTCGAAACAGAGGCCTATTGTGGCAGAAATGATCGGGCTTGTCACGCTCATGCAGGCAGAACTGAGCGCACTAGGGTGATGTTCGAAAAGGGCGGGGTAGCCTATGTTTATTTGTGCTATGGAATTCATCATTTGTTTAATGTGGTATCAAATGAGGAAGGATTGGCCGATGCGGTGTTGATACGTGCCCTGGAGCCAGTGTGGGGTACCGAAACCATGCACATTCGGCGTGGAAGTAAGGTGCCGTTTAGCAAACTTACGGCTGGGCCAGGCACGTTAAGTAAGGCTATGGGTATTCATAAAAAACACAATGCGTTGGATTTATGTGGAGATACATTGTGGCTGGCTCGCAATATTGAAGCTCCAAAGGAGTTGGAAATAGAAGCAACCACGAGGGTGGGGGTGGACTATGCGGGCGAGGATGCGCTACTTCCGTGGCGGTTTTATATCAGGGACCATCCTTTTGTAAGTGTAAAAAAAGAAATCCCTGACCTAAGGACAGGGATTCCGGATGCTTTCATACACTTGTTTAACTTTACAGCTGAGATTGGAGCCTCTTTGTATTGTTCAAAAATATATAAGATTTGTACCAAATAAAAATCTTCACAATAAATCATTGAATATTTATATAATGATCAGAAACATTGTTTTCACCTTTTTGCTTGTTGTTTCTTTTTTCTGCGGTGCTCAGGTGCAATTTTTTGGGAGCCCTGAATCCTTAAAGCCTTTGAATACCCCGAGTAGTGAGAATTACATTTTCTTGGATTTTGACAATAGCCAATTATACTTCTCACGGGCCAATTTTGCGGGCAACAAAGGTGGATCAAAGGATAAAGGCGACATATGGGTGAGTGCCTACGACAGTGCCTGGGCGACGGCATCCAATATGTCATTGAACGACGATCAATTCACAGCTCCTGCGGGGTTGACACCTGATGGACGTTATTTTCTTTTTCACAAGGTTTGGTTCTCTGTGGGAATGCACTACGGCGGAGTATTTGCCAAGCCTCTGGATGGGGGAGAAGTTTTTCAGGTAGACATACCATTTTTCAAAAATCGCTCACCTATTCAGACTGGTACTATTTCTGCCGATGGCAGATATCTACTGCTAAGCCTGGAAAACAATCTGGGCTATGGGGTAGATGATTTGTTTGTGTGCAGGCTTCAGCCAGATGGTTCATGGTCCGCACCCAAAAATCTCGGAAACGTGGTGAATACTGCGTTGCAGGAGCTGACGCCATTCCTCGCTGAGGATAATAAGACACTTTACTTTGCGTCGAATGGACTGGGAGGCCAGGGTAGTTTTGATATTTTCCAGTCCCGGAGACTGGATGATACCTGGCAGAATTGGTCCTCACCTGTGAACCTGGGCAGCGCCGTGAATACCCCGGGAGCTGAAACTTCCTTTGCTTTCACCTCCGATTCAGATTACGCTTATTTTGTCTCTACCCAGAATAGTGATGGCTATGGGGATATCAAGCGGATCAGGATTACATCGGATATAGTGGCAGAAGTGAGGAATGATACCGTGGTGAGCATGGTGGCCACCGCAGAGGCCGAAGTTTTTCTGACGGTGTACCTGCTCGATAAGATTTCGGAAGCGCCTATTCAAGGTACCGGACAGGTGGTGTTGGAGGGAGATACCAGCCTCTATTCTACGAATGACAAGGGCGAGATACAGATTCCCGACCTGGGTCAACCTTTGAATTTTGAATTTAAAGCGGATGGCTATTTATCCTCCAAGAGAATTCTATCCCGGGATGATTTTGCTTCGGGGGTATCGGCGAAGGTGTTGTTGGATCCCTTGTCTACGGGCAATACCATCACCCTGGAGCACGTACTTTTCTACAGGGGCACGGCCAACTTTGTGGAAGGGTCTGAGGAAGAACTGGACCTGGTCGTGGAAATGATGAATGAAAACCCGGAGGTTAAGATTTTCCTTAAAGGTCACACCGATAATGTGGGCAACGAACAGCTCAATGTGTACCTGTCTAAGGAGCGGGTGATTGCGGTCACGGAGTATCTGGTATCCAGGGGAATTGCGGCCGGGCGGATAAGTGGTGAGGGCTATGGAGGCTCTCAGCCAGTTGCCAGCAATGCCGACGAGGCTTCCAGGAAGCTGAACAGGCGTGTGGAGTTTGAGGTGGTGAGAGACTAAAAACCTGCGGCCTTATCGTCCCCACGGGGGTCAGCTCCTCCTTCCAGTCGGCCATCTTCGCGCACAAGAATGCAGTCGTTACGACCAATTTTGTCCACAAACTCAAAGGAATGGCCAAGTTGTTCCAGCTCTTCGATGGTTTTCAGGCTGATGGCATCTGTCTCGGCTTTGATCTGGTCTGGGAGCCACTGGTGATGAACTTTTTTGGCTGATACCGCCTCCTGCATGGTCATCTCATAGTCGATCACGTTGAGCACAGTCTGGAAGACGGATGTGAGTATGGTGGCTCCTCCCGGCGATCCGAGCACCATTTTGAGCGCTCCGTCTTTTTCCACAATGGTGGGTGTCATAGAGCTGAGCATTCTTTTTCCTGGAGCAATGGCGTTGGCTTCCGCCCCGATCAGTCCAAAGAAATTGGGGACTCCCGGCTTGGAGCTGAAGTCATCCATCTCATTGTTGAGCACAAAGCCGGCACCTTTTACCCATACTTTGCATCCGTAGTTGAGGTTGAGGGTGGTGGTGGTAGAGATGGCGTTCCCATCAGCATCTACAATGGAAAAGTGAGTGGTCTCAGGAGATTCGTAAGGAACTTCACCACCTTGTATATCGGTCGAAGGGGTCGTTTGATCAATGGAAATGTCCGCAAACCTGGATGCGTTATAATCCGGGCTAAGGAGCTGCTGTACGGGAACCTGAAAATAATCGGGATCTCCGAGGTGTTTGGATCGGTCAGCAAATACCCGCCGTTCTATTTCGGCCATGAGGTGTACGGCATTGGTAGAGTTGTGTTCGTATCGACCAACATTCAGTAATTCGGCACCCTGGAGCATCTGCAATACTGCTACCCCACCACTGGAAGGAGGAGGCATACTAATGACTCTGTGCCCTCTGTAGGTGCCTACCAGAGGGGCTCTCCAGATGGCTTCATAGTTTTGCAGGTCCTCGTGGGTAACCAGCCCGTTTCCACGTTGCATTTCCTTCACAATTTGTTGGGCGACAATTCCTTTATAGAAGCCATCCCTACCAGAGTCTCTGATGAATGAAAGCGTGGCAGCCAGCTGTGGTTGATTCACATAATCATTGGCTTGCCAGCCGTTTTCTCTCACTACCCAGGGGCGATAGTGGTTGGCTTGCCTGAAATCCTCTTGTTTCTCATTCAAGGCCTCAGCCTCATTGGCTGTGATGAGGAATCCTTCGAAAGCCAGGTCGATAGCGGGTTGTACAAGGTCTGCCCACGGAAGGCTGCCATATTTTTGGTGTAACTCCCACATACCAGCCACGCTCCCCGGTACACCGGCCGCCAGGTGTCCGATGGTACTTAATTCACCGACTACATTGCCCAGTGAATCCTGAAACATCTTTCGCTCCGCCTGAGCAGGTGCTTTTTCTCTGAAATCAAGTGCGGCAATGCTCCCGTCTGTCAGTCTGATGACCGAAAAACCACCACCTCCTATATTTCCCGCTCGTGGGTAAACCACGGCTAGCGCAAATTGAGTGGCCACTGCAGCATCTATGGCATTTCCTCCCTGTTTGAGGACATTGAGACCGACCGCTGTAGATAAGGGGTGTGCCGAAACCACCATGGCATGATCACCCAGTGCTCCCACCTTGGGGGAAGTGGTGAGATTGCAGGACGAAAAAGTGAGCGCAAGTAATAACAGTATGTAAATCCTACTGGTCATTAATTTTCTTGGTACGGTTTAGGGATTTGTACTTCTTGATGTGGACACGCTTTTTGCCACGATCCTTTTTATCGTCATATGGCCGAAAGTGCTTCCTTGATTTGGTAATCGGAATCTTATAGTAGGAAGCATGGCATCCGGAAAAAGCCAATCCGCTTACCAGCAGGACGAGCACCAACACTCCTGTACGCAGGTTTTTGATCCAAATCATCACCGAAAAGCTAGTCAATATTCCGCAGACGAAATTATGCCTCTGTCAATTTCGGGTTCTTTGTATTGGGTGCTGGCTTCACTTTGATGGAAATCCCATCATTGATCGCGGTTTTTTTGAAATCCTCAATGGTTTCTAAAATATCCTCATCAATGAAAATCGACTCTGTTTCGTCAAAAACGACATGTGAGTTAGGCGGAATCCCTCTTAAGGTTTTTCTCAAAAAGGCCTTGTTCAGAAAACTTACGTCTTTTTCCAGGGTGATGACAAAATTGTCAGGGCCCAATTCTTTCAGGGTGATGGCCTGATGTAGGTTAGCCTTCACCACATAGTAAAGACCGACCACTATACCAATGGTGATACCGATGAGGAGGTCTGTGAAAAGAATCGCCAGTATGGTGATCAGAAACGGTAAAAACTGTGAGGTCCCTTTAGCATATAGGCCTTTGAAAATGGATGGTTTACTAAGTTTGTAGCCCACCAGCAAGAGTACCGCTGCCAGCGCCGACAAAGGGATCATATTGAGGAAGCCGGGAAAGAAAATAACTGACATGGCCAGAAGTAAACCATGAAACACTGCTGAAACCTTCGTTTGACCTCCTGAGCTGATGTTGGCTGTACTTCTTACAATTACCGCTGTAACGGGTAGTCCGCCCAGAAGACCCGAAACCATATTGCCAGTACCCTGTGCTTTGAGTTCCTGGTTAGTACTCGCGATTCTTTTGTAAGGATCCAGTTTGTCCACAGCGTCCAGACTCAACAGAGTTTCCAGGCTAGCCACTATGGCAATGGTGAAAGCCGTGATGTAAATATTTACATTCAGGAGCTGCGAAAAGTCAGGAGCAGTAAGGAACCCCAAAAACTCTGAGACGGAACTACTGATCGGTAAGGTGACCAGATGTTTACTTGAAAGCACAAAATCAGGGAGAAATTGACGGAATAACACCGCATTGGCAAAAATGCCCCATGCTACAGCTACCAGTGGGCCGGGGATTACGTTGGTCCATTTCTGTTTCCTCATAAATGGCCTCTCCCACAAGATCAGGATGGCAATGGCAATCATGCTGATAAGCAGTGCTCCTTTATCAATGTTTTGAAGGGCCATGATGATCTCAGTGAACGTATTTTCACCATCGGGCTGATAGAAACTCTCATCACCTTCATAGTCACGATCGTCACCCAGTGCGTGAGGTATTTGCTTTAATATCAATATTAGGCCGATGGCTGACAACATACCCTTGATTACCGACGAAGGGAAGAAGTGACCAATTATACCTGCCTTGAGCATACCAAGGATGAATTGAATAAGCCCGGCAAGAAAGACGGCCAGAAGAAAGGATTCAAAGGCCCCAAGGGATTCTATCGCATTGAGCACGATTACCGTAAGTCCTGCAGCAGGTCCACTTACACTCAGCTGTGAGCCACTGAGGGCACCCACGACTATACCGCCCACTATTCCCGCAATGATACCTGAAAAAAGAGGTGCTCCTGAGGCCAGAGCGATTCCCAGACATAAGGGTAAGGCCACAAGTGCCACTACCATTCCCGCAGGAAGATCATTCTTCAAATTTTCGCCAAAGTATTTTTTCATCCCTTTTTATAGTTTTATTCTAACTAAAGGCAAAAATGAAAAATTTGTTTCGATATGAATCATATTTTGGAAGATATGTAACGCGCACTCCGAGAAAAATTCTTTTCTGATGATTTCATATTTCTCGAGATGAGCAAGGGATAACTAATTGTTTATCAGTGATAAAAAATCATATAGTTAAAGGATTTTAGAAGTATATTCTTTCTTTTAATTGATTGTTTATTTATATTCCCACACTAGAATTTGATCAACCAATCAACAACCCTAATCAGCGAATGAAAATTAGTACTGAATCTACTCTCGACCAGAAGATTCCCAAAGGTTATCGTGTTTACCAAATCAAGGGCGTGGATGGAAGTATCCTGGCCAGAAAAGGAGGACCTTCAGCGGAAGACATTAAAAACAAAGCCACTTACGAAGAACTCAGAAACAACCAAAAGGAATTTGGTGTAGCGTCCATGATGTCTAAGGTTCTGAGAAATTCCCTGTCTGAAGGGATGTCAGAAATCTGTGAAACGTACGTATCCGGTAGGCTTACTGCTCAGTTTAGAAACATTGCTACATTCGAAGAAGGAAAATCAGGTACACGGCCCTTGTATCTCAGCAAGCACGGTCACAAGCTGAACGGTTTTGAGTTCAACACCACGGCACCTTACGAAGATATCTTTGGTGCGAAATACTTTGTGAAGTCAGGGAGTAGAAAGGGTCAGGTGATCCTGCACTTTCCTGCTTTCATTCCTGAGACCACTTTCAAGAAGCCTAAGGAGGCGACAAATTTCAAGATCAATGCGCGCCTGGTAGCTTTGTCCGATTACCAATATGACATGGGGCAGAAGGTATACCGTGCGGTAAATAAGGAGTTTCATGGTAAATACGGTTCTTATGAGAGCCCCATGCTTCCTTTGCTGAAAATACCCATTGAACCAATGACTGCACAGGTTTCATTGGACCTGAAGGAATTGCCTGATGAAATGGCGCTTTTTCTGGTGATGGCGGTGAGTTTTTACCGGTATGAAAATGGTAAATTTCAGCATTTGTCCAAGGAAAGTGGCATGACCATCAAGCAAGTTTATTAATCACTTCGCCTATTTACTTATAATGTGTATTCGAGTCGGGTAGGATAGAATAGGCCTATTGTTGGCACAAGTATGCTGTCGATGAGTCCTTCTTTTCTTACTCACGGAGTGCTGTCGAAATTAAACAAGGGGAAAGTATAAACCAGCGCTCAATATTTCGTTTGAGTAAATATGATGAGAAATTACATCGTATGGTTGGGCCTGTTTTGGATGGTGCTCTCAGTTGAAGCTCAGTCCAAATATCAGCGGGCGGAGGAGCTATACGAGAAAGCCCAACAGGAGTACAGAACCCGAAATTATCATGAAGCACTAGACCTGGTGAATCAGTCCATGCAGCTGGCACCCACAGCCGATGCTGCTTATCTGAGTGGGCTAGTGCATGAAGCCATGGGGCGGGACTTGCGAGCCGTTTCCTCCTATGAAGCCACCCTCAAGTTGGACCCCAGATATGATGAGGCCATTTTTCAAAAAGCTATTATTTATTTGAATTACGGAGATCCCGCTCAGGCACATGCTGATCTCAGTGTTTTGATCAATACAGAGGGTATTACTCAAACCAGGGGTGTTTATTTCCAGCTGGATCCAAGTGGTCAGGAGCAGAATCAGATTCTTTCTGTGAATAATCTGAGGTCAAAACTTTTTCATTACCGTGGGCAGGCCAGCGAGAAAATGGGCGAGTATGATGAGGCACTGGCAGATTACAATGAGGCACTCATGGTGGATACCCTGGCGACTTATTTGATTAGCAGGGCACTACTACATGAGAAAATGAATAACCAGGCAGGGGCATTGGCAGATTTGAAGCTGACCATCACCCTGGACCGTGGAAATCAGCTGGCCTGGTATAATCTGGCGCTGCTAGATCCATCCGTGGTACTACCTGATGACCTTTTGGAAGATGAAAGTTTCGGACCCACGCTGAGTCTGCTGGCTTCCAGGGCCATGTCAGAGGGTAATTATATTTTAGCTAAAAAGTACTTTGACAAAAGCATTCAAAATGATGATGCCGATGCACTGTCTTATATTAATCGGGGACGGATTTTACTGAAAATGAATCAGTTTGTGCTGGCACGGGCAGATTTTAATCATGCAAAGGCATTAGAACCCGAGAGGATTGAAATCTACTACCTCATTGGCAATTCCTTTTTTTATGAAAAGCAATTTGAGCGTGCAGCAGCGTACTACAATCAATACCTGACGGCTGATCCGACCAATGGCATGGTGTGGTACAATGGGGCCATGTCTTATCTGGAACTGGACAATAAAGAGGAGGCTTGCCATTACCTGCAAAGGGCAAATACTCTGGGAATGCTGCAGGCAGAGAAGGTACTAAAGAAGTATTGCCGATAGGATTTATTATTTTTGAGGTATGACAGCACCCAAGACCCCACTTAAAATAGACATGCACACGCATATCCTGCCGGAGAAGCTTCCCAATTTTGCGGAGAAATTTGGATATGGTGAGTTTATCAGCTTGCTCCATCACAGGCAGGGAGCCGCCCTGATGATGAAGGGGGATAAGTTTTTCAGAGAAATAGAAGAGAACTGCTGGGACCCTAAGGTGCGGATCAGGGAGTATGAAAAATTCAATACGAAAATACAGGTAGTTTGCACCATTCCGGTGATGTTTAGCTACTGGGCTGAGCCAAAGGATTGCCTGGATCTTTCTATGTTTTTGAATGATCACATCGCTGAGGTGGTGGCAAAACACCCTAAGCATTATATAGGGCTCGGTACCGTACCCATGCAGGACGTGGACCTGGCCATTGGGGAGCTGGAGCGAATGAAAGAATTGGGACTGCCCGGAGTACAGATTGGGTCCAATATCAATCAGCACAACCTCAGCAAACCCCGGTTTTTTGAGTTTTTCGAAGCTTGCGAAAAATTAGACATGGCCGTATTGGTTCATCCATGGGATATGATGGGGAAAGCGGATATGGAAAAGTACTGGTTGCCCTGGCTGGTGGGAATGCCTGCCGAAACTGCCCGGGCAGTAGCTTCTATGATCTTTGGGGGTGTGTTTGCACGATACCCCAAACTGCGTGTATGTTTTGCTCACGCCGGAGGGTCTTTTTTGACCACTATTGGGAGACTGGAGCGGGGGTTTGAATGTCGCCCGGATTTGGTGGCGGTGCACAACAACGTAAATCCTCGAGAATACCTGGGTAAATTTTGGGTGGATAGCATTACCCATGACCCGATGTTGCTCGACTATGTTATCAAGCTGGTAGGTTCTGATAAAGTATGTCTGGGTTCTGATTATCCTTTTCCTTTGGGAGATTTGGAGATAGGTAAGTTCATTGAGGAAATGAATTTACCTGAAGAAGATCTGGAAAATATCATGTATCGATCTACGCTGGACTGGTTGGGACTCGGATCAAAAGAAGAGGATCAAAAAGTGCTCAGTTCATTCAAAAAAGAAAATTAAAAAGCAGATCAAATAGTAAAAAAGAGTGGAGCGGCCGATTCATCGGCCGCCCCACTCTTTTTTACTTCTTCATCACCCTAAAGGACTTTTTGGAATCAGGTAGTTCGATGATGACGTGATATACGCCTGCGCCAAGTTTCGAGAGGTCGAGTATGGCCTCTTTTGACTCAAAACTTACATGTTGGTCATAGAGTGTTCTGCCGGTCACATCGAGGATCATCACCCTGCTATCAGGGATGATCACCGTAGACCTGATGGACAGGTGA
>NZ_JBIPKE010000002.1:0-5026 GCF_044005705.1 Marinoscillum luteum | reverse complement strand
GGGATCAGCATCCAGATAGTTTGGTGTGCCATCAGCATCACAGTCATCATTGGTAGGGTCTCCATCGCCATCCAGGTCCTCATCCTCATCCAGGATACCGTCCCCATCCGTATCACAGCTATCCGAATCCTGGAAGTTTGGCGTACCATCCTCGTCACAATCATCGTTGTATGGATTACCATCTCCGTTGGTGTCTTCTTCTTCATCGTTCAGACCATCTCCGTCTGTGTCGCATGGATCAGCGTCCAGATAGTTTGGCGTGCCATCAGCATCACAGTCGTCATCGGTAGGATCACCATCTCCATCAGTGTCTTCATCCTCTGTCAAGACACCATCGCCATCATCATCTGTGTCCAGATAATCAGGTGTGCCATCACCATCGGAATCATCGTTAGTAGGATCGCCATCACCATCAATATCTTCTTCTGCGTCCGTTACACCATCACCGTCGGTATCGGTGCCATCGTCGCAAGTGTCTGCATCCTGGAAGTTTGGTATACCATCCTGGTCACAATCATCGTTGTATGGATTACCATCTCCGTCTGTGTCTTCCTCGCTATCATCCAGGCCGTCTCCATCTGTATCACAGGGATCAGCGTCCAGATAGTTTGGCGTACCATCAGCATCACAGTCGTCATTCGTGGGGTCGCCATCTCCATCAGTGTCTTCATCCTCTGTCAAGACACCATCGCCATCATCATCGGTGTCCAGGTAATCAGGTGTACCATCACCATCGGAATCATCATTGGTAGGATCGCCATCGCCATCAATGTCTTCTTCTACGTCCGTTACACCGTCACCGTCGGTATCGGTGCCATCGTCGCAAGTGTCTGCATCCTGGAAGTTTGGAGTACCATCCTGGTCACAATCATCGTTGTATGGATTACCGTCTCCGTCTGTGTCTTCCTCGCTATCATCCAGGCCGTCTCCATCTGTATCACAGGGATCAGCGTCCAGATAGTTTGGCGTACCATCAGCATCACAATCGTCATTCGTGGGATCGCCATCTCCATCAGTGTCTTCGTCCTCTGTCAGGACACCATCGCCATCATCATCTGTGTCCAGATAATCGGGAGTGCCATCACCATCAGAATCATCGTTAGTAGGATCTCCATCACCATCTGTATCTTCATCTTCCGTGAGAACACCATCACCATCATCGTCAGTATCGAGATAATCAGGCGTGCCATCGTCATCAGAATCATCATTGGTAGGGTCTCCATCACCATCTATGTCTTCTTCTAAATCGGATACGCCATCACCATCTGAATCACAAAGCTGCTGATCACTTAAGGAGGCATCTATGTCTCCACTGGATTTACAACTTCCTACGGTCACTGTCAAATTATTATAACTGCCCGCAGTTAAGCCGCTGATGTTGGCCACTCCGGAAAGAATGGATACACTGCTAAACACTTTTTCGTTTAGATTTTCATCCGAATAAGTAATGCTATAAGACCCATCCGGGATATCTTGAAAAGTGAGGTCAAGGTATCCATCCATCCCTCCACAGGTAGTCGGATTCACTGCATTTACTGAGACTATAATCATCTCTGGAGCCTGACCTACGATCACACTGCCCAAAATATTAGATTGACATTCCTTTGAAATCACATAAATGGAAGTGTACTCCCCTGGCGCAAGGTTTGAAATCAAGATATAACCAGATCCATCACTACGCACATAGAGGGTATCTTTTTGACTATTGCTGGTGTAATGCAACTCATAATCAGTACTCACCTCAAGACCAGTCAGCTTAATACTTCCGTTATCAGCCTCGCAAGACAATGGAACTGTCACTTTCTCCAAAGCGATCACAGCATTGTCCGGATTGTTCAAGTCCACCGAAAGTGCATTTGAAATACATCCGTCAATTTCAACAGTGATGTCAGAATAATTCCCAGCGGACAAGCCTTCCAATGCATAGTTGCCCCAACTGTCAGCGACTATATTGTCATTGATCTCAGAGCCTGAGTTGATGCGATAACTAAATGTATAACTCAATCCCGGTGTCAGTCCTTGAATTTCAATATTACCGTCAGTACCAGCACATGTCGTAGGGTGAGTATATGTCCAAATACTGATATCCGGAGGATTGAGGACTATAACCTCAATTGTGTTGGATCTACAATTTGAGCCACTTTCGGAAACAGAGAGATTGAGGTAAGAACCGGATGTCAGGTTACTGATTTCTATTACTCCAGCGGCATCTGCCACTAACGGTGAACCAGAAGTAACTTCCACTCCATCTTTGAAATAGATGTAGTCATATGAGACCGAAGGTGTCAATCCCGAGAGTTTGATAAATCCGTCAAAAGAAGCGCATGAGGTCGGATTTAACTGGCTATTGAAATTAATCTCAGGACTTCCCGGATCAGTTAATGAAATCGGGGATCTAACAATATTAGATGAGCATCCCGAAAGCTCAATACTAAAGTTCTGGTAGGATCCGGCGCTAAGATTATTAATCAACAAGACTCCCGATGAAGAGGCTATGACTCTCGAAATAATGGAACCATTGAAATCATATTGCACATTATAACTACCATCCGGGATAGTACCACCCACTGAAATCCAGCCATCTGCTTCGCCACATATTGATGGGTTTGAAAAGTCGGTAACCGAAATCTCCGGTGTAATAGGTTCATTCAGCTCAATAATTTCGGATAATTGATTAGAAACACACCCTACTCGATTTACTGTGAAGTCTTTGTAGGTACCTGGCCTGAGACCACCTATTTCTATTACCCCACTTCCATTACTTGATAATGTGGTTGTAACATTTAAGTTATCCACCAAAAATGAAACTCCATACTCTCTGCCAGCATCTAATCCCGTGAGCCTGATAAAACCATCAGTACCATCACAAACCGTTGGGTCGCTGGTGGAACCATAGGCTATCTCAGGGGCACCAGTATCCGCAATTTCCGCGGATTCAATGGTATTGGATTGACAGCCGGAAGCCTCACTTTTCAAGCTGATGAACGTATAAACTCCCGCTGAAAGTCCGGAAATATCTACTACTCCAGCTCCATTGGCCACAATAGATTGTGTAGATCGTTTTACCCTGCCAGCATAGGTGTATTCGAAGGTATATTTTGATCCAGAGACCAATCCCCCAATTTTGATCACTCCATCGGAGGCGTTACAAGAACTTGTTGGGATCACTGAATTCAGGCTAATCTCAGGGGACGCCGGGTCAGTTAAAACCACCGGGCCAGCAATGGTGTTGGACTCGCAACCAGATAGCTTAACTTTAAAATTGCTATAATGACCAACTGAAAGGTTCTCAATCTCTATTCTCCCTGAAACCGCCAGAATCGAACCCGATATGATTCTTCCATTATAAATGTAGGAAACCGCATATCTGGCAGAGTTCGACAACCCATCAAGTATTATTTTTCCATCATTTGCACCGCATGCAGATGGATTAGTTGAACTCGATAAACTGATAGAAGAAATAGTAGGTTCTTCTAAGTCAATGCTCCGGCTGAGTTCATTAGAACGGCATCCATTGGCTGTGGAAACCACAGAAATGTTTCTATATACACCGGCGCCCAGTTCCCTGATCAGCAAAATTCCGCTTGCATTGGAACTAGCTGTGGTGGATACGTTCACATTATCCACTATATAATCGACAGTAAAACTTGAGTTGGCAGTAAGCCCCATGAGCTGAATACTTCCATCTTGAGCATCGCAGTTACTAGGATTATTTGTAGTCCCTATAGAAATTGTTTCCGGTGAGGGATCAGACAAGGTGATGTCCACATCCTCCACGGAAGTGCAACCATTTACTGTTATTGTAATATCACTATAAACCCCAGCTCCAACATTGTTAATAGTAGCTGAATTGCTCACCACACTGACATTGTCAAATACTTGATCCCTCGCTGACTCATCTCTATATGTCAACGTGTAGGCTCCATCGGGCACATTAGTAAAACTCAGAATAAAACTACCATCAGTACCCGAGCACGTTTCTGGATCATTGATATTATCCAGGGTGATCGTTGGGGTCGCATTAACGGTTACAGTAACCTCAAGTCGTTCAGAGGATTCAGCTCCATCTACCGTCTGGCTTGCATAATATTTTGTTCCGTTTACTAAACTGGTCGTTTCTGATAACGGTACACCACCGGTAGGAACAGAATACCATTTGATATCCGATCCAGTTACTATCAGGTTTGCCACAGTCGGGTTATTAGCTATGCAGAAACTCTGTGAACTTTCACCTGTTGGTGCCGATATTGAAGTATTGACAATAAGCTCACCTGTGGTCGCATCACTGGTGCTGTTGCCAGCAGCATCGGTTACCGTAGCGGTCACCGAATAAGTGTTTTCTGTCAACGCATTGCCTGCAGGGATCGTCAGGCTCCAGGTGCCATCTCCATTGTCAACCAGGTTGCCATCACCAGCAGTGTAGGTGATTCCATTGACTGTTACCGTCAGCGTCTCTCCTGTGCCTACAGTGGCTGTACCACTGATCGTGGGGGTGGTATCGTTGGTCGTCTGGGCTGTAACTGTCGGAGCGGTGGCAGGGGCGGTCGTGTCGATCACCAACTCACTGCTCGTCGCATCACTGGTGCTGTTGCCAGCGGCATCGGTTACCGTAGCGGTCACCGAATAAGTGTTTTCTGTCAACGCATTGCCTGCAGGGATCGTCAGGCTCCAGGTGCCATCTCCATTGTCAACCAGATTGCCATCACCAGCAGTGTAGGTGATTCCATTGACTGTTACCGTCAGCGTCTCTCCTGCGCCTACAGTGGCTGTACCACTGATCGTGGGGGTGGTGTCGTTGGTCGTCTGGGCCGTAACCGTTGGGCTTGTAGGGGCAGTCGTATCGTAAACGGTCGTTACTGTTGTGGCCGCTGTGTTGTTATTGCCCGCTGCATCCTGAGCAACATTCGCTGCGACATCTACGGTGATATCGCCTGTCCCATCAGGGGTGATCTCTACAGTGTAGGTACCATCGCCATTGTCAGTGAAGTCCGTCGCACTTCCATTGGCTACATCTACTTCACCAATC